>NZ_WHOR01000027.1:0-34556 GCF_013340925.1 Azospirillum formosense
TCCAGCGCGGGCCGCGCGCCTTGTAGAGCCGCCACAGCTCGCGCGGGCTCTTGTCCGTGTCGGCGTGGGGATTGAAGAAACGGCGCCCGTCCCAGTGGTCGGACGGGACGGCGGGAAAGCGGGGCTGGCTGTCGTCGCGCGGCATGACACGAGAAGTGGGGTGGTGCGGCGGCTTTGGCTAGACCGCCGCCTTCCGCGATGCGGCAAGATTTCAGTGTCCGACACGGAAACAGTTCGCGAAGCGGAATGTCGGTCAACTAAAGCACTGAAAGCGTTGCGTTTTTTGGGGTCTGCCCTGCAATAAGCGCGCGTGTGGTATTAGGTATACCAGGGCATATTGGTCTCAACGAACAACCCCCCGATAACGCCTCCCAACGATTGGAGACCATCATGAACAGCTCGACCTACACCCACATCGGCAGCGACCGCGCCCCGTCCTCCGCCCTCCAGGCCGTCCGCGAATTCCTCGCCGCCTGGCTGCGCGCGACTCCGGCCTACATCGTGTACCGCGCCATCAACGAGCGTTGATGCGCGAACGCTCGGTCACGAGCGCTGAATGTTGAACGGGGGCGGTCCAGCGACCGCCCCCGTGCTGTATCAACGCGGTGCGTCCCGGTTCAGGACGCCGGCGTGAAGTTCCGGATCCAGACCGGCGCCAGGGTCGGCAGGGCCAGCGCCCGTTCCGCCACGCTGGACAGCTTCGGGCAATGCTCCGCGAACCACGCGCGGCGGGGCCGCCAGTGCACCATCGCCCCGACGTAGATGTCGAGCGCGCTGAAGCGCTCCCCCAGCACCCACGGGCCGTCGCCCAGTTGCGATTCCAGCCAGAGCCACAGCGTCTTGCGGTGTTCCTCCATCGCCGCGCCGAGTGCCTCCGGCCTGTCCGTCACCCAGCGCTCCGGATGGTCCCCGTAGGTGAAGGTCGGGTAGACGTTCGCCACCAGCCAGACCAGCAGCCGCAGGAAGGCCGCGCGCTCCGCTGCGTCCGGCGGCGGGGCCAGCCCGGCGTCCGGGTGCCTTTCGGCCAGCAGCAGCGCGATGGCCGCGCTTTCCGTCATCACCGTCCCGTTCGGCAGGATCAGGGTGGGAACCTGCCCCAGCGGGTTCAGCGCGAGCAGCCGTTGCCGCGCCTCGCCCGGCGCGTCGAAGCCCGCGACGTCCTCGAAGACGAAAGGGACGCCGCACTGGACCAGCATCGCCTCCACCAGGACGGACCCCCAGCCGGGGGCCCCATAGAGCCTGTAGTCCGCTCCGCTCATTCCCGATCCCTCCCGTCTTGGGGTGCCTGTTCCGCCGCCAAAGCCCAGAAGGACTCCGCCGCCGGGCTCTGGCGTGCGCGCGGGCGGTAGAGCCGCACCTCCACCGGGATTTCCCAGCCCGCCCCGCCGGCCCGCACAAGCCGTCCCTGCGCCACGTCGTCGCCGATCAGGCTGTCCGGCAGCCACGCCACGCCGCGCCCGTCGCGGGCCAGCGTGCGCAGCACCGCGGCGAGGTGCGAGGTGAAGACGGTATCAAGCGCCAGAGGCGCCGGAAAGCCGCCGCGCGCCGCCGTGACGATGCGCCCCATTCCGGATTCCGGACTGTAGGCGAGATGGGGCAGGGCGGCCCCGCCGCCGGACAAGGGATGCTTAGGCGTGCCCGCCTCGTCCGGCGCGCAGACCGGCACCAGACGGTCGCGTCCCACCGCGGCCGAGCGGAAGGCCCCGGCCTCCAGCCGGGAGGGGGCCGCCGCATGGGCGTGGCACAGCAGGAACTGCGCCTGTCCCTGCATCATCACCTGCTCGCAGGCCTGCATGCTGTCGGACAGCAGGTGGATGGCGCCCAGGCGCGCCTGTTCCTCCAGCCGGCTCAGCCAGGTCGGGAAGAAGGTCAGCGACAAGGCGTGGGTCGCCGCGAAGCGCAGCGCCGTGGCCGCCGCGCCGCCGGCCAGCCGAGCCTCCTCCCGCCCCTGCAGGAGGCGGCGCACCGTCTCGTCGGCGAAGGGGCGGAAGCGGCGCCCGGCCTCGGTCAGCCCAACCGGCTGGGTGCTGCGGTCGAACAGCGGCGTGCCGGTCCAGTCCTCCAGCGCGCGGATGCGGCGGCTGAAGGCCGGCTGGGTCAGGTTGCGCCCCTCCGCGGCGCGGGAGAAGTTGCCGCACTCCGCCAGGGCGAGGAAATCCTCAAGCCAGTTCAGTTCCATCGGTGACTCTTCAGCCCATGCCGGACGCGCATCATGCGATTTGAAACTGGCATTGGCCCGGCGGTCCCGTCCATCCCTATCCTGCGGCCCAGGGCATCGGAAAAGCCAAAGGGAAGCAGCGCCATGCGCATCGTGGAGATCCGGGAAAAGACCGTCGGCATCAAGTCCGACATCGCCAACGCCTACATCGACTTCAGCCAGATGACCTGCTCCACCGTGGCGGTCATCACCGACGTGGTGCGCGACGGCAAGCCGGTGATCGGCTACGGCTTCAATTCCAACGGCCGCTACGGCGCCGGCGGCCTGATGCGGGAGCGCTTCATCCCCCGCCTGACCTCGGCCGCCCCCGACAGCCTGATCGACGAGGCGAACGGCAACCTCGACCCGTTCAAGGTCTGGGCGCGGCTGATGACCAACGAGAAGCCGGGCGGCCACGGCGAACGCTCGGTCGCGGTGGGCACCATCGACATGGCGGTGTGGGACGCCGTGGCGAAGATCGCCGGCAAGCCGCTCTACCGCCTGCTCGCCGACCGCTACCGCGGCGGTGTCGCCGACGAGTCGGTCTGGGTCTACGCCGCGGGTGGCTACTACTACCCCGGCAAGGGGGTGGAGGCGCTCCAGGACGAGATGCGCAGCTACCGCGACCGCGGCTACAAGGTCGTGAAGATGAAGATCGGCGCCACCTCGCTGGAAGACGACCTGCGCCGCATCGAGGCGGTGCTGGAGGTGGTCGGCGACGGCCGGAACCTCTGCGTGGACGCCAACGGCCGCTTCGACCTGAAGACCGCCATCGCCTACGCCGAGGCGCTGAAGCCCTACGATCTCTTCTGGTACGAGGAGGCCGGCGACCCGCTCGATTACGCGCTCCAGGCCGAGCTGGCGAACCATTATGACCGCCCCATGGCGACCGGCGAGAATCTGTTCAGCCACCAGGACGCCCGCAACCTGATCCGCCACGGCGGGATGCGCCCGGACCGCGACTGGCTGCAGTTCGACTGCGCGCTCAGCTACGGCCTCGTCGAGTACATGCGCACGCTGGACATGTTGGCGGAGAACGGCTGGTCGAGCCGCCGCGTCGTGCCGCACGGCGGTCACCAGATGTCGCTGAACATCGCCGCCGGCCTGCATCTGGGCGGCAACGAGTCCTACCCGGACGTGTTCAAGCCCTTCTGCGGCTTCGCGGACAGCATCGCGGTCGAGGACGGGCGCGTCCGCCTGCCGGAATTGCCGGGCATCGGCTTCGAGGACAAGGCGGAGCTGTTCCGCACCATGCGGGAGGCGCTGGAGACGGCGGCCTGAG
Organism: Azospirillum formosense; assembly: GCF_013340925.1. Classification (GTDB taxonomy): domain Bacteria; phylum Pseudomonadota; class Alphaproteobacteria; order Azospirillales; family Azospirillaceae; genus Azospirillum; species Azospirillum formosense. The sequence goes on from NZ_WHOR01000027.1 coordinate 3,480, forward strand.
CTTGCGTCCACGCCGGGCCGCGCCCTGTACGGGCGGTATAGGGCGTTGACTCGCGCCGGATCGTCCTCACATGCTGTTGCGGTGTTCAACAGTTTTGAAAGGAGGTGATCCAATGTCTCATGGAGCCAAGCCGGTAGCCGTTCTGTTCGGTCTCGCCGCCCTCCTGACGGCGGGGGTCGCCAGCGCGGATTGCTCCTCCAGCCACAGCGCCAGCGCCGGCACGCAAAAGCCGGCCAGCGACACGGTCGCCACCGGCGACCGGGCTTCGGGCAGCACCCGCGGCTGATACCAGCAACGCAACACCGGCAGCACCATGCCGAACGGGCCGTTTCCCACCTGGGAAGCGGCCCGTTTCTTTTTGGCGTCCGGGGGACGGGCCGAAGGTTCTCGTTCCAGTTTGTCCAGATAGTCCTGTCATCATGTTGTGCCCTTCTGGTCCATGAAAGATTCGTGCACGAATAATGCTGTCTCGGACGCGGTGAGGTACTGCGGTTTCCACGGGCGTTCGGCCCCACGAAACCTCAACGACGTGGAGACCTCATGCAGTACCGACACAGCTTCGGAATCGACTTGGGCTCGACCTGCTGCGGCAGCCTTCGGCACGACTCCCGACGGACCTTTCTGAGGGTCGCCGCGCTGGGCGCCGGGGCCGCGCTGATGGCGCCGCTGACCTTTGGCGCCGCGCGCGCCGCCCGGCCCGCCGGCACGGTGGAGGCGCTTCTGCTCTCCTGCATGGATTACCGGCTGATCGACGACATCGGCCGCTACATGGACGGGCGCGGGCTGACCAACCGCTACGACCATGTGATTCTGGCCGGCGCGTCGCTGGGCGCCCTGACCGACCAGAAGAAGGCGTGGGGCGAGGCCTTCTGGGACCATGTGGCGGTCGCCAAGCAGCTGCACGGCATCCGGCGCGTGATGGTGATGGACCACCGCGACTGCGGCGCTTACCGCGTCTTCCTGAACGAGGATATTGGGGCGGACCCGCAAAAGGAGACCGCCGTCCATGCCGAACAGCTCCGGGCGCTGGGCGCCGCGATCAAGGAACGGCACCCCGACCTGGAGGTGGAACTGCTGTTGATGGCGCTCGACGGCCGCGTCGAGTCCATCGCCGAATCCGCCTGAGGACGGGCGGACAATCCCGTGGCGCCGGGGAGCCGGGTCCCCGTTCCTCCGGCGCCGTTATAATTCGTATGCGAAATAGTCGGTTGAGCGCGGTCCCTCCTTTTGGTAAACGCAAGGTAAGGATGTGGCCGGCGTGGTAGCGGGACACCGTTGCCGCGGGTATGACGGCGTGCATCGGACCCGGGGTGCCATGCGACCCATGGGAAGTGCAGGGTCGTGCCGTTCCCTTCCGCCGTGCTGTTCCCGGGCTGCCGATGAGCATTCTCACACGCCTTGTCCTTCTCGTTCTCCTCGCCAGCCTGCCGGCCATCGGCATCCTGGCGCACAACAGCCTGACCGCCATCGAGGCGGGGGAACGGCAGGCCGAGGCGGAAGCCCGCCGCCTTCTGACGCTGATCCAGGACGAGCAGCAGCGGGTCGTGGAGGGCATGCGCGGCGTGCTGGTGACGGTCGCCGAGATGGCGCCGCGGCTCGCCGTCGACCCGCAGCAATGCTCCACCACCCTGAACCGCCTGCGCGGCCGGCTGCCACGGGTCAAGGGCATCGCCCTGACCGATCTCGACGGCTCGGTCCGCTGCGCCAGCGATGCGAAGCTGAACGGCCTGATGGTGGCGGCGTTGCCGCACATCCGCATGGCGCTCTACGGGCAGGGCTTCGTCGTTGGGGATTACGCGGTGCGGCGGCTGGACGGGCGCCCCGTGCTGCCCTTCGCGGCGCCCTACACCGATGGGACGGGCCGCATGGCGGGGGTGGTGTCCATCGCGCTCGACGCCGGATGGCTGCGCGAGTATCTGGCGGAAAAGCCGCTGCCGGCGAACGCCATGCTGGTGCTGGCCGACCGCAACGGCACGCTGCTGGGCCGCTTTCCCGGCAGCGACGACCAGCGGGTGGGGATGCCGCTGCCCGAACCGTTGATGGCCCTGCTGCGCGCGCCGTCCGACGGCGTGGCGGAGGTGGCCGGCCTGGACGGCGAGCCGCGGATCCTGGCCTACGCTCCGGTGGACCAGAAGGTTCGCGAGCTGTTCCTGGCGGTTGGGCTGGATCGGACGGAGGCGCTGCGCCCCGTCACCGCCGCGGCCGAGCGGAGCGCCTTCCTGCTGGCGCTGGCGGCGGCGCTGTCCCTGGCCGCGGCCTGGGCCGGCGCGCGCCTGTTCGTGCTGCGCCCGGTGGCCCGGCTGAAGCGGGTGGTGGAGCGGTGGAGCGCCGGGGACCGGGGCGCGCGGATCGGTCGGCCGGGCGACACATCGGAGATCGGCGCGCTGGGCCGCGCCTTCGATTCCATGGCGCAGGAGCTTCAGGCGCGCGAGCAAGCCCGCGACGCCGCCCACGCCGCCGAGCACCGCATGGCCGCGATCCTCGCCGCCTCCACCGACGCGGTGGTCGAGCTGGACCATGAAGGCCGGGTGACCTTCGCCAACGACAAGGCGGCGCGCCTGTTCGGCGACGGCGGGGACCTCGTGGGGCAGGTCTTCGTCGCCTTGTTGCCGCCCGGCGTGGCCGAACCATTCGCCGCGCGCCTGCGCGACGCGCTGGACCGGCGCGAGCCGGAGGAATTCGAAATCCGGCTGGCCGGCGGCGAGGAACGGGGCGCCGGCGACTGGTACGCCCTGCGCCTGTTCGCCACGGGCGACCGGCTGGCCGTCTACGCCCAGGACGTGACCCGCCGCAAGGAGGACGAACGGGCGATCCGGCGGGCCGTGGAGCGCCACCGCTCCCTGCTGGAAACCGCCGCCGACGCGATCCTGCTGGTCGACGCCAAGGGCACGGTGCACACCTACAACCGCGGCGCGGAGCGCATCTTCGGCCATGGCCCGGCCGACGCGGTCGGGACGGACGTGGGCCGGCTGATTCCGGGCGGCCTCATTTCGGAGCCTCTCAGCCCGGACCGCTTGGCCGACGGCATCGCGCGCGAGGTCGAAGGGCGACGGCGCGACGGGCTGGCGGTGCCGCTGGAGCTGTCGCTGTCGTCCTGGAGCGACGGCGGTGATCGCTTCTTCACGGCCATCCTGCGCGACATCACCGAGCGCAAGCGCACCGAATCGGCGCTGCGCCGCGCCAAGGACCAGGCGGAGCGGGCCAACCGGGCGAAGTCGCGCTTCCTCGCCGCGGCCAGCCACGACCTGCGCCAGCCGGTGCAGTCGCTGTTCTTCCTCACCTCGGCGCTGGGCGAGCAGATAAAGGGTGGTCCGGGCCACGGCACGCTGACGACCATGCAGCAGGCGCTGGAGGCGCTGAAGCGGCTGCTCGACGGGTTGCTGGACATCTCCAAGCTCGACGCCGGGGTGGTCGAGCCGGTGACCACCAACGTGGCGATCCAGCCCCTCTTCGAACGCCTCGCCGCCGAATACGCGCCGGAAGCGGCGCGGCGCGGCCTGACCCTGCGCGTCGTCCCGACCACGCTCCACGCGCGCAGCGACCCCATGCTGCTGGAGCGGGTCGTCCGCAACCTGCTGGACAACGCCCTGCGCTACACCGGGCGGGGCGGGGTGCTGCTGGGCGTGCGGCGGTCGCGCCGCCGTTTCCACATCGCCGTGTGCGACAGCGGCACCGGCATTCCGCCGGACCGCCAGGAGGATATCTTTGAGGAATTCACCCAGCTCGGCAACCCGGAGCGCGACCGCGAGAAGGGGCTGGGTCTCGGCCTCGCCATCGTGCGGCGGCTGTGCGCTCTGCTCGGCCATTCCGTGGCCCTGCGGTCGCGGCCGGGCAGCGGATCGACCTTCCTGGTCACCGTCCCCGCCGCCGAGCCGCCGAGGCCCGCCGTGACGACGGTTCCCGCGGTCGGCCGGACGGAGGGCGGCGGGTGCCGGCTCGTCCTGATCATCGACGACGAGGTGATCATCCTGATGGGGCTGCGCGCCATGCTGGAGGGCTGGGGCTACGAGGTCATCGCCGCCACCGCCGGGGACGAGGCGATCCGCCTGCTCGACGAGGCCGGGCGGCGGCCGGACGTCATCCTGGCCGACTACCGGCTGCGCCACGGCAAGACCGGGCCGGAGGCGTTGCGCGCCATCCACGCCCATTGCCGGGCGGCGATCCCCAGCATCATCCTGACCGGCGACACCGCACCCGAACGCATCGTCGAGGCCCAGCGCAGCGGCTTCGCCATCCTGCACAAGCCGGTGTCGTCCCATCACCTGAAACAGGTGGTGGCCGAGGCCGGGAGCCGCTGAGGGCGCCCGGCTTCTTCGGTTCGCCTTCAGCGCGCCTGGACCAGCGCGTGGCGCTTGCGGCCGGCGGACAGGCGGATGAGTCCCTCGCCGTCGAGGTCCGCCGCGGTCAGCAGCGCCGCCTCGTCGGTGACGGGGGTGCCGTTCACCCGCGCCCCGCCGTCGCGGATGAGCCGCCGTGCCGCCCCCTTGGACTCGGCGAGCCCGGCGGCGGTCAGCAGATCGGCCAGCCGGACGCCGGCGACGAGGTCGGCGCGGGCGGCCTCCACCGTCGGCAGGCCGCCGCCGGGCTCGGCCTCCTCGAAGACCCGGCGGGCGGTTTCCCCGGCCTCGGCCGCCGCCGCCGCGCCGTGGCAGAGGGATGTGGCCTCATGGGCGAGGATCTTCTTGGCCTCGTTGATCTCCGATCCCTGGAGCGCCTCCAGCCGGGCGATCTCGTCCAGCGGCAGCTCGGTGAACAGGCGCAGGAAGCGGCCGACGTCCGCGTCCTCCGTGTTGCGCCAGAACTGCCAGAAGTCGTGCGGGCTGCGCCGGTCGGCGTTCAGCCACACCGCCCCCGCCGCCGTCTTGCCCATCTTGGCGCCCGACGCGGTGGTCAGAAGCGGCGTGGTCAAGCCGAAAAGCTCCGTCCCGTCGACGCGGCGGGCCAGTTCGATCCCGTTGACGATGTTGCCCCACTGGTCCGACCCGCCCATCTGCAGCCGGCAGCCGTGGCGGCGCGACAGCTCCAGGAAGTCGAAGGCCTGGAGGATCATGTAGTTGAACTCCAGGAAGGTCAGCGGCTGCTCGCGGTCGAGCCGCAGCTTCACGGAATCGAAGCTCAGCATCCGGTTGACGGTGAAATGGCGTCCGATGTCGCGCAGCATCGGGATGTAGCGCAGTTCATCCAGCCAGTCGGCGTTGTCGACCATCACCGCGCCGTTCGGCCCATTCTCCAAGGGGGCGTCGCCGAAGGACAGGTACCGGGCGAAGGCCCGCCCGATGCCGGCCATGTTGGCGGCGATCTGCGCGTCGTCCAGCATGGGGCGGCTGGTGTCGCGGAAGCTGGGGTCGCCGATGCGCGTGGTGCCGCCGCCGATCAGCACGACGGGCCGGTTGCCGGTCTTCTGGAACCAGCGCAGCACCATGATCGACACCAGATGCCCGACATGCAGGCTGTCCGCCGTGGCGTCGAAGCCGATGTAGGCGCCGACCGGCCCCTGGCGCAGCAGGGCGTCGAGGCCCGACAGGTCGCTGCCCTGGTGCAGGAATCCGCGCTCGTCGAGCACGCGCAGGAAGTCGGACTGGAAGGGGCTGGAAGCGGCGGGGGTCGCCATGGTGCTGATCTCCGGAAGGGAAGGGCCGCGTTCCGGGGATCATCTGTCGAAGCACATGCCGCCGGTCAGCGGCGGCATGGTTCATATGGTCAAGACTGAACGCGCCGCCCTATGGGAGCAGCGTATAATAGCGGCTGAAATGGTGCGTGCGCGTCGTCATGACCGCGAAGCTAGGCACGCGAGGACGGGCCGTCAAGGGCGATCGGTTCCCACCCGCGTTCAAAAAGAAGGAAAATGTTCCCTTTACGTTCCTTTTCCGCGCCGTTATCCTCCTCCCATGGACGAGATTTCGCGGCAGGCCCTGAAAGGACGGGGGGCGATCAGCAACCTGACCTCCCGTTACGAGCGGGAGACGCGGGTGCTGGCCGACGACGGCTGGGGCGAGAACGAAGCGCTGACGGAGACCGTCCCGACCCAGGTCTTCGACGACACGGCCCGTTCGGTCCTGTCGAAGAACACGTCGCCCGACGTGATCTTCGAACGGTCGGTGAACCCTTATCGGGGATGCGAGCACGTTATATAAAGTCGGGGCGCCCGCCCGAGAGCTGTAGATGCTGAGGCATCATTCAATGGAGCGCTGGGTTAGTCAAGAATGGCAAAACATGCACATTTTAAAAGCGTATCACTTGAATCAGATACATTATAGCACAAGATAGTGGTATCATAAAAAAATGCGTCACGGTGCCTGTATGCACAGAGTTTCCGTCTCTCCGGGCTTTGCCGTTCTACCGCCATCTGGTCAGCGAAAGCCATGGCACAGCGACACACTCCAGAAAGAGGGGCATCCCGCAATCTGGAAGGACGGGAAGCTGCTGGAAGAGGCCTGCCGTTGGCTGAACGAGGAAATCGTTCCAACAAGAGAGAGCCCGAAAACCTGGGCGCAAGCCGCTCAGAGCCTCTTGACCTGGCTGGATTTCCTCGAAGCTGCCGACATCGACTGGCGGCACGCCACCAAGGACGATCTGACCGCCTATCGTGATGCGTATCTCGGCGCGGTCTCGCCGCAGACCGGCCAGGAGTACTCTCCGAACACCGTCCGGACGCGCATGGTGTATATCGTTAATTTTATTAATTTTGCGGTCGAGCAGGATTGGATCGACAGCGATCTCCGTGCCGGTTCTAGGATGCTCCCGCCCCGGCGTCACCGGCCAATCGATTCCGACGCTCTCGCCCATATCCGGAAGGGCGCTCCGCCAGTCGTCGAAGAAGCCGCCGCGTCGGCGGTTCGGCTCAACAAGCTTCTCCCGAAGGCCGGGCAGGACGACACGGTGCGCGTGCTGCGAAGGGAGGAACTGAACGCCCTTCTCGGCTGGGCCGGTCCGCGGCCCAGCGAACGAACGCCGGAGGACGGCGGGAGCGACCGCGACTATATCGTCTTCGCATTGGGGTGGGCGGTTGGCCTGCGCGTGCAGGAAGTCGCGGACGTCCCAGTCCTGCCTTTCCTCGAAATGGTGCCGAACCCTCAGTTCCTCGGCGAATTTTTCAAGCTGTCGGTGAGGGGCAAGGGCAACAAGACGCGCCCGGTCGACGTGCCCGCCTGGCTGGTGATTGATATACAAGCGTACATTGATGGCGAGCGGCGGCGGGCGCTGCACAAGCGCGGACGGAACGCTCGGGAAAGCCAGCTCATCCTCAACAGCGAGCACAGCACGCGCACCGGGCGGCCGATGACGAAGGCGGCGATGCAGGCCTTGATGGAGCGGGCCTGCGAGAGGGCTGGCCTCATGATGCAGAACGAGCGCGTCAACCCGGAAACCGGCGAGGTGGCGGTAACGCCTGTGCCGCGCTTCTCAATGCACTGCCTCCGGCATACCTACGCTGTGATGACCTATCACAATCAAATCAAGAGCGAATACTCCAATCTGGATGCCTGGAAGTACATCCAGGAGCAGCTGGGTCACAAATCGCCCCAGACGACGATCAATACCTACCTCAAGCACCTTTCCACCTGGGCGGATGTGCGTCAGGCCCGGAGCCTCCTGGAGGTGTTGGGCCGATGAGCAGGAAGCGGTTAAATGTCGCGGCCTCCCTGCTCAAGCAGGCGAAGGCACGGGCCGTGGCAGCACCCGACAACGTGGTTGCGCTCTCGCAAGAGACTGCCAAGCCTGGGGCGGAAGCATCGGCCACGATCAGCGCGCTCCATTCCCGGATCGACGAAACGCCCGACCCTGAAACCGGCGCGCCCCGCCTGCGCGTCATCATCCCAGGCGGAAAGAAGCCAGAAGTATTTGACCTGTCTCGCCTTCTGACGCAGCCAGACCTCGCCCGGTTCCTCGCCGAAGGCTTCCGGCATTGGGCGGCTACGATCAGTTCCATCACCCGTTTGGAGAAGCGCAGGCTCCTGAACTCTAATATCGGCGATTTCCTGGCGACTCTGAAGACGCCAACGTCGCCGACCCAGATCGACCGAACATTCTGGTCCGGGTTCGTTCGATGGCTGGACGGGCCGAGGCGCAAGAACGGCCAACCGTGGGCCCAGGAGACCAGAGCTGACGTCCTCGGTATCGTTAGGCTCTGCATCGAGGCACTGCGCGACCACCCGGAGCATGGGGCTATCGCGACGCATCTCATGGAACGATCCGGCTTTCCGTTCAATTCCTGGCCGGGCAGACACACGAAGATCGTCCCAACGCCTGTGCTGTCGCAATCAGAGAAGCGCGAGATGCTACTGGCCTGCCTGGGCGAAGTCGCCGCGCTCCAACGACACCTGGACGAGCGGGAAGCCATCCTGGAAACCGGCCGAGCCCTGCTGGAGGAGGCTCAGGCGGAGGGACGCGCGCCACCCTACCGTCAGGAGATCGGCGTCTGCGCGGCGCGCCTCACAGAAGCCTTTCCCGACCGGCTGGCCAGATATGAGGACTTGCAGGCCCTCGATCCGGTGCTGCGATATGCGGTGAACGATAAGCACGGCATGCTGGCGGTCCGCCGGCTGCTCTACGCGACATTCCGCGACATAGTGCCCTTTGTCCTGCTGATCGGGGTCAAGACAGCCTTCAATCCCGACACTATTCTCTCCCTGACATGGACACGGGTCCAATTCTCCGATGATAGGCGGTCGGTCACCTTCCTCGGTGTCAAGAACCGCGCCACCGATCTCCAAGTCAGCGTTAGCCCGACCGAAGCCCCCGACGATCAAGATTTTCCTGCTGAACCGGGCGCGAGGGGCGGATTGGCCGACCTTTTGGACCTGCTGCGTCGTCTGACCGAAAGAACCCGGGCCATCCTGGCGAACCCCGACCATTCCGACCGGCTGTTCATCGGCGTGCCGGTCCAGAGTGGCTCTGTCGCAAAGGCGTTCCAAAGCGCAATGGGGCCCTCCTGCTCCACGGCTTGGCAGTATAGCTTCAAGCAGTTCATCGCGGATCATGGCCTGACGCCATTTACCCTTAAAATGCTCCGCCCCACCGAGGGGGAGGAGGAGTGGCGGCGCACGGGCGACCTGCTGGCCGTGCGGGACCTCCTCGGCCAGAAGAGCATCGATACGACCCGCAGACACTACACAAGCGACGGCATGCGGCGGGAGAACCAGGAACGCGTCGCCGAAACCCAGGCGCTCTATCACCGGTGGGCGAGCAGCAAGGGGCGCATCGACCCGAGAAAGAAGCCCGAGCAATGTCGGTCGGCGGCGACCCCGGGCTTTGGCTGCCTTGATCCCTTTGACAGCATCCGCCCTGGTCAGCGGAAGGGAAGGCTCTGCGACGCTTACGGCGAGTGCCCGGATTGCCCCTTGGCTCAGGCTTGGCCCAATGATCCGAAGGCGGTCGTCTACTACCTCGCCCTGTCGAAGGCGATCCATGACGCCCGGCTGGGGCGCGTCTCCGCACGGCAATGGGCCGAGAAGTGGCCGCCCATCCTTAGAGCCCTTAACAGTTTACTGGCGGAGATTCCTCCCGAGGTCCGGGCCGAAGCGTCCCGGTTCCGTGTAAAGCTCAAGCCCGTCGGATGATCTAGATGCCTGCTGTCGCTAACCAAACTAAATTCCAGGCGACGACCACCGCCATTCTCGCGGCCACGGCGGAAGCGCCGCTGCACCTGCTGCGCGACCGCGAAAGCCTCGCGTTGGAGCCCGTGTCCAGCAAGAGCCTCTGGTCATCCGCCAAGTGGGCGTTCGACAACACGACCCACGGGGCGGGGGACGCTGCCATTATCTGGGACCTAGTCCTCCCGGACGGACGCAGCCTGCTCGATCCGCACCACGCCGACCTGCTCGACTGGCTGCGCCGGCTCGTCTGGTCCGCCTATGCCGCCCCCGGCGACGGCGCCAGCGTGAAGAAGCCCGGCACCCTGGGACAGATCAGCGCGGGCCTGCGGTACTGGGTCGCCTGGCTGGTCGGTCGGGAGATCGCCTGGCCGCACGAGATTGACGCGACCGTGGTCGCGGCCTACACGGCGCACCTGCAAGAGGAGGCCGAGGACGACGCTGACACGCCCTTACTTACGGAAGCTGTCGCCAACAGAAGGTTGTACCTATTCAGCCTTCTCTGGCGTCAGCGGTTCGCCCTGAAGGAGGCGGGGATCGCTCCCATGCCGGCTCCGCCGTTCGGTAGGGCGGGCGTGTTCAAGATCGCCAGGAAGATCGCTGCTGTGGCAACGGGGAGCTACCGCCCGCTGCCGGACGAGGTGGCGATCCCGGTGCTGAACAAAGCCATGGCGATGCTGGGCGCGCCCGCGGATGACGTCATCTCCCTGTCGGACGCCTGCGCTGCAGCCTACGCATCGGGCATGGCTGAGAACTTCGGACCTGATAGGCGAAAGTTCCTCGCGGTAAGACAGCAATTGGCAGCCGCCAGGGTGTTCCAGTTTTCCGAGGTTGACGGTTGGCCCTGGCATGCGCCGCTCGATCCCGACGATTGGGATGCCGCTACGATCACCGTCGCCGAGCAGAAGCTCCTAGCCTACTTGGAGGCCCGCTGTGCCGAGTGGCGAGCGCAGACGGAAAGCCGGGGGGAAGTCGCCGGCCAGGAACCACGCCCGACGTTTCCAACGTATCAGTATCGTGGTCAGCTTTATGTAGATCTTTGCCGGGTCGTCCTGGATATGGGCCTCAGGCCGGGCGACAAGCAACTGCTCTGCCGGCATCCGCGGCTGCATGCGTTGCTTGACGCTGCCGCCCAGGAGCAGGGTCTGGGCTCGGTCCCCCTGAATGGCGTCATCCAGCGGGTGCGCCAGCTGGTGCTGTCGATCCGCTCGGCGGCCCATCTCGTGATCCAGGCGATGACGGGCATGCGGATCAGCGAAATCTGCGGCCTCAAGGCCAGGATCGATCCCTTGACCGGCCTGCCACGGTCGGTCCAAGTACAGGACAGCCTGAGCGGGCTGGCGGAGGTGTTCATCCTCACCTCCGACCTTTCCAAAACCGAAGAAATACCCCGCGCCGTGCCCTGGGTCCTGGGATACCGCCCCAAGGGATCGACGGAACTACCCCCCGCCGTGCAGGCGATCATTCTCCTCGACCGGCTGCTGGAACCCTGGCGCACCCTACTCGACACAGACGACCTGTTTGTCAGCTTCAGAGCCCTTCAGGGCCTCCCCAAGAGCCACGCCGGCCTCGGTCGCATCAGCAGCGAGCGTCTGAGGGGAGGTGTCAAAGACTTCATCGAGGAATGGGTGGACCTGACCGCCCTGCCCGACGAGGCAGCTAGGCCGACCATGGACAAGGAGCTGGTTTCCTACCGCGAGAGCCACGGCCGCAACATCAAAACGCACCAGTTGCGGAAATGCTTCGGGTACTTCGCGTCCAACGTCGACCGGCGCCTGCTGCCGATGTTGCAGATGAACTTCCATCACGTGTCGGCAGCTATGACGGACGGAGGCTATACCGGCAATCCCGTCCTAGAGCGAGACATAAACGATGTTCGCCACCAGAGCCTCGCTCTGGAGACGCTTGAGATCGCCCGAGGCAAGAGCGGGATGGCCGGACGCCACGGCGAGCATCTCCAACGGCGGATCGTCGCCGACCTGGGTCCGCGCATCGAGGGACTCTCAACTGAAGACGCCTACCTCGAGGCCTGGGTCTATGTAGAAGAGGCGGGAATCCACCGGCTGTTTTTCGAGCCTTACGGGATATGCGGTGCCTTGAGCGCCTCCGAAATGGCCTGCCATGAGGTCGGGGGTACGATTGATATCGCGCGGTGGAGCCATCGGCTGACGCCCAACTGGAAGACCCGCCGGCCTAGTTTGTGCGCGGGGTGCAAGTCCTTCGCCATCGCGCGGAAGCACCTGCCCTACTGGGAGTCCCGCTACATCGACAACGCCGCCCAACTCCGGATTTTCGAGGCGCTTGGACATGCGGGGCCACTGGTCGCTGGTGCGAACGAACTCACCCGGGCGCAAGCCCAGCAAGCTTTGGCGATTTGCCGCAAGCTGGGAGCCGACCTGGAAGACCTTGAGCGCCGCCTGATGGCTGAATTGACGGAGATGTTGAATGCCGCGTAGGAGAAGCAAGACGCGGGACCGGATCGAGCAGGATTTCCTCGACGCGATCGAGCGCCTGAAGGACGGCCGGCCACAGAACCCGGAACTGCGCGAGAAGGTCCGGAAGGGCAAGACCGTCAAGATCAACATCGCGACGGTCGCCCAGGAGGCGGGCCGCGCCCGCGGACTCATCGGCATCGAGAACTGCCGCTATCCCGAGGTGCGCCAGCTTGTCTTGATCGAGGCAGACACGCCCGGCGTCGCGCCGGGAAACCGCGATGACGTAATCAAGAAGCTCCGAGCGGAGATCGCCGAACTGCGGATGCGGCATGTGCAGGCGGAGGCTCACGCCGCTTACCACTTCGACTTGAGGACGAAGGCAGAGAAAAAGGCCGCCGAATACAAGGGGCGATACGAGCGGTTGAAGGCGAAGGTCCCAGCTGTGGAGGGGGGCGACCAGGGCAAGGTGGTGCCGATATTCCCGGAGCAGGAGCAGGTCGATGCCGAGTGAGCAGAAGATCGCGCGCTAGCAGGGGTCACACCATAGAAAGGGCGAAAATATACGCCGCCATTATCAACCAAACACAGTAAAACATAGCTCTTCCAGCGTTTACGTGCGATTCTCAGCCATCAAGTGCGGAGGGGACGATGGGATCGGTGCTGGAGGAACTGACGGCCATTCGAACCGTGGCGGAGATGACCGAAGCGTTCCGCGACGAGGCGCGGTCCCGCCAGTTGGTTGAGGCGATGGTGTGGCCGAACGGACGGCTCTGTCCGGCCTGCGGCTCGCGGCGCTCGATCACCCTGGCGGGGCGAGACACGGGACGACGGTCCCGGCCGGGGCTTTATCAGTGCTGCAATCCGGACTGCCGCTTCCAGTTCACCGTGACGACGCGAACCCCATTGCATGGAACGAAGCTGCCGTTGCGGACTTGGCTCATGGGGCTGTGGTTCATTCTGCAATCGGACAAGGGCATCTCGTCCATCCGTCTGGCCGAAGCACTCGGCGTCAGCCAGCCAACGGCATGGCGAATGGGCCACGTCCTGCGGCTTCTGGTGTTGCGTGACCATCCGCTGGGTGGGACGGTGGAGATCGACGAGTTCCATTTCGGCGCCAAGCCGCGTCGTGACCCCAACCCTCCAAAACTGGGGCGAGGACGCAAGGGCCATCCCCGCACGACGAAGACACCAGCCCTCGCGGTCGTCCAGCGGCCAAGCAGCCGGAAACCGGGGACACCGGCGGGCGAAGCCCGTGCCGCGGTGGTCGCCGACCTGTCGCTCGACGAGGCCGAGCGGGTGCTGGAAACCGCTGTTGATCCCGACGCGCACTTGATGGGCGACGAATGGAAGGCGTTCGTCGCCATCGGCAGCGCATTCGGTGCGCACGATACGGTCCGCCATTCCCAGCGCGAGTATGTGCGCGGCAGCGTGCATGCCAACTCGGCCGAAGGCTTCAACGATCGTGTCCGGCGCACGATCGCCGGCGTCTTCCATCACATCAGCCCCGACCACGCCGACCTGTACTTTGGCGAGATCGCGGTTTCCGCTGGTCCCAGCGCACAGTGGCAGGTCAGGCCCAACGCCGGACACGAAAAGGGCGGACGGTGATCCAAACCCTCTGGTCCCGTGTTCCCCCAGCCCTCCAGCTTCCTGCCGTCTTTCGTTACGCTGTCGGGCGCCAACTTCGGCGGACCAAGGACGGTGGGATCAGCATCCGCTCGGCCATAGCTGTCTTTGATTGATAATGGCGGCGTATATTTTCGCCCGTTCTATGGCGTCACCCCTAGCAGGGCGATGCCGTGCTCCTGGCGGGCCACCAACCGCGCGGCTGCTGGCTTGCCGTTCAATGCGCGCTCGAGATCGAAGATGGCGTCGATGCGCCTCACGGCCTCCAGCGTCAGTGGTGCGATTGGGGAGGCATCCTTGCCGCGTCTGGGGGAGTATTGCCGAGCTACGTCCACGGAGTGCTCGCCCTTCTTGAGAAAGCTGGCCGACGAGACGTGCAGCAATCAGGCGGATAGCTTCTTCGCCCGTCTCCACCGCGCCAAGTGGGGCCAGCACCACCGCATCGGCGGGAAGTATCTGGCCCGCTAAGCCGCCGAGATGGCTTGGCGCGAAGATCGCCGCCGGGAGAACAACGGGGAGCAGTTTCGCGCCGTGGGTTTACGCGCCACCGCGCTGCCGTATTCGTGGACTGGTACGGGTATTGGCCGCGCGGCCGGGCGTGGCTACCCTTACCAGTTGACCAAACGAAAATGAATCCATAATAGTCGAATAAAAGCATTCGATCCGTCATTCTGCGGTTGTGCGCGCGCCTCTTTCGGAGACTCTCACTCATGAGCCTGATAGATTTTCGTTCGTTCTCGTACTTCCCGGCCTTCAGATGCTCCAAAGGAGAGCACAACGGCTATGTTAAGCTAAGCGATTCTGATAAGAAGGCGATCATTCCGATTGCAGAGTTAGATAGGCAAGGGAAAAGCGATAGTTTGGCGCCATCAATACATAGGGTTAAAGCGTCGATCGGTGATCAGCCGTTCATTCTTGATCTTTGCAAAGACTATGCTCCCGAAGTTTATATTTCAAAAGACCCAGCAAATCCGGAAGCCGATAAAAAGCGCGTAGAAAAAGAGACAGCGTCCAAGGCTGCATACGATGCGCTCATCGATGACCTGCTCAATCCGAATAATGGGTTTGAGAATTGGAGAGCATTTGCAGCGAAATTCCAATCGGCAATTCCTGCTGTATTGTATCGAAATCTGGCGGACGAGTTGGCGCATGTCATAGTTCAGGCCTACAGTTTTGCAAAAGAAAAAAGAAATTTTGCGCTGCGCTTTCAAATGGACGCTGATGATATGGCAGTTGATCTTATAAAGATCATAACACCAATGCTGACTAGAGCAGGGCAAATGCTCATTGTCATCGACTGCGGGCAGGGTCGCATAAACGTAAAAAAGCGCGCAACTGTCGCCAAGAAGATAATGGAAAAAGCGAATCACGTTATTGGCAATGATAACTTCCGCAAGGTTAGATTTGTCTGCATGAGTAGTAGCTTTACGCAGCCAAAAAAAGAAAATCTTGAAGAATATGAGTGCCTTGACTGGGATTTGTGGGCACTCGCAACGTCAGGCGCCTCATGCGCCTTCGGAGATTATATGAGCGTTTATCGTCCCAAGCCAGCGGACTATATTAGCGGAGATATAAAGCCAACCGTCGTATGCCCACTTGATGATAAGTGGCTTGTGTATCGCCACAAGAACAACAATGATGTCAAGGGATGGAGGGACGGCGCTCAGATTGTGATGAAGCACATCGAATATGCTCCGGCTCCAGATGTGTGGGGAATACGTATCTTGGAAAGAACAGCTAGGGACGATAAATCATTCCTCGAGCCAAAGCACTGGATTGCCGTTAAGGTAAACATACACGTCCACAGACAGATAAAATTGGCGTCCTCCCGCTGCAAGTAGGCGGAATGGGCGGCAAACTATAAATGCATTGCCGTTCTTCTTTGCTTTAGCGCGGTCTTTGCCTCTGATCTCAGGGTGTCCACATCTACACACATCACCAATTTCTCCACTAAATCTGCATGCCTCAACCTGACCGAAAAGCTTTCTCTAAGACCAAGACGGATCGCAATATTGTCAAGTTCCGATTTATGAAGCATATAAAGGATGGAGTCCGCACGGGCATGGCAGTTATGACCTGACTCCCTAATTAAATCTGCCTCAATCTCATGCCCTTTATGCAGCATGAGAGCGACACCCCACCAATTTGGGATGATAGTGGTTGCCTCTTTAATATGCCGGTCAGTCGTTACAAGATATACGCGATCAAAAACCCCATTGTACGACTCAGCTTGCCGTCTAAGGCGCGTCAGAGAATCAACATCACTCTTAATCTCAAAGCCCGCCAGTTCGCCATTCACGACAGCTAAGTCTATCCGCGCAGAAGGTCTCGGGATCTTCAGTTCACTGAGGAGCCAAGCATCTGGGCACGCGGCATGCCGTCGCTTCAGCCACCCGTGAAGCGATGCTCGAATATCCCCGTCACGGAGAGGCGTGCCAGAAACCCACACTCTGAATGTTCGCCGCAGACGTTGATAATATATAAAGATATCTTTATGTGGGAGTCGCGTCAACCCTGTTCAGGCGGCTATCAGGCCATGGGTGTGTTTGCTACCGAATGCCGGAGGTGCTCGACGACGTAGCCGCGGCATACGTCGTGGACGCGATCCTGGTCCCACCGCACGTGGCTGAGCACGCGCTGCGTGCGCCGGGGCCGGGCGTCGCCGATCTGTTCGGCCAGTTGCCAACTGTTCTTGCGCTTGGCGCCGCCGAGCAGCCCTTCCAGGTCTTGCGGGCCTGCTGAGGCGGCGAGGCATGCGTAAACTCAATGAAAACGCGGCCGAACAGATCAACGAGCCACGCCGGCCAACCCGTCAACACGTCCAGGGCTGTGGTCACGGAAGCCTCCAAAAGCGGAGACTCCCTTCAACAGGTTACATCCTCCAGTCTCACAGGCTCAACTGTAGGACCAGTTCATCGAACGCTGCCCGCATCGCTCGCAGCGGGTGCTTGTGCGGAATCCGTTTCTCCTGCGGCACGTAGATGAACATCGCGTCTTGATGCAGCCGCTTTCCACGCATCCCCATAACGACGCTGACTATCACAAAGGCAGAAAATCACAACCACGCCGCGTCGGAAAGGGCGCCTTTCATTGGCATTCGAGGTGCATTGAATAGATATGGCGCAAATGATACGTGTAGGGGTGTCTCTCTTATGAGGTGTTACGTGAGCCCAGCGCCCATTGTCATCGATCTTGTTGAACCCACCGACGTCGTCCTGATCTCGGAGCCCGATAAGCGCATTCAGCGCGATGCCACGGAGCATGCGAAAGCGTTGCTGACGCGCTTCGTCCAGAACAAGATGCTCGGCAAGGAAAGCAATGAGCCGAAGGACGAATGGGTCCGAGATCGCGTCCACAATGCTATCCTGGTAAACGGATCCCGAGGGAGCGGTAAGACTACTTTCATAAGGAATATATTTAATGACATACATAAGTCAAAAGATGGTGCGCTTGGCGGGCTTGACGTTCTAGATATCATCGATCCGACTCTTGTGGAGGGAAAAGAAAACATCATTATCACGATCGTCGCCCAGATCGTGAAGAAGTGCATTGCGCACTACAATAACAGGCAGGTTCCACCCAAGGGGGACGACAAATACAGCCAGTTCAAGGATGCTCTGAAAAAGCTTGCCGGCGGCTTCTCCCTGCTAGAGGGGGTAGGATCGGAACGCGCCTATGATGCCAGTTGGGACGACCCTCAGCATGTCATGAACCACGGCCTGGAGCGGGCTCTTAGCGGTTCAGAGTTTGAGCAGTGTTTCCATGCGTTCATCCGTTACGCGCTCGAATTCCTTGGCAAATCGGCGTTCGTCCTCGCCTTCGACGACATCGACACTAAGTTCGAAAAGGGCTGGCCTGTTCTGGAGACGATTAGAAAGTACTTGACGACACCGCAAATTATCCTTCTGATCTCCGGAGACTTTGGCCTCTATTCACAGCTCCTGCGCCGGGAGCAGTATCTGAACCTTGGTGATAGCTTACTGCGGCACGACCGTCCTCATCGGGATCACCATGGGGATGACAGCCTGATGCCTTGGGCGGCCGATCCACTGGTCCGCATGGTGGACAGGCTGGAAGAGCAATACCTGCAAAAGGTGCTGAAGCCGGAAAACCGTATCACACTGTCCACTCTCGCGGAGATCGGAGGCGTACGTACGGGCGGGCACGAAATTATTGTCAAGACTTCAGACTCTTCCCGAGAACTGAACATCACGAAATTCATCGACAGACTTCTGGAAATTGTCATCTTCGTGACAGACAGTGGTGACGCTGCACTGTACCGACGCGCAATTTTGAGCCAGCCGCTACGGACGGTTATCCAGTTCTTGGCGGCCGGCGACAAGGTCGTCGCGGAAGGCGATGATGTCAAACCTGAATCACTGAACGAATTTCGCGCCAGCTTACCGAATATCTTCGCATCCGCGCTGTACCACAAGAACCTCGATCCAATCGCGATCGGAAGTGGCGATCCTGACGCCCTGATCGCGCAAATGATTGCTTGGAGCGAGACCACCGACAGTTGGGAAACAGCCTACCGCCTGCGGCCCGAATACGGTGACGCAGACCAGAACATGGTGGCGATCGTTTTCGCCAGTCAATTTGCTAAGATCTTCAACGAAGCGCCAGGCCAAGCGCTTGTATACATGATCAAATTGGGCCTCACGCGGGAGTTCATGCTTCAGCGTAGGGAAGTGAAGTCACGAGCGATCGTCCAGGCCCTAGGGCTCGACATGCGCGAACGGCCGTCGACTGTGGCCCGCCGCGCCATCGGGGTTCAGCGATCTCTGTCTCGCCGAGAACTAGGACTTGATCGCGGCACTGTCCCGGTGAGTGGTGCTAAGATCGACACCCCTAACATGGTTAAGCACCTTTATGCGGGGAGAACAGCAAGCGGTAAATCGGGTGAAGTCGTTGCGTTCTTCAAGAAGCACGTAGGAGAATTAGATAAAAGAAGCAGAGAGTTCGGTTGGCGGCCTATCCTGGCCTGGTGGAAACTAGCCAAGGAAGGGTGGCGCGATCCAGGGCCGTTGCGCGGATATGTCTATAATACGGTGAGTAGCCTGAAACAAAAATTCGGTCGAGCGCAGGTCATGCACCTAGTAGCCTGTATCATGTCTGATGCGCGCTCTCAAGATCGTGCCCATGTATCCATTTTCCCGCTGATCGCCTCCTTGGCAGAGTTCCTGGAGATTGGTGTGGAGAACGATGATTCCGAACGCCTCGCGCAAGTTCAGAAGACGTTCGTTCGCCTATGCCAGTTCCGTTCCTATCCCGCCCCCAGTTTCAATATCGCATTCGGAACCGCTACGGAGACGCCTGTTAGGCAATCCAAACCCAGGAATACAGATGATGTGGACGAGGATGAAGCTTTCGACGAAGAAATTTCACCGAACATTGGTGAGTCTCTCGCGGAGCAGGATCTTGAGATGTTCTTGGAATATTTCGACAAGTGGCTGAAAGAGTCTTCAACGATGCGTTTGAGGATGCCGCCGAGCATATACAGCAGGATCATCACGCGCTTCTATTATACACTGACGCGAATGGACGAAGAGCTGACTGCTGGGGCGGTCTATACCGGATCGATGCTTCACCGGCAGATTATCGCTTTCCTGAATTCGGTGCTCGTTGAGGAAATGCTGGCAGCCGGTGTCAACCGGAAAATCATCCCCAAGAGAGCAAATTCACCCTCGACGGCGGAACCGGTGCTCGACAATCCCACGACATCGGACACATCGTTCTGGCAGAACTTCCCCTTCAAGAACGTCGCGTCTGCCGACAATTACAATGGCAGTGCTGATGTAGATTTCAACGGCCTTCCACTATTCAAACTTATTTTCTCCTGTCCGCTCTGGGCATTTTTCCTCATGCCGCAGACGGTCGTCGCCCGGGGCAACAAGGTTCAAGGGTGGAAAATTCTCGACCAGCAGCTCCGTTGCTGGTTTGGCGTCGCTCCCGATGATAACGAGATGAAGCGACGACGTAGTGCCGTTGAAATTACAGACGGCGAGATCGGCCCGTTTGACAATCTCTGGGCCCCGCTGAACTCTGTGCCTGTCCTGAAGTCAGGCGCAATGCAGCGCGCTGTTTGGGAGCCGAAGCCTATCGATCCATCCGACTTGCTTCCGAAAGAGCAAAGGGCTGACTCGGAGAACGCTCTTGCGGAGGGCGCCGAAGCGAAGGAGACCGACGACATTCCTGGAACGGATGATCCACAGCCTAGGAGACCAAAGCGCGAGGCGCGCGAAAGGGGACGCAGATCCGCTGATGAGCCAGTAACCGCTCCAGAGCCGGGCCACGTTAAACCGGACAATGGACAGGTCGGCTGACTGCGATGGAGCTGTTCTATAGGGAGGTTCTCCGGCACGTCGACGCCCTGCGGATCTATCTGTCTGGGCGTCTACCGGATTTCGATGACGACGTCCAACGCGGGTTGTTCCTGCGCGGACGGGCGAACGATCCCAGCCGCCCTGACCATTTTCTGAAGGCCGCAAAGGAGAGGACGGTGGGACAGTACACGTCCCTGTCGGACCTTTTAGTCGGCACGGTCGGTTGGATGCGTACCACTTTCCTGCAGGAGGATGGGCACCGACACTACTGTGTTCCGACGGAGCGGTTCGAGGCGTGGCAGGAACTGCTGACCGACGTGCCGCCGTTGCTCGTCGTGGCCGATGCATTGCGCCAGCGGCGACCATTTGGCAATCGCTTGCTCCGACTGGACGCCGAGGCATTCCTTAGCGCCGTCGTCCGGCCCCAGCTACGGTATAGTTCCCTGCCGACTGTGCGGGAACCCCGGCTCGACCACCTAATCCGGTCCTTGGGTTTGGATGAAATGCACATGCATCTCAACGGCGGAACGGAAACTGAGTTGGTCTGGCTTGATGCCATGGCGAAGCCGAAGGGCTTTGCCCTACAGTTTCTGAAGTCGGAGCTGAATAGCGAGGTGATTGAGCAACTGCAACAGGATGACCAGATGCTCACACATCGCGAATTGTTGCGACGCCTGCATGTTGCGAGGCGGCTGCGGCGATTGCTGACCTATGCTGTCATCCTGCCGCTAGCCGGGCATAAACCGGTTGGGTTCGACGGCTTCTCCAATCGCAGGCTTACCGAACTAATGGCGTGTGACGTGCCGGCGCGGGAATTCGAAGCGGACTGGCCGTTTCCGGCCAGCGAGCATCCAATTGAAAGCGCCTACGGCAAGATGAAGGAAGATGTCACGCCTCTAATGCAAGAGGCGTTGTTTCTGGCGGCGATCCTCTCCGCACTGGAGACGACAGCGTCTGACTGGTTAGTCCACGTTTCCTATTGCTACCTTCTTCTCCAATCTCAATTCATGCGGATGCTTGTGCAGCAACGTGATCAATATGGGTTCGACCAGTTCCAGAAAATCACCATCAATGAGCTGCGCGAACTCACTGAGAAAACCTATGAGAGCAGATTTCACCAACTTGATTTCACCGAGCGTGGAGATTTGGACTTGTTGGAGGGCCGCTTTGCGCCAAAGGCAAATCGGAACGACACGGCGGCATTGCTTGCAGGCATCATTCAGGGCTATCAGCGTTTCCACGGCCGGAAATTCAACAAGCCGCCGACCCTCGAGCAACTGCTCGACGACTGGCAACCACCGGTGGATGCCAAGCGGCTGCGCCTGGCGTTGGTCGGGCATTTCGTCAAGTTAAAGGACACATGGAAGCCGGGAACGTCCGAGCTTTCATGTCGTCATTATACACTCCGCCAGAAATTGCGCACCCAGTGGAACGTCCTGTCGAAACTAGTTCAGCGGTATCCAAATCTGCGCCGCTACCTAGTGGGGTTCGACGCAGCCGCCAATGAGTTGCATGCTCCCCCCGAGGTCTTCGCACCGTTGTTCCGGACAATCCGAAAGTCCGGCTTCAACCACTTCAGCTACCATGCCGGCGAAGATTTCGTTCATCTGCTGTCTGGGATCCGGGCGGTTTATGAGACTGTCAAACTGGTCGGCTTGCAATGCGGCAACCGGATTGGCCACGCAACGGCAGTCGGCATCGAACCAGCGCTATGGCGCGAGCGCATGGGATCCGTCATCACCCTGACCCGCGGGCAGCGGCTGGACGATTTGGTCCTGGCCCATCGCCTGTTGTCCGAGGTCGGGGAGAGTGGCGCGATTGTCAGACTTGGCACCGAGATCGGTCGCCTGTCCCGGGAGATCTATGGCAGTGCCGAACCTCCCGACCTCTTGTACGAGGCATGGGAGATGCGTCGGCTTGATCCCCTCGTGGCCTTCGGACTGTCCGGCTCGCGCCTGACCGCCCTCGACCAGACCATAGAGGCGGAATTCGCCGAGGTGGAGGAGGCTCGGAAGAACTGGAAAGCCTTCGATCTCTTCACCCGCTATCACGGTGCTGGGGGACATAGCGACGTGGTCCGCTGCAGCGAGGAGAAGATCGCCGTCGACTGTGAGGCAATGGACGAGCCCCTAAACTCGGAGCAGATGCGACTGTTACAGGATTGCGTTCTGAAAAAGATTAACACGCGCGGGATCGTGCTTGAGACACTGCCGACTAGCAATATCCGGATCAGTGTGTACCGCACCTATGCCGAGCATCACGTCTTCCGCTGGATGGGTTTGAAGGGACGGGGCGAACGAATGAACGTCTGTGTGGGTTCAGACGATCCGGGCATCTTCGCGACTAACCTCCGTAATGAATACGCGCATCTCCTCAGGGAACTTGACCGGCAGTGCGCCAGCATCGGTCGTGACTCGTTGGAAGAGTTAAGGAGCTTAATTGAGAGTGGAAAGATATGGCGTTTCCAGAGCAATATGAGCACTTAAGAGCGCGGGTCAACACTTCTAGCCTTCGCGCTGATGTGCATCAGAACCGAAATGGGACCCCGTGCTGCACGTCGTTAAGAATGCGGATCACCGGCTCCGCCGATCCGGCTCTGGTCGGAACGGTGATCGCCGCGCTGTCGGGGCGGTCAACCGCCAGCACCGCACCGACCGTGAGCGCGGCCACCGTCGACCGGGTGCGCCCAGAAAAGGCGATCAGATAAGGCCACAGCCAAGCGACGAAGGTCGGGGGAAGAGGGATGGCGAGGTGTGCCGTGGGACACCTGTGGTGTCGTCAGAGGTTGACCAGCCAACAACCTTTCGCCGACGGTATTGCGACGCCCGCGTATGACAGGACACCCTCCGGCGTCGCCGACGCCCAGCTTTCAGCACGCGGCCCACTGCTCCCGCAAGGCAGCCCACAGACGACGCTTACGATGATGCGGCTGATCGACGCGCAGTTTCTGGAAACGCCCCGGTACGGCAGCCAGCAGATGACCCGTCATCTCCGACGCCAAGCACAGGATGTCAACCGCAAGCCCATCCGCCGCCTGATGCTGCGGATGGGCTTGCAGGCGGTCTACCAGCGTCCAAAAATGGTAGTGTCTCATCTGGAGCACAAAATCTGACCGTACCTGCGTGCGATGCCATAGTTACCAGTGGCTGCCCTCGGCTCGGCGCGAATTGAAAATTCGCACCTCCCCTCACGCCCTAATGTTTTCCTGCCAGTATACAACAATCTGAACATGCACATAATTTTCCTCCATCGCCGTAAATATTTTTTCAAATTAATGGCTTGCCAGATAATGAACACATGGCTATAGATATAAGCTTGGCCTGCATTTATTGTTTCGCCCGCCCGACCCACGCCTATCTCGGCCTGTCGCCGGGGCTGGATTTCGAGACGAAGATCTTCCGCAAGGCCCGGGCGGCGGAACTGTTGGCGGCGGAGCTTCGCGCCAAATCCTACCGCTGCCAGCCGCTGGCGCTCGGCGCCAACACCGATCCCTACCAGCCCATCGAGCGGGAGCAGCGCATCACCCGCGCCGTGCTGGAGGTCTGCCGCGACTTCAACCAGCCGGTGATGATCATCACCAAATCGGCGCTGGTCCTGCGCGACCTCGACATCCTGGCGCCGATGGCGGCCAAGGGCTTGGTCAACGTCGCGCTGTCGGTCACCACACTCGACCGCGACCTCGCCCGCCGGATGGAGCCGCGGGCCAGCACGCCGCAGCGGCGCCTTGCCGCCATGCGTGAGCTGACGGCGGCCGGCGTGCCGGTGGCGGTGCTGGCCAGCCCGGTGATCCCGGGGCTCACCGACCATGAGCTGGAAGCCATCCTGACCGCGGCGGCGCAGGCCGGGGCGACTCAGGCCAACTACATCCTCCTGCGCCTGCCGCTGGAAATCGCCGATCTGTTCGGGGAATGGCTGCGCGAGCACGCGCCCAACCGCGCCGAACGGGTTCTCAGCCTGATCCGGCAGTGCCGCGAGGGGGAGTTGTACCGGTCCCAGTTCGGCAGCCGCATGAAGGGCTCCGGCCCGGTGGCGGAACTGCTGTCGAAGCGTTTCAAGCTGGCCTGCCGGCGCCTCGGCCTCAACGCCCGCGACGCCGCCCTCAACTGTGCCGACTTCATGCCCCCGCCGGCCCGCGGCGAACAACTGACGATGTTTTGACCGGTCCATCTTGCACGGGAGCGAACCGGCCCGCTCCGAGTTGATCGGTCGGCCGTCATTGGCCTACCTTCTCCTGCCCGAACACGCCCGCGCCGGTGGCGATGACCCGGGATGCGGTTCGAAGGCTGAGGGAGACGGGGAGATGGCCACGATCGGTGACGTCCTGGCCGTCGCTTTCTCCGAGCATCGCGCCGGCCGTGTTCCCGAGGCGGCCGCCCTCTACCGCCGGGTGCTGGAGGCCGACCCGGCGAACCCCAACGCCGTGTATCTGCTCGGCATGGCCGAGTGGCAGAGCGGCCGGCCGGTCATCGCCCCGACCCTGCTCGGGCGCGCGCTTCGGCTCAATCCCGGCTGGATCGAGGCCCGCGTCAACCGCGCCAGCGTCCTGGACAAGGCCGGCCATCCCGCGGAGGCCATCGCCGAATGGCGGCGGCTGATCCTCGTCGATCCGGGTCATCCGCAGGCTTGGCGCCATCTCGGCGACGCCTTCCAGTCCCACGGCGATGCCGGCGCTTCGCGGGCGATCGATGCGTTGCGACGCGCGGCCCACCTCGACCCCGGCTTGGCCGAGGTCCATCACGATCTGGGGGTGGTGCTCCGCCGCGCCGGCCAACTCGACGAGGCGGTGGAGAGCCTGGTCCGCGCCATCGCGGTCAAGGCCGATCTGGCGTCCGCCCACATGAACCTGGGCAACACCCTGCTCGAACGCGGCGATGACGCCGCAGCCCAGGCCAGCCTGCGGCGTGCGCTGGCTCTCGGCCCGGCCAGCCCGGAACACTGGTACAATGCCGGCAACGCCCTGTACGCCCATGGCGATTCCCTGCGGGCTCTGCGCGCCTACCGGCGGTCGGCGCGGCTGGGGCTTGCCCTCGCCCATCTGCGGGTGGCGACGGTGCTGAGCGATCTGGGCCGCTTGGCGGAGGCCGAGGCGGAACTGATCGAAAGCCTGCCGATCCCCGGCGTCGGCGTGTCCCTCAGCATCGAGTTGCTGAGCAACCTCTTCCTGCGAGGCGACCGGCTGGCCGAAGGGCGGGCGTTCTTCACCCGGCTGGCCTCGACGCCGCTCGGCGGCGTGGCCTATCGGGGGGAGTGCCTGACCGCGCTGGCCGCGCTCGACCTGCGGGACGGCGCCCCTCGGGTGGCCCGCGACCGGCTGGCGGCGGTCCGCGGCGACAACGGCTGGTTCTTCACCGTGAAGTCGCTCGCCGCCTTGCGCGCCACCCTGGCCGACCAGGGGCTCCAACTGGTCCGCCCCGCCGCCGCGGGGACGGACGGTGGGCACCGGCCCCCGCGCGTGACCTCCTCGTCCCTGGCCACCCGGGGGCGCTTCGCCCACACCGTCCTGGAATACATCCTGGTCCGGCTCTACGCCGAGACTCACGGATTCGTGCTGGAGACTCCCGACTGGGTGGGCGGCGCCTTCTTCGAGCTGAACGATCCGCCGCAGAGCGGTCCGCTGCCGCCGCTGCTGTTCGCCCGCCGCACCCTCAACGAGCTGGTGAGCGGCGCCACGGTGCGGGCGCCGATCGCCGACCGCGACATCCTCTCCCCCCTGTTCCTGTTCGAGCACAGGCGGGAATACCGGCAGCGGGTCCAGTCCTGGCTGAGGCCGCGCCGGGTCTGGGAGCCGCAACTCGTCCCGGCGATCGAGCGGTTGCGGGCGGCGGGAAACACGGTGGTCGCGCTCCACATCCGGCGCGGCGACTTCGTGACGTCCAACTATCCGATCACCGAGACCGCCTGGTACGTCGACTGGCTGCGCGACTGGTGGCCGCGCCTCGACCGGCCGGTGCTCTATGTGGCCAGCGACGACGTCGCGGCGATCCGGCACGCTTTCGCGGAGTTCCATCCTCTGACCCGGGCCGACGTCGTGGAGGAGTGGGCAGGGTTGGACTTCCTTCAGGACTTCCACGTGCTGATGAACGCCGACGTGGTCGGCACCAGCGCCGCCAGCGGCTTCAGCGCGCTGGCGGCCCGTCTCAACACCCGCGCCCGCCTGTTCGTCGAGCCGGACGTCGCCGCCCGCCGCATCCGGCCCTTCGAACCCTGGACACCCTGAGGCACGGCAACACGGGGGTTATGGGCGGGACCGCGCGAGGGCCTGGAGAGCGGCACGGACGCGGCCGACGACAGGCGCCCAGTCGCCGCGCCTGTCCTGACGGAACAGGCGCATGGTCGGGTACCACGGCGTGCACATCCCCTGGTCCAGCCAACGCCAGTCGGGGGCAAAGGGCAGCACTGTCCAGACCGGCCGGCCGAGCGCCCCGGCCAGATGGGCCGGCGCCGTGCAGGAGCTGATGACGAGGTCGAGATTCTGCATGATCGCCGCGGTGTCGGCGAAGTCCGTGATCTCCGCGCCAAGGTCGGTGAAGGACGGCGGCAGCGGTCCGCAGGTTTCCAGGTCCTGCCGTCCCGCCCCCTTCTGCAGGCCGAAGACCGTGACGCCCGGAACGTCCAGCAGCGGAAGAAACGCCTTCAGGCGGGGCGAACGGATGTGATCCGCCTTGAAACCGGGGTTTCCCGCCCAGACCAGCCCCACCCGCAGCCCCGTCCGCTGACCGGGCGGCGACCCGATCCGCGTCGCCCAGCGTGTCGCCAGTTCCGGCTCGGCGCGCAGATAGGGGGTGTCGGCGGGGATCGTGTAGAGCATGGTGCCGAGCCGATGCGGCAGGCTGGCCAGGGCGTCGTGCGCGTCGTGCGGAGGCGGCGGATCGAACCGGCTGACCACGCCCTCGATGCCCGGCATGGCGGAGAGCAGGCGGACGAGCTGGCTGTTGCACTCGACGACGACGCGCACGCCCCGCGCCTGAAGCTGCGGGGCGAAGCGGGCGAACATGATGGTGTCGCCCACCCCCTGCTCGTCATGGACCAGCAGGGTCCGCCCGCTGAGGTCGGAGCCGTCCCAGGGGGGTGAGGCGAAGCCGCGCCGGGGCGACGGGAAGTCGGCCATGCGCGACCGCCATTCATACTCGGCGAACCCCTCCTCCAGCTCGCCCTTGATGAGCAGCCCGAAGCTCAGCGCGGTGTGCGCCTCCGCCAGGGCCGGGTCGAGCCGGACCGCGGATCGCGTCAGCGAAATCATCTCGTCGATCCGCATCAGGTCGCGGGCCGCGAGGCCGAGGTTGAGGTGGGTGTGCGCCGCATCCGGCTGCATCGCGATGGACTGCCGGAAGCAGGCCACCGCCTCGTCGAGCCGCCCGAGATCCTGAAGCGTGACGCCCAGGTTGTTGAGGACGCCGGGATCGCCCGGCGCGAAGCCGAGCGCGCAGCGGTAGTAGCGGACCGCCTCCTCGGCCCGGCCGAGACGGCGGTGGGCCATGCCCAGGTTGGCGTAGGCGGCAACCGACGACGGCGCCATGCCGAGAAGGACCATCAGCTCCTCGATCGCCTCCTCGGCGCGGCCGTCCAGGATGAGCGCCTGCGCGAGCAACAGCCGCTGTTCGGTCAGCCGCGGCTTGAGGCGCAGCAGCCGGCGCAGCGCGGTCGCGGCGTCGCCATGCCGGCCCTGGTCCGACAACACGTTCGCGACGTTGTTGAGCGCGTCGGCGGAACCGGCGTCCAGCGCCAGGGCGCGCCGGCCGCAGGCCACGGCCTCGTCGCGCCGGCCGAGCCGCCGCAGCGCGCTGGCGAGGTTGGAGAAGCAGGCCGCGTTGTCGGGGGCGGAACGGATGGCCTGCCTCATCCACTCCACGGCCTCCGCCGGCTTGCCGCCCTGAAGCGCCAGCGCGCCCAGGAGATGCAGGGCGTCCGGGTGGTGGGGGTGATCGGCGAGAACCCGCCGGTACGCGCTCTCCGCTTCGGCCAGCCGGCCGGCCCCGTGATGGGCGAGGCCCGTCGCGACGAGCGCTGTGGGGTCGGGTCGATCCATGGTGGCTTTGGTGGGGAAGGCCATGAGTCTGTGCTTTGTCTGTGCTTGTCCGTGCTTCCTGGGGTCGGCGATCAGAACAGGACCCGCGCCGCAGCCTTGTTGGCCGCTCCGTCCTGCACGTGCGCCAAGGCCCGGCTGGCGGCGAGGCTCAGGGGCTCGCCGTTCGGCCGGCCGAGCGCTTCAGGGTCCCCGCGCCGGCGGGCGCCGCCGGGGTCCTTCGCAGCCCGCGCCATCCCTAGGCCACCGCCGTCACGAAGGTCTCGGCGAAGGCGCGCCAGGTGCGCTCGCCGCGCAGGAAGGCCCGCGCCTTGTCGGCGCGGTCGCGGGCGGCGGCGCGGTCGGTGTAGAGGGTTTCAAGATGGGCGACGGCCTCTTCGACGGACGACTCCCCCCAGCCGCGGCGCCGACCATCGGGATCGGTGACGGGGTCCTGCCGGAGCAGGGGCAGGCAGGCGCCGTCGCGGATCAGGTCGAGATGGCCGGTGTTGGCCGACAGGATGACCGGCACGCCGCAGGCCATCGCCTCCATGGCGACGAGGTTGGTCGCCCCTTCGCAACGGTTGGGAAAGAGGGCGGCGTGGCATTCCGCCAGGATGGCGGGGATCTGGCCGCGCCCGAGAAAGCCCATGTCGACGAAGCCCTCCGGCGGCACGCCGCAATCCATGGCCCAATCCACGATGCGCAGCTTGCCGTTGTCGCCCACCGCGGGGGCGGAGGGCACCAGCGGGGATTCGGCGATGTCGGTGGAGGTGTGCGGCCAGGGATTGTGCCACGCGGTGACCAGCAGCGCATCGGGATGGCGCTCATGGAACCGGCGGAAGGCGGCCAGCACGATGTCCTGCCCCTTGCGGAACTCCACCTTCCCGCCCGAGAAGACGACGAAGCGGTCGCCGAAGCGCCGCGCCGGCGGTGCCGGTGCCATCTCGTCCGGGTCCACGCCCTGGAAGGCGCAGCCGACATCGGTGAAGCCCTGTTCGGCCAGCAGGGCCCGGTTGTACACGGAATGGACCACGATCCGGTCGTAGCTCCGCGCGCGGCGCAGCGTGTCCTCGTCGAACAGAGTGTCCTCGAAGGCGATGA
Organism: Azospirillum formosense; assembly: GCF_013340925.1. Classification (GTDB taxonomy): domain Bacteria; phylum Pseudomonadota; class Alphaproteobacteria; order Azospirillales; family Azospirillaceae; genus Azospirillum; species Azospirillum formosense. Next base: position 32,563 of record NZ_WHOR01000027.1, read on the forward strand.
CCCCGACGTTGCGGCTGCCGCGGAACCGGGCGGAGAGCGGACCCGCCACGAAGCCGTTGCCGAGCGCGTGCAGCACGGTGCAGTCGTTGAGGCCGAGCATCCGGTCGCCCGACCGGTCGGCGATGGCGGTGATCTGCCGATGACCGTCCATGAGGACGTTCAGCTTGGCCCGGTTCTCCGGCCGCATCGTGGACAGAAGCGGTTTTTCCAGCAGGAGCGGCGGCCGTCCCCGGTCGATCAGATGCAGCGCCGTGTGGACGCCGACCAGACCCCAGCCGTGAATTTCCGAAAGCTGCCACGTCAGCGCCAGGTTCTGCTGCATGCACGGCTTCCCGACGCCTTCCGCTGCCAACTCCGTCACGCGCCGCACATCCATTCATGCCCATGGCCTTGGATCGTAGGATAGCAGAACGCGAACGCCGGTACACGGCGTGAGCCGCTGTCCAGCCTGAGCCGGCATGACCGTCAAAATCGCCTTTCTCGACCCGGCGGGTGGGGACTGCGCGCCGGACACGCCGCGTCTGCGCCCGCTCGGCGGTTCTCAATCGGCCCTGTGCTGCCTCGCGGAGGCGGCGTTCTGGCGCCGACGGATCGCCGCGGCGGGGCGACGTCCGGGTGGGCATCCAGTGGCGCGCCGCGGGGGCCGAACGCTTGATTCCGCTGGAACGCTTCGCACGCTTGTCGCACCTTTCCAGGGTGCGGCTGTACAGCCTGCAAAAGGCGGACGGACCCGGTCGGTGGGAGCGGCCCGACGACCGGCTGGGAATCGTCTCGCTGCCGGACAGGGATGGGAGTGGTGAGGATGAAAGTTTTGCCGACACCGCTGCGATCATCCAGGGCATGGACCTGATCGTCGCCTGCAATCCCGTGGTCGGCCACATCGCCGGCGCCATGGGGCGTCCGGTGTTCCTGACCTTGCCGTGGCTGGGGGACTGGCGCCGGATGCGCCTTCCCGACCGCACGCCCCGGTATCCGGTGACCCGGCTGCTCCGCATGACGCGCTGGAGCGATTCGGACAGGGTGATGGCCCGGGTCGCCGCCGAGATCGCCGCCGCGCTCGCCCGACGCGCCGCGGGGGTGTCGTGACGGACGGGATCGAAGCGGCGACCCGGCTTTACCGCGCCGGGCGGCTGGCGGAGGCCACTGACGCCTGCCGGGCCGTGCTGGCGTTGGAACCGGGGCGATTCGATGCGCTCAACCTGCTCGGCGCCGCGCTGTTCTCAACCGGCCAGGACGGCGCGGCCAGGGAGGCCCTGCGCGACGCGGTTCGGATCGCTCCGGGGCACGCCGCCGCGCTGACCAACCTCTGCATCGTCCTGCAACACCGCCGGGAGTGGCCGGCCGCCGCGCGTGCCCTGCGCACGCTGGCGGCGGTGCAGCCGGAGTCCGCGACCGTCTGCAGCCGGTTGGGCATGGTGTCGCAGGAAACGGGGGACCTGGACGGGTCCGTCCGGTTCCTGCTGCGCGCCACGCGCCTCGATCCCGGCATGGCCGTGCAATGGTACAATCTCGGCCTGATCCGGATGCTCGCCGGCGACGTGGCGGCGGCTTCCCAGGATCTGCGCCGGGCCATCGCCATCGCGCCCGAAGGCGCCGTCGCTTGTGTCCAGCTCGGCGAAACGCTGCTGCGGTTCGGTCGGGTGGACGAGGCCGCCGGGGTTTTCCACCGCGCGCTCCGGCTCGACCCGGCCGCTTCCGAGGCGGCCAACGGCTTGGCGCGCTGCGGGCGATACCGGGCCGCGGCTATGGCGGCACCCGCTCCGGCTGCGGGATCGAAAGCGGGGCTGGCGGTCCGCGGCGCTTTTTAAAGCGCCCCGGGCTACGGCCATTTCTGCCCGCGCCTCCTCCGGACGCTGCGCCCGCGGGGCGGGGCCCCCCCGGCGGTCGGGGTCTTCGGCCCCCGATCCCTGGAAGAGGAGGATATCCACCCCCCGGTTCCCGCCCAAGCCCCGCCGAACTTCCTCATTCCCCCGGCGGTGGAGGGGGGGGCCCGG
>NZ_WHOR01000280.1:0-7262 GCF_013340925.1 Azospirillum formosense
CCCCCCCCCCCCGCCGACAGCGGGATAAACCGCCGCAGCCCGCCGCGCGCGGGGGACGGCGTCCCGGGGCGTGTCAGCGACGCCCCCCCCCGTCGATGCGGGCGGCCTCGGTCTCCGCCGCGCGCAGCCCGGCCAGGACGGCGGACAGCGCCGGATCGCCACCCGCCACGGCGGCGGGCGCGTCGGTCTGGAGCTGCCGCGCCTCGGCGGCGTAGAAGGCCGTCCGCTCCAGAACGGACCGGCAAACGCCGGACAGCAGAAGCCGCGTGCCCAGAACGGCGAGAATCCCGATGGCGGCCAGGAAGACGGCGGTGACCGTCGCCGTCTCGCGCAGCGCGGCCAGAACCTCCACCCGCGCATCCTGCTGCGGGGCGAGGCCCAGCACGGCGCCGGCGGGCTTGCCCAGGGCGTCGGCCACCGGCACGCCGACCAGCACGCCGTCACGGTCCGCGAGGTCCCACGGCTCCGCCGGCAGCCCCGCGGCGGCGCCCATCCAGGAAGCCGGCACCGGCGTCCCCGCCGCCTGGGCGGTGGCGAACAGCACGGTCCCGCGCGGGTCCACCACATAGAGCCGCACGCCCCCGCCGCCGGTCGAGGCGACCTCGATCAGCCTTTGCAGATCGTTCTGGTCGGCGAGCGGAAAGCCGATGGCCGCGCGCTCCGCCGCGCTGGCCGCCACGCGGCTGGCCAACGCCGACGCGCGCGCGGCGATTTCCGCCGTGTGCGCCTCTGCCACCGCGTTGTGAAAGGCGAACAGGGTGAACGCCTGCCCGCCCACGGCGCACAGCCACAACACAAGCGCCAGACGCCCGAAACCGTAGAGCATGGCCAGCCTCCCAAGGTCCGGCTATAGCGGCTTTCCGCGGGGGCATCCCGTTCAGATTGGCCCAACTTGGTCTGATCTGCTTTTGCCGCTCCCCGGCCCCTGCGATACTCCCCCGACCAACCAGACCGGCCAACCAGAAAGGGCGCGCTCCATCATGAACCGGCCATCATGAACCGGGATGCCCGCCTGCAGGCGATCCTCGCCCGGCTGCGCAGCGACTCCCCCGGCGAGCGGCTGGCCGCCCTCTCCGCGCTGGAACGGCTGATGCCCGCCGGCACCTCCCTCTACGAGGTCATCCAGGTCGGGCTGTTCTACACCGACCGCGGCACCGTCGCCCCCTCGCTGGTCGAGGAGGTGGACCGTCTGCGCGGCGAGGCGCAGGAGGCCGCGCGGCGCGAGGAGCGGCAGCGCCGCCGCGCCCGGGCGCTGGAAACCGGCATCCGCGCCGTGCTGGAGGAATTGCGCGGCGGCAAGGACGACTGACCGCCTTCGCTCCGCAACGGACGCAGTTCCGGCGGCGTGACTCCGGGAGTGGACCAACAAGGCGTTCCGCGGCGGCCCGCCATCGCACACCTTGCGGGGCAATACCGCCGTGCGTACTCGGAGGCCCTTTGCCCACCATCACCGCACCCTGTCAGCATGCCCTATACGCCGCCGTGGATTCCGCGGCGGCGGCGCGCGGCATGACGGTGCCCGCCCTGATCCGCTCCTGCCTGACGCTGGTCGGGCCGGAGGCGCTGACCCATCTGCCCGATCCCGGCAGCCCCGAGCCGGTGGACGTCTCCCACCGCACCGTGACGCTGAAGAACGGCGGTACCCGCCGCGTGCGGGTGGTGCCGAAGCTGCGGGTGCGCCACGACACGCCGCTGGATGCGGCAACCGTGCGCAAGGCCGCCTGGGTCGCCGCCACCATCGGCAACGACGACGGCGCGCACCTCATCACCGCGGGCGAGCTGAACGCCGTGGAAAGCGAGATGAGCCGCTGCCGCCTGCGGCTGGAGCAGCTGACGGCGGCGCTGGAGACGCTGGCCTTCCGGCCGTTGCGCCAGCCGATCCGCAAGCCCTGGCAAGCCACCTACGTCCTGGGATTCACCCACGAATGGGGGCTGGACACGCAGACGGTCAACAGCCGCTTCCGCACGCTGGCCCCGATCTTCCATCCCGACACCGGCCTGCTCTCCAGCGCCGAGCGGATGAGTCAACTATTGGAGGCCCGCAACTTTCTCTTGCAGCACCTTCGAAGCTGAGCGGGCGATGCTTCGTACGCCGGACATTCCCTCCGAAACGGAGGTGTTCCGGGGCGATGTCGTCCAATTGGGGTCCATCTCGGCTGGCCTCCGCGGGGGTGCCTTTCGAATGATGGCGAAGCTCGACAGCCGGCGCGCGACGCGCACAACCCTATGAGGTCGTCAGATATGAGCGAGAGCAGTCAGAAGAAGTTGGAGCGCGTCCGCCCGCCGCGGGTGAAGCTCACCTACGAGGTCCACACCGGCGGCGCCCAGGAGATGAAGGAGCTGCCCTTCCTGGTCGGCATCCTGGCCGACCTCAGCGGCAAGCCGGAGAAGCCCCTTCCCAAGCTGAAGGAGCGCAAGTTCGTCGAGATCGACCGCGACAACTTCAACGACGTGATGGCCTCCGTCGGCCCGCGCCTCGCCTTCCAGGTGGACAACAAGCTGCAGGAGGACGGCGGCAAGCTGAACATCCTGCTGAACATGCGCCACATGGACGATTTCCAGCCGGTGGAGGTGCTGAAGCAGGTGCCGACGCTGAGCCGCCTGTTCGAAGCCCGCCAGAAGCTGTCGGACCTGCTGGCCAAGCTGGACGGCAACGACGAGCTGAACGGCCTGCTGAACGACGTCATCACCAGCACCGAACAGCAGGACGAGCTGAAGAAGCTCCTCGGCCCGGTGGCCGGTGCCCCGGCCGGCGAGCCTGCGGGCGAGCCCGCCTGATTCCCCGTCCCGTCAAGCCCAATCAGAACCCCCTTCACGGAGCGAACAGGTGAGCACGGAAACGTCCGTTGAGAGCGCCGCCAGTCTGTCCCTGCTCGACCGCATGATGGTCGAAGGCAAGATGGCGCGCGAAGAGGGCCAGCGGCCCTACGCCCGCGACCTTCTGACCGAATTCGTCGACCAGGTCCTCGCCGAGACCGGCGACGCCTCCGCCATCGACGTGGTCGAGGCGATCAACCAGCGCATCGCGCAGATCGACGAGCTGATCAGCGACCAGCTGAACGAGGTCATGCACCACCCCGACTTCCAGAAGCTGGAAGGGACGTGGCGCGGCCTGAACTACCTCGTCATGAACACCGAGACCTCGACGACGCTGAAGCTGCGCGTCCTCAACGTCTCGCGCAAGGACCTGCAGAAGGACCTGGACAGCGCGGTCGAGTTCGACCAGAGCGCCATGTTCAAGATGGTCTACGAGGCCGAATACGGCACGCTGGGCGGCACGCCCTACAGCATGCTGGTCGGCGACTACGAGTTCGGCCGCCACCCGCAGGACATCTCCCTGCTGGAGAAGATGTCGAACCTCGCCGCCGCCGCCCACGCGCCGTTCATCAGCGCCGTGTCGCCGGCGATGTTCGACATGGAGAACTTCGGCGAGCTGGGCGCCCCGCGCGACCTGTCGAAGATCTTCGAGACGGCCGAGATGGTGAAGTGGCGGTCCTTCCGCGCGTCGGAGGATTCCCGCTACGTCTCGCTGACCATGCCGCACGTCCTGATGCGCCTGCCCTACGGCCCGAACACCGTTCCGGTCGAAGGCATGAACTTCGTCGAGGACACCGACGGGCGCGATCATTCCAAGTACCTGTGGGGCAACGCCTCCTGGGCGCTGGCCGCGCGCATCACCGACAGCTTCGCCAAGCACGGCTGGACCGCGGCCATCCGCGGCGTGGAAGGCGGCGGCAAGGTCGAGGGTCTGCCCAGCCACACCTTCAAGACCGACGAGGGCGACGTCGCCCTGAAGTGCCCGACGGAGATCGCGATCACCGATCGCCGTGAGAAGGAGCTGAACGACCTCGGCTTCATCTCGCTGGTCCACTGCAAGAACACGGATTACGCGGCGTTCTTCAGCGGCCAGACCACGAACAAGCCGAAGGTCTACAACACCGACGAGGCCAACGCGAACGCCCGCATCTCCGCGATGCTGCCGTACATGCTGGTGTCGTCGCGCTTCGCCCATTACCTGAAGGTGATGCTGCGCGACAAGATCGGCGCCTTCCTGACGCGCAACAACATCACGGACCACCTGAACACCTGGATCGCCAACTACGTCCTTCTGGACGACGAGGCGTCGCAGGGCACGAAGGCCCGTTTCCCGCTGCGCGAGGCCCGCATCGACGTCTACGACGTGCCGGGCCGTCCGGGCGTCTACCGCGCCAACATCTTCCTGCGTCCGCATTTCCAGCTCGAAGAGCTGTCGGCCTCCATCCGCATGGTCGCCGAACTGCCGGCGCCGGAAGCCTGATCCCCTCCCCCCGAACGCATCGTCCGGAGTAAATCCGCATGTCTATGATCATTCTCGATATCCCCAACGTCCAGGGGGAGTCCGCGGTGGAGATCGCCGGGGGCGTGGTGTTCAAGGACATGATCCTGTGCGAATCCCTGTCGCAGGACATGACCGTCGAAATGGAAGTGTCGACCAACGCCCGCCGCACGGTCCACACCCCGAAGGTCGAGAACATCACGCTTGAGCGCAAGTGGGACCGGGCCTCGCCCAAGTTGATCTCGCTGCTGCTGCGCTCGGCCAACTCCGACACGGCGAAGAAGCAGTGGACCATCCATTGCCTGAAGCCGATCGGCGACACCCACCAGTGGGGCGAGTTCCTGACGATCGAGCTGACGAACCCGCTGATCGCCAAGCACAGCCTGAGCGTCAACGAGGGCGACACGACCGAGACCATCGAGATCAACGCCACCGAGATCTACTGGACCTACAAGCGCTACACCGAGGAGCAGAAGCACGAAGGCGGTGGCGGCGTGAAGTTCAACCTGTTGAAGGGCACTGTGTCCGACAGCTGAGGCTTTAAATAGCCCTCTCCCCTCTGGGGAGAGGGAAGGGTGAGGGGGTTGCGCTTCTGCCGAACGCTCCGCGACGCGCCCCCCTTATCCTGACCTTCTCCCCGGAGGGGAGAAGGAACTGAAGCCCCAACGGACACGGCGATGACCCAGCCCAAGACGATGACCGGCGGACGGTCGCTGCTGTTCGAACGGCTGATCGACTTCGAACCGGACCACCCGACGGGCGACGAGCCGTCCGCCACGGTGCTCTCCATGCCCGACCTCAAGGCGTCGATCCGGCGCGAGGTGGCGCGCATCCTCGACAGCCGCAGCACCGGCACCCGCCGCCCCGACCTCGGCGGAACGGCGCTGGACTATGGGATTTCCGACATCACGCATCTCGACGCCGCCTCCGACGCCGACCGCCGTTTGGTGGAGCGGATGGTGCGACAGGCCATCATCGATTTCGAGCCGCGGCTGAAGCGCCCGCGGGTGACCGTCAGCGCCGGAACCGGGCGCGGCACCATGGTCACCAGCATCTCCGGCGAGGTCGTGGCGGGCACCATCACCGAACGGCTGGAGTTCGACGTGGGCCTGCGCGGCCAAGCCGAATCCGGCTGAAAGGACGCACCAGGATGCGGCGCGAGGACCTCCTCGACCATTACGAACGCGAGCTTCTCTACGTCCGCCGGGCGGGCGAAGCCTTCGCGCGCAGCTATCCCAAGATCGCGCGCCGGCTGGCGCTGGGACCGGATCAGGCCGCCGACCCGAACGTGGAGCGGCTGATCGAGTCCTTCGCCTTCCTGTCCGGCCGACTGCAACTCAATCTGGAGCGCGAGTTTCCGCGCTTTTCCGAAGCACTGCTCGGCATCCTGCACCCGCAGATGATTGCGCCGATCCCGGCCATGGGCATCGCGCGGATGGAGCCGACGCCCGGCGAGGGGCGGCTGACCGGCGGCTTCCGCGTGCCGCGCGGCACCCCCTTGCACGCCGTGGCCGAGGACAACATCCGCTGCCGCTTCCGCACCGCCTACGACGTGACGCTGTGGCCGGTCGCCGTGACCGACGCCGCGGTGGAGCCGGCGGACCGCTACGACTTCCTCGACGGCGCCGCCACCGCGTCGGTGCTGCGGCTGCGGCTGGAGACGCGCAACCAGTCCTTCGAGAATCTGCCGATCGACAAGCTGCGGCTGTTCATCGACGGCGAGACGATCCTCACCTCTGCCCTGCACGAGCTGTTCCTGTGCGGCGTGGTCGAGATCGCCTACCTCCAGCCCGGCAAGCCGCCGGTGCGGCTGCGCGGCGAGAACCTGATCGCTCCCGTCGGCTTCGGCCCGGATGAGACGGTGCTGCCCCATCCCAAGCACGCCCAGCCGGCCTACGGCCTGCTGCAGGAATACTTCGAGTTTCCGCAAAAGTTCGACTTCTACGACCTGCCGCTTCCCCGCGGGCGGCTGTCGGGCGAGGTCGTGGACATCCTGATCGCCGTGTCGCGCCCGCTGCCCAACCGGCTGACCCTGCGCAAGGACAGCTTCGTCCTCGGCTGCACGCCCATCGTCAACCTGTTCAACCGCACGGCGGAGCCGATCCGGCTGAACCACCGGCGCACCGCCTACCGCGTCGTCCCCGATGCCCTGCGCGAGCGCACGACCGAGGTCCATTCGATCCTGGAGGTCAGCGGCCTGCGCGACGGCGACGGCATGCACCACCGCTACGTCCCCCTCTTCTCGCACCAGCACGCCGAGGCGGAGACGGAGCCGCGCGGCTTCTGGCTGGCCGCCCGCGAGCCGACCCAGCGGGAGGACGTGCCGGGCACCGACCTGCATCTCAGCCTGCATCACCTCGACCTGACGCCGACCGATCCGGCCGACGAGACGCTCCTCGTGCGCACGCTCTGCACCAACCGCGCGCTGGCGGAGCAGGTCCCGGCGGGGGCCGCGCTGATGATCGAGGAATCCGCCCCCATCGCCACCATCCGCTGCCTGCACAAGCCGACGCCCGGCCGCCCCGCCCCGGCGGGCGGTTCCTCGGCCTGGAAGCTGATCTCGCACCTGTCGGTCAACCATCTCAGCCTGACCGGCGACGCCGAGGGGCTGCGCGCCCTGCAATCGATCCTGCTGCTGCACGCGCCCGACGATCCGTCCGCCCAGCACCAGATCCGCGGCGTGCAGGGCCTGTCCTCCCGCCCGGTGCTCCACCGCATGGGACAGGACGCCTGGCGCGGCTTCGTGCGCGGGCTGGAGGTGACGGTGGCCCTGGACGAGCGGAACTTCGTCGGCGCCAGCCCGCTGGTCTTCGGCGGCGTGCTCAGCCGCTTCCTCGGCCTCTACGTCAACGTCAACGCCTTCGCCCAGCTTCGGCTGCGCTCGGTGCAACGGGAAGGGGTGTGGAAGGCATGGTCGCGCCTTGCCGGCAGCCAGCCGGTCCTGTGA
>NZ_WHOR01000281.1:0-7235 GCF_013340925.1 Azospirillum formosense
CCCGCGCAGAAGCCCTTCGGTGCTGAGATCCTCATCCACATCGGGCCAGTGGATGCCGTAGCCTCCTCCGGCGATCTCCCAATTCCGGCGCTGCTCCGGTGTGGCGTCGAACAGGCGCGGGTACCAGGCAAGCGGCACGGCGATGGACCGCCCATCCATAAGGTCGACCGTCAGCCGCTCGTCGTCGAGCAGCACAGCCTTGATGCGCAGATCAACCCTGGGTGCCGAAAAAGCCATGCCATTCCTCCAGGAACCGAGCCCGATGCTCCCGCACGATCCGCAGCACGTCGGCCAGATCCTTTGCCGAGTGGCCCATATTAATCGCAACGGATACCGGGGTCAGCCAGACTTTCACCGAGGCGCCGCCCCGGTCCACATGAACATGCGCCGGCTCGTTGGGTTCATGGCTGTAGAAATAGAACCGGAAGCCGTCCTGGCGATGGATGGTCGGCATGGCGTCGTCCTCAAAGGATAGGGCGACAACCGATTATGCACATAAAAAAGAAAAAGTCTCTATATAATTTTGGAACGATCGTTCCGAACAAGTAAATGACCGCCCCTTCTCTGCTTCAGCAGATTTTTTAATTATACAGGACGCAGATCAGTAGATCAACTCGTTCTCGCCGCTGCCTTCGGAGATGACGATTTCGCCGCGGGCCGCCAGGTCCTTGGCGAGCTGGACCATGTACATCTGGGATTCGTCCACCTCGCGGACGCGGACGGGGCCCATGGCGGCCATGTCCTCGCGCAGGATCTTTGCCGCGCGTTCCGACATGTTGGAGAAGAACAGGTCCTTCAGCGTCTCCGACGCGCCCTTCAGGGCGGTGGCGAGCTTCTGCTTGTCGACGCTGCGCAGCAGGGCCTGGACGCCGGAGGGGTCGAGCTTGGACAGGTCCTCGAAGGTGAACATCAGCGACTTGATGCGCTCGGCGCTGTCGCGGTTGCGTTCCTCCAGGGCGGCCATGAAGCGGTGCTCGGTCGTGCGGTCCAGGCCGTTGAAGATTTCCGCCAGCATCTCGTGGCTGTCGCGGCGGCTGGTGCGGGCGAGGTTGGTCATGAACTCGGTGCGCAGCGTGCGCTCCACGTCGTCCAGAACCTCCTTCTGCACGGCCTCCATGCGCAGCATGCGCATGATGACCTCCATCGCGAAGCTCTCCGGCAGCTGGGTCAGCACGCGGCCGGCGTGTTCCGGGCGGATCTTCGACAGCACCACCGCCACGGTCTGCGGATATTCGTTCTTCAGGTAGTTGGACAGGACCGATTCGTTGACGTTGGCCAGCTTGTCCCACATGGTGCGGCCGGCGGGGCCGCGGATCTCCTCCATGATGGAGTCGACCTTGTCCTTGGGCAGCGTCTTCAGCAGCAGGCGCTCGGTGGAGTCGAAGGAACCGACCAGCGAGCCGGTGGCCGACATCTGCTCCGCGAATTCGACGAACAGACGCTCGATCAGGTTGGCGGAGACGGTGCCCAGGTTCGCCATCACCTGCGACAGCTCCTTGATCTCCTCGTCGTCCATCATCGCGAACAGCTTGGACGAATGCTCGTCGCCCAGCGCCAGCATCAGAATGGCCGCCTTCTCCGGACCGGTGAGGGTGCGATAATCCTCACGAACCTTCAGCGCCATGTATCCGCCTCCAAAAACCCGGCCGGCACCCGAGTCCACCGGTCCTACCCGAAGGTTTTAGTCCTTTCCGAATCGGCACGCCACCCCCGCGACGCCCGCGGGGGTGACAATTTTAACCATATGCCGGATGCCGGACCGCTCGATTACCCAAACCGCTTGGCGATGACGGCATAGGCCGCGCGCAGGCCCAGCGCCTCGCCGCCTTCCGGGCGGCCGGGGCGGGCGCCGCTGTTCCAGGCGAAAGTGTCGAGATGCGCCCAGGGCGTGTCCTTCGACACGAACTCCTGAAGGAACAGACCCGCGGTGATCGCCCCGGCCATGCCGTTGCTGGTCACGTTGTTGAGATCGGCCACCTTGCTGTCCAGCCCCTTGCGGTAGGGCGCCCACAGCGGCAGGCGCCACAGCGGGTCGCTCTGCTCCTCGCCGGCGGCCAGCAGGTCGTCGGCGAGGCCGTCGTCGTTGGCGAACAGCGCCGGCAGGTCCGGCCCCAGCGCGACGCGGGCGGCCCCGGTCAGGGTGGCGAAGTCGATCAGCAGGGCGGGCTTCTCCGAATCCGCCTCGGCCAGCGCATCGCACAGGATCAGCCGGCCCTCGGCGTCGGTGTTGCCGACCTCCACGCTCAGCCCCTTGCGCGTCTTCAGCACGTCCATCGGCTTGAAGGCGTTGCCGGAGATCACGTTCTCCACCGCCGGGACCAGCACGCGCAGCCGCACCGGCAGCCCCGCCATCATCACCATGCGGCCCAGCGCCAGCGCGTGCGCGGCGCCGCCCATGTCCTTCTTCATCAGCAGCATGCCCGAGGACGGCTTGATGTCCAGGCCGCCGCTGTCGAAGCAGACGCCCTTGCCGACGATGGTCACCTTCGGGTGCGCCGGGTTGCCCCAGCGCAGGTCGATCAGCCGCGGCGCCCGCGGGCTGGCCCGGCCCACCGCGTGAATGGCCGGATAGTCGCGGTCGAGCAGGTCGTCGCCGACGATCACCTCCAGCCCGGCCTCGAACTCCTCCGCCACGGCATGGGCCACCTCGGCCAGTTCCGCCGGGCCGAGGTCGTTGGCCGGCGTGTTCACGAGGTCGCGCAGCAGGTAGGTCGCGGTGGCGGTGCGCTGCACCTCGCCCTGGTCGGCGTGCTTTGGCCAGACGAGGTTGGCGAAGGACTTGTCCGACGCCTTGTAGCGCCCGAAGCGGTAGCTGCCGAGCGCCCAGCCCAGGGCCAGACGGGTGGCGGCGCGGCGGTCGAGCGCGGCGTCCACCGCCTCGTCCAGCCGGTAGTTCCCCGGCGGCAGGCCGGCGGGCAGACCGGCGAGGCCCCACAGGTCGTCCAGCGCCGACACGCCGGCCAGCACGCGGGCGAGCGCCCCGCCTTCCCCCGGCAGGAAGGCCGTCGAACCGGCCTCCGCCGTGAAGTTCACGGCCTTCACCCAGGCCGCGGTGGCGGGCGGCTGGCCTTCCAGCCACGTGGCGAGACCGGCCTTGTTCAGCGGGGTGATGGTCACGGTGCCGGGGCCGGCCGTGGCGAGCAAGGTGGCGAGCAAGGCGGGCGTCCTTCGTCAGGAAACGGAAACAGTTGGGAAAGCATGGCGCGCCGGGGCGTCCCTGAAAAGGGGGATTGCGCGCCGGCTTGCCGCAAGGCCGCGGGGCAGGCATGCTCCGCCCCCCTCCCATCGCAACCGAGACGCACCCATGGACGACCTGACGCTGGTCATCGGCAACAAGGCCTTCTCCTCCTGGTCCCTGCGGCCCTGGCTGGCGCTGAAGCGGACCGGCCTGCCCTTCCGGGAGATCGTCATTCCGCTGCGCCAGCCCGACACCGCGGCCCGCATCACGGAGCATTCGCCCTCGGGCCGGGTGCCCTGCCTGCGGCACGGCGACCGGGTGATCTGGGATTCGCTGGCGATCTGCGAGTATCTGGCGGAGTCCTTCCCCGAGGCCGCCCTCTGGCCGGCGGATGCCCACGCCCGCGCGGTGGCGCGGTCGGTCTCGGCGGAGATGCATTCGGGCTTCACCGGCCTGCGCACCCACATGTCCATGGACCTCAAGGCCTTCCGCCCCGGCGTCGGCCGCAACGCCGAGAGCGGGGCCGACATCGCCCGCGTCTTCACCCTGTGGCGCGACACGCGCGCCCGCTTCGGGGCGGGCGGCCCCTTCCTGTTCGGGGATTTCTCCATCGCCGACGCCATGTACGCGCCGGTGGTGACGCGCCTCCTGACCTACGGGGTGGAGATGGACGGGCTTTGCGGCGACTACGCGCGGGCGGTGATGGAACTGCCGGGCATGGCGGAGTGGGTGGCGGCCGCCAAGGCGGAGCCGTGGGACATCTACGCCGACGAACGGGACCCGGAATAGCCCGTCAGGGCGTCGCTCCGCCCGTCGGTTCGTTGGCGGCGTTGCCGATCAGCCCGACCTCGCGGTAGTAGCGCTCGGCGCCCGGATGCAGGGGCACGGAGACGTTGGCGACCGCCTTGGTGGCGTCGAAGCTGCGCCCCTTGGGGTGGCCCTCGATCAGCAGGCGGCGGGTGTTCTCGTGCCACAGCGCCTTGGTGACGCCATGGATCAGGGCGGGGTCGCGGTCGGCGCGGACCAGCAGCTCCGCACCCACCCCCAGCGTGTGGATCTCCGGCACGCCGGGGTAGGTGTCGGCGGGGATGACCTGGTCCATGTAGAAGCGCTGGCGGATGCGCAGCCCGTCGGCGATCTCGCCGTCGATCGGGATCAGGCGGATCGGCTCGCGGTTCGCCACGTCGGTGACCGCCGCCACCGGAAAGCCGCCGACCATGAAGAAGGCGTCCAGTTCCTTCTTGGCCAGCCGGTCCGCCGCGGTGCCGGGCTTCAGGTAGGCGGGGGGCCGCAGTTCCGCCTCCTTCACGCCGAAGGCGTCGAGGATCGCCCGCGCCTCCACCAGCACGCCGGACCCTTCCTCGCCCAGCGAGACGGCCTTGCCCTTGAGGTCGGCCACGCCGTGCAGGTCGCTGTCGGCCCGCACGACGAGCTGGATCGCCTCCGCGTAGAGCATGCCGATGGAACGAAGCCCCTCGAAGGGCGCCTTGCCGTGGAAGATGCCGGAACCGGTGTAGGCCCAATAGGCGATGTCGGCCTGGGACATCCCGGCCTCGATCGCGCCGGAGCGCAGCAGCTCGATGTTCTCCACCGAGCCGAGCGTGGCCTGCGCCACCGCGATCAGCCCCGGCACGCCGCAGCTTCCCCCACGGTCGCAGGGGCGGGAGCCGGGCGGGTTGGAGATGGCGTTGGCGATCAGCCCGCCGATCGGGAAATAGGTGCCCGACGTGGTGCCCGTGCCGATCCGGAAATAGCGGATGTCCTGCGCCGCGGCACCCCGCGGCAGCAGACCCAGCAGCGCGGCCCCCGCGACACCGGCGAGAACATGGCGGCGGCTGGGCGAACGGCCGGCGGGGCCTTTAGCGGAAAGGCGGGGGTTGGCTCCTGCGCGCGGCACCGGCGGGTCCACCTTTCCTGCTGGCCAGCCGTCCCGGCGGCATGGGCCATCGGCGGCGTGTGTTGGACACGCTCTTACAAGAATACCCGCAGCCGGGCTTTTTCAAGGCGTCGGGGGCTTAAAAGACGCCCGCCAGATCAAGAACCCCGGCGAGTGCTACCGCGCCGCCACACATTTGCACGACGCGGCCCGACGCCGCCTGCCCCACCGCCACCGACAGGCCCAGCCCGGCGCCGATGACCAGCAGCACGCCGGACGACAGCCCGGCCCAGAACAGCGGCCCGCCCATGTGCACATAGCCGTGAAAGGCCCCCGCCGCGGCGACCGTCAGCACCCCCAGCGCCAGCGGCACCTTCAGCCCGAAGGCGACCAGCCCGCCCATCAGGATCAGCGACGCCGACAGCCCTTCCGCGGCGTAGGGCAGACGGATGCCGATCTGCGCGGCCAGCCCGGCGGCCAACACCGCGGTCAGCGCCGCCACGGGAAGCTGCCAGACCGAAGGGCCGCCGTTCTGCCCGCTCCACAGCCCGATGGCGAGGAAGCCCAGCAGATGCTGCAGCACCCACACGGGTTCGGTCAGGCCGGTGCCGAACGGCCCGGTCACCGTCATCCGCGCCAGCGCGGGCGCGGTTCCGGCACCGATCAACGCGAGCGCCAGAAGAACCGACCGGATCGCCACCATCCCCTACCCCTTTTCCCCAAGGCCTTGCGCCGCACCGGGCCGGTATGGCCGCTGCGCGGGGTGGGGTCAAGTGACCAGGGCACGAGGCCCTGAGAAGTCGGAGGTCAGTAACCCAGCGGGCCGGGGCCGTACTGGCGGAGGTCCTGCTGCTTGCGGAGCAGGTCGCGCTGCTGCAACGGGTCGAGCCGGCCCATGGCGTCCTCGGTGCGCAGCCGGTCGACCTCCGGGCTCATCAGGTCACGCTTGGCGCGGTCGGTGAGCCCCTGGGTGGAACCCGGCGCCGGCAGGGCGGGCGTGGCCGGCTGGTCGATGGGCGGCGGCGGCGGGGACGAACTGCCGCGGCGGCGCACCGGCGGCGGCTGGTTGGGCGTCTGCGAAGCGTCGGAAAGCTTTTGCGGCGGAGCGGGCGGAGTCTGCGGCCGCGGCGTGTGGGCCGGACGAGCGTTCTCCTCCGCCTGGATCTGGCGCAGCGTCTTCAACCCGCCGCTCTGTGCGGACGCCGGCGGGGCCGCCTGGGCTCGCCCCGGCATCTCGTCATGCACCTCCGTCGCGCAGGCCCCCAGCGCGAGGGCGGCGAGCGCGACGGCGACGGGCAGGAACGTGGCGGTGGAGCGGATCGGTGTCATACCAACCATGTCGTGCCGCGTGGAGACGGGACAAGGCCCCCCTCGGCTATCCCCCTCTTCTTGGTGAGGCCGTAAGGAGACTCCCGCCCGCCGACTTTTGCCGCTAGAATGTTCCTGTTTTGTTCGGACTGGAATTGTTGGCATCCGCATCGGCGAAGGGAGGGTTGGGCATGACGGAACGGACGGCGCGGCGCATCCTGTCCCTGTGGCTGCCGCGGCTGCCCACCGACGCCCATGGCCGCCGCCATCCGGAGCGGCGCGGCCATCCCCTGGCCGCCATCCTGGCCGAGCGCGGGCGGCTGGGCGTGGCCGCCGTCAACCGCGCGGCCGAGGAGGCCGGGGTGTGGCCCGGCATGAGTCTGGCCGACGCCCGGGCCATCGAACCCGCCTTGGCCGTCTTCGACGCCGATCCCGAGTCGGACGCCCGCCTGCTGGAGCGGATCGCCGGCTGGTGCACGCGCTACACCCCCTGGACCACCCCGGACGGCCCGGACGGGGTGGCGCTGGACATCACCGGCTGCGCCCACCTGTTCGGCGGGGAGGAGGCCATGGCCGCCGACCTGTCCGCCCGCCTGGGTGCGGCGGGCCTCGAGTCGCGGCTGGCGGTGGCCGACACGCCCGCGGCGGCCTGGGCGCTGGCGCGGTTCGGGGCCCCCTCCCTAACCCTCCCCCGCTCTCGGCGGACCTATGGTCCGCCTGTCGCGTCAGCGCAAACCTTTGGTTTGCGCGAGAGCTTCGCAGGAGAGGGAGCTTAATCCCCTCCCCTGCGCAGCGGGGGAGGGTTAGGGAGGGGGCAATGCCTCCCCCACTTCCCGCCTTCTACGAAGAGCCACCCCATGCATACCCCCACCC
>NZ_WHOR01000282.1:0-7220 GCF_013340925.1 Azospirillum formosense
GCGGGGAAGGCGGTGGCGTGGGGGCGGCGAGAAGCCCGCGGTCGCGCAGCTCCAGCCAGACCGGAATGGCGGACACCAGCAGGGTGACGATGACGACATAGACGAACAGCTCCGCCAACCCCAGCGGGCGCAGAAAATCCATCCCGCGCAACGTCCTTTCAAGCAGCGCCACGGTCAGTGTCATCGGCGCCGCCACCGCCAGGACCACCCCGGCCAGCATGGCGCGCCACGCCCCCGCCCGCTCCCGCAGCCGATGGCCGGCGGCCAGGGTCAGAAGCTCGAAGGCGAGACCGCCCAGCCCGATCAGCCCGCACCAATAGGCCAGCCGCTGCGTCAGCGTCAGATCCGCGAAGGTGCCGAACGGACCCAGCAGGGTCAGCACCAGCGCGGCGGCCAGCAGCACCGGCAGGCGCCGGCCCAGCAGCCGGTGGCGGTAGGGCGTGCGAGGCTGCCCCATTGCAGGAACCTCCGTTTCACGCATCGTGAACCGCCGGTCCCGGCGTTCGGCGAAGCCGCAACCCGCCGGTCCCGCAGCGGCGGTGGCCCTCCGCCCGCTCCTTCAGGCATGGAAGGGACCGGCTCGGAAAGGCGACGGTTCGCCCACGGCGAAGGAAAGGGACAGGAAATGGGAGCTGCATGTCGGATCGGATTGGGGTTGGTCGGCGCGGTGGCGTTGACGCTCGCCGCGGCGGGAGTCCGCGCGGGGGAGCTTCGCGCAACCATCGGCAACGTCAAGCCCCAACAGGGCACGCTGTGGGTCGCGCTGTATGACGGTGCCGACGCCTACCGGGCGGAACGGCGCTTCGCCGGGCAAATCCTGGAGGCGTCGGGGACGGAGGTGACGGCGGTCTTCGCCGGGCTGCCGGCGGGGCGCTACGGAGTCGCGGTGTTCCAGGATCGGAACGGCGACTCGGTGCTCACCACCAATCTGCTGGGAGTGCCGCGTGAGCCCTACGGCTTCAGCGGCGGGGCGACGGGCGGCGCCTTCGGCCCGCCGGCCTTCGACGCCTTCGCCCTGGCGGTGCCGGACGGGGGGATGGTGACCACCAGGGTGCCCCTGACGGAATGAGCCGCCGTTCCGGGCAACCGGAACCGTGCCGTGGAGGGCTCCTCACGCGCTGGCGGAGCGGGCGGACTGTTCCAGCGACTTGATGTGGGACAGGCCGGGCAGGATTTCCGACTTCACGAACTCCATGCGCCGGTTCGGGCCGCCGCCGCCGCGGGCGAAGCGCGCCTTCCACAGGTCCATCTTCACCGCCAGACCGCACAGCACGCCGCCGATGGTGACGTGGTGGGAGGCGATCAGCTCGCGGATGGAATGGAAGGTCTCGGCGTTGATGTCGCGCCAGAAGTCCTTGGACCGGTTGTCGAAACTCTCGAACCGCCCGGTGATCGAGGTCGAGATGTCGGTCAGGTCGCGGCTGATCTCATCGAGCATACGCATCTGCCGGGCGTCGCGCTTGACCTCGGTGGAGCTGCGGATCTCGGCCATCCAGGACAGGAAACGCTGGATCTCCGGGACGATGTCGTCCAGGCATTTCTTGAAATAGGCCAGCGACAGGAAGATGTCGCCGTACTCCTCGAGGAACTGCGGGATCTCCCCCAGCTCGATGTCCAGCCGGTCGGCCATCATGCGCAGGTTGCGCAGCGCCTCGTCCCGGTTGGGGTTGGAGAACATGCCGATGATGTCCTTCACGTCCTGGACCTGCATGTCCTCGGACCCGTAGACATACTCGACCAGCGGGCGCGTGAAGACGCGCATGTAGTTGGTCAGCTCCTCCTTCTTGCGGTCGGACAGGGTCAGCGACTCGACGCTGTTGACGTCGATGTTCATCCGGCGCAGTTCGATGCGGGAGGTGTAGACGTCGAAGCTGGAGGCGGCGGCGATCTTCTCGATCTTGACCAGGTCGCGCTCCACCTCCTCCTTGTAGGATTCGAAATAGGCGGTGAGGTGGCGCGGCGAGACCTGCCCGCTTCCGGTCTGGACGTCGTGGAACATCTCGACGACGGTCTGCAACCGCACGTTCTTGATCAGCCGGGCGTGCTGAAGACCCGGCGTTTCCAGCGGGATGGCCGACAGCGGCATGATGTGCAGCGCGTCGCGGGCCTCGTCCTCCCACTGCCTGCGCCGGCCTCCGCCCTGGGGACGTGCCGATTTGTCCCCCGCAACCTCGGCCACAGCCTCGCTGGTGTCTGCCCCGTCGCTCAATGCCATCTCCCCGCAAGCCGGCGCCCATCCGCCCGCTCGTCCACTTTCGAGGTCCCCCACAAGGATAGCGGGTTGAGGGGGGCAGGCAAGGGTTGAAGGGGGCGTCCCGGAGCAATGTCATAGCACCGGACGTACAGAAACGAAAAGGGCCGGTCCGCCGTGGACCGGCCCTTTCGCAACCTCCGGGGAAGTTTCGGCGAAACCCCCGGGCGTCGTCAGCGGGACGCCCCGGGCGTCAATGGCAGCAGGACGCCCCAGGCGTCAATGGACGCTCAGCGGCTCCATGTCGTTCTGGCGGACGGTGGCGAAGGCCACGTCGCGCTCGGCCAGCACCGTCAGCGGCGTGCCGTCGGCGGCGTGGACGGAGAAGGCCGGGGCGTCGTCGACGGTCACCGGCCGGACATAGGCCACATGGTCCAGCCCGAAGGTGGCGAAGTCCTGGGGCGACAGTTGGCGCAGGTAGGCCGCGGCCTTGTCGGTGTCGAAGCTGTTCATGACGCAGTCCTTTGGACGAATCGGTCGAGGAGGTGTAAGCGACAGGCAATCGCGCTGGGCGACCGCCGAAACCAATCAGGCGTCGCCGCGGTCGGGCGCGACGTCGATGGTCTGCGGTCCGGCGGTGCCGCTGGCGGCCTGGGCGGGCTGCTCGATCTTGATGGTGCGGACCTTCGGTTCCGGCAGGGGCCGCTTGAGGTCGATGTTGAGCAGGCCGTTGTCGAGCGAGGCGCCGACCACCTCGATCCCCTCCGCCAGCACGAAGCTGCGCTGGAACTGGCGGGCGGCGATGCCGCGGTGCAGGTAGATGCGCGAGCGGTCGTCGGTCTGGCGGCCCCGGATGACGAGCTGGTTGTCCTCGATCTGGACCGACAGGTCCTCGGAGGTGAAGCCGGCCACGGCCAGCGTGATGCGCAGGCCCTCGTCCCCGATCTGTTCGATGTTGTAGGGCGGATAGCCTTCCGCGGAGTTCTTGGCGATGCGGTCCAGCGTGCGCTCGAACTGGTCGAAGCCCAGGAGCAGCGGACTGTTGAAGAGCGAAAGACGTGTCGTCACGGCGCATCCTCCTCGAGAGGCGAGCGAGTTGCACATTGGGCCCGTTTCCGGCGCCCGGCTGGCTGGCGGCCCGAAAGGGGAGGATCGGCGCCGCTCCGTCATAGATTGGGGTAGGCCGCCCGGCGGTCAAGGTTCGCCGTTGCGGCAAAGCGCCCCCGCCCTCCGGCGGGGCCGCTCGGGCCACGGCCTCAGACGAGGGGATTGGCGGCCGGTGCGGTGAAGACGAAGCGCCGGCTGGACCAGTAGTTCCAGGCGAAGGTGACGACGGTCGCCGCGATCTTGGCGACCAGCGGCGGAACGGCGGGGACCAGCAGACCGACCACCAGCGTGGACAGTCCCAGCCCGACGAGGTTGAAGGCCAGGAACAGCGGCAGGCGGCGGGCCATCGGGGCGGCCTCGCGGCGCAGGCGGAAGGTCCAGCTGCGGTTCAGCAGGAAGCTGCACAGCACGCCGGCGCCGTAGCCCACGGCGTTGGCGGCCAGAACGGGAGCGCCGGCCAGCGACACCAGCGCCAGGAACAGCGCGAAATCCACCCCGGTGTTCAGCAGGCCGACCAGGGCAAAGCGGATGGCCGTCCAGGGAACGGCCCGTCCCCGGCCTTCCATGCCGCTCAATTGTTGGCCCCGCTCTTGGCCTCGATGCGGGAAAAGGCGCCGGCCGCCGCGGCGATGCCGGTTCCCAGATGCACCACGATGGGGTCCGGCATGGCCTGACCGCCGGCTTCGGCCGCCGCGGCCTGGGCGGCGGCTTGAGCGGCGACCTGGGCCGCCATGGCGTCCGGATGGCGGGCGATGCGGTCCACCACGAACAGCGGCCGCTGTTTGGTCTCCATGTAGAGCCGTCCCAGATACTCGCCCAGGACGCCCAGGATCAGCAGCTGGGTGCTGCCCAGCACCAGCGAGACGACCATCACGCTGGTCCAGCCGGGAACCGTCGCGTGCTGCGACCAGCTCACCAGCGCGTAGCCGAGCGCCAGCAGCGCGCACAGCGCGAAGAAGAAACCGACGTAGGAGGCGGCGCGCAGCGGCTTGATGGAGAAGCTGGTGATGGCGTCCACTGCGAAGCGGATCATCTTGCCCAGCGGGTACTTGGTCTCGCCGACGGCGCGGGCCTGCCGGTCGTAGGGCAGCGGCTCCTGCTTCAGCCCGATCCAGCTCACCATGCCGCGGATGAAGCGGTGCTGCTCCGGCATGGCGTTCAGCACCTCTAGGGCGCGGCGGCTCATCAGGCGGAAGTCGCCGGTGTCCTTGGGGATATCGATGTCGACCAGCCGGTCGAGCAGTCGGTAGAACAGCGCCGCCGTGCCCTTCTTGAACCACGTCTCGCCGTCGCGGGCCATGCGGGTGCCGTAGACCACGTCGGCCCCGGCGTCCATGCGGGCCATCATGGTCGTCAGCAGCTCCGGCGGGTCCTGCAGGTCGGCGTCGATGATCAGGATGCGCTCGCCCCGGCAGACATGGAGGCCGGCGGTCAGGGCGAGCTGGTGGCCGTGGTTGCGCGACAGCCGCACCCCCGTCACCGCCGGATCGTCGCGCACCAGAGTGGCGATGCGGCCCCAGGTGCCGTCCCGCGACCCGTCATCCACCAGGATCAGCTCATAGCTCTCCCCGACCTCGGCGCGGCAGGCCGCGGACACCCGGCGGTGCAATTCGCCGATCCCCTCGGCCTCGTTGTAGCAGGGAACCACCACGGACAACCGCGGGGCCCCGGCAACGGCGTGCTGCATGAACCTTCTCCCGTCACCGCCTCCCGTCCGCACCCCCGGCCCGATGGCGTCCCGCCGCCGGCTTTCACGGCGTGAAACCCAACGGAGGACCCCTTCGGGCGAGCGCGCAGACCTCGGGCGACACCGGCGCGGTACCGCCGGCATCCCGTTCCGCCAACGGGATCGCAGGCCATTTTGCCCCGCCGGAATTCGGTACTAACCCGGTCATACGGCCGCCGCGCCGCGCCGGCCGGCGGAAATCCCCGAAACGTCACAGGCCTATGGCATTTGCGACGATTGCCGGTGCGGGCGGGGTGCCTCGAAGGGCATGGTGCGGTGCGGAACGCGGGGCTTTTCCGGTCCCGGGGCGCCGCCGCTTCGCCAACCCGTACGGCGATGCCGGGCGGGTTGCCTCCCCCGGGCTGCCTCCGACGGGCGACCACCTTCGGCACGGCACGCTCCTTGCGTGAAAACGGCGTGCGGGCGGGGCGAAACGGAGCGACATCCGCCCGTATGCCGGGAATGCATCGCACGATGCGAATCCGTGTCGCGCCGCACAGGCAAAATGCAAAACGGGACCGCCAGGGGGTTGTGATGGCCGGTGGGTTTGCGATGAACATGGTTTCCAGCGAACTGCTGCTCGGTCTGGCGCAGAACATCGGGCTGTTCGCGGTCGTGGCGGTGGTCTTCCTGCAGATCCGCGGCCGCGCCGCCGGCTGGCCGGCACCGATGGCCAACACTCTTCTGGGCCTGATGTTCGGCGCGGTGGCGGTGCTGGGCATGGCCGATCCGGTGCGGGTGGCGCCGGGCCTGTTCATCGACGCCCGCAACGTGATGGTCGGGCTGGCCGGCCCGTTCGGCGGCGCTCTGGCCGGGGCGGCGGCCGCCGCGGTGTCCGGAGCCTTCCGTTTCTGGCTGGGCGGGCCGGGAGCCGTGGCGGGGGTGACGTCGCTGGTCGGGGCCGGGCTGATCGGCATGCTGGTGGGGGCGGCGGCGCGGCGATCCGGGCGGTTCGGCAATCGGCATCTGGCCGCGCTGGCCCTGCTGGTGACGGTGATGGCGCCCTTCAGTTTCCTGCTGCTGCCGCCGGACATGGCGTACCGCATGTTCGAAACGACGCTGGTGCCGTTGAGCCTCGGAAACTTCTTCGGCACGCTGGCGCTGGGCACCTTCCTGCGCAAGGAGCAGGAGCGC
Source organism: Azospirillum formosense (assembly GCF_013340925.1). Lineage (GTDB taxonomy): Bacteria > Pseudomonadota > Alphaproteobacteria > Azospirillales > Azospirillaceae > Azospirillum > Azospirillum formosense. The sequence goes on from NZ_WHOR01000282.1 coordinate 6,159, forward strand.
TGCGATCTCCAGATCGCCCTCACCGAAAGCCAACGCCGCTTCGCCGCGACGGTGGCGAACCTGCCCGGCGGCGTGTATCAGCGGGTGCTGACGGTCGATGGCCGGCTGCGCTTTCCCTATTGCAGCCCCGGCTTCTTCCAGGTGATGGGGCTGCCGCCGACCGAGCGGGTGACGCTGGAGGCTCTGAACCGCATCCTCCACCCCGAAGACCGTCCACGCCTGTTCGCTTCGATCCACGCCTCCGCCGAGACGCTGGAGCCCTGGAGGCTCGAATACCGGATCGTCTGGCCGGACGGCGACATCCGCTGGATCAGCGTCTCCAGCCGCGCGGCGCGGCGCGACAACGGCGACATCGTGTGGGACGGCATCGTCACCGACGTCACCGAGACCAAGCGCAACGAGCAGGCGCTGATCCAAGCCCGCCTGGAGGCCGAGGCGGCCAGCCGCGCCAAGGCCGAGTTCCTGGCGACGATGAGCCATGAGATGCGCACCCCGCTGAACGGCATCCTGGGATTCGCCCGTCTTCTGCTGGATGAGGACCTGACGCCCCGGCAGTGCCACCACGCCCGTCTGGTGCGCGACGCCGGCCGGTCGCTTCTGACGGTGATCGAGGATGTGCTGGACTTCTCGCGCATCGAGGCGGGGCGGCTTGCGCTGAACGACACCTCCTTCGCCATCCGCGACCTGATCGCCAATTGCGCGGCGGTGTTGCGGCTGGAGGCCGAGGCGAAGGGGCTGACGCTGCACGCCGCCGTGGCGCCGGATGTGCCGGACTGGCTGCGCGGCGATCCCGACCGGCTGCGGCAGGTGGTGCTGAACCTGCTGGCCAACGCGGTGAAGTTCACCGAGCATGGCGACGTCGGTGTGACCGTCGTGAAGACCTCCGACACCCCCACCGGTCCGCATCTGACGATCAGCGTCGCCGACACCGGGATCGGCATCCCGCAGGATCGGCAGGGCCAGCTGTTCCAGCGCTTCAGCCAGATCGACCGGTCGCGCGGGGGCACCGGTCTCGGCCTGGCCATCAGCCGGCGGCTCGTGGAAATGATGGGCGGGAGGGTC
>NZ_WHOR01000283.1:0-7165 GCF_013340925.1 Azospirillum formosense
TTCGTCGGCCAGGAGCTGACGAAGTCGGAGCGTCCGGAGCTGACCCAGGCCAAGATCGTCGTGTCGGGCGGCCGCGGCATGCAGTCGGGCGACAACTTCAAGCTTCTGGAAGCGCTGGCCGACAAGCTGGGGGCCGCGGTCGGCGCCAGCCGCGCGGCGGTGGACGCCGGCTTCGTGCCGAACGACTACCAGGTCGGCCAGACCGGCAAGATCGTGGCGCCCGAGCTGTACATCGCCGTCGGCATCTCCGGGGCCATCCAGCACCTCGCCGGCATGAAGGACAGCAAGGTCATCGTCGCGATCAACAAGGACGAGGAGGCGCCGATCTTCCAGGTCGCCGACTACGGCCTCGTCGCCGACCTGTTCAAGGCGGTGCCGGAGTTGGAGCAGGCGCTCTGACACCGCCGCCGCACAGGTCCGCCAGCGCCCGGAACCCGGCGGCGAAGGTGTTCCGGCCGACCTGCTCGCGCAGCGTGGGCAGGTCCTCGGGCCGGCAGTCGAAGTCGGCCCACCATTCGCCGAAGGTGCGGTTTCCCTCCGTCACCTCGGTCAGGCGGAAGGTCGCGACGTAGTCGGTGAGCGGCAATGGCGATTCGAGGATCGTGTAGGTGTAGGAGCGCTCGCGGTCGCTGAAGGACACCAGCTGTTCGCGCAGCCGGCCGCCGGGCGTGAGCCCGAAGTTGCGGACGCAGCCGACCGTGTCGCTGCGCAGCCCGTCCTCGATGTGGCTGTCCGCGATGATGGGATGCCAGGCGTGGTGGCCGTTGAAATCCCGCGCCTTGTCCCAGACCTCTCCGACGGGCGCGTCGATGACGGCGCTGACATAGACCCGTGCCATGCGTTCCCCCCTTCAGCGTTGCTTGGTGATGGCCTTGAAACGGCGCGTCTGCTCGGTCAGCGCGGTTTCCGTGGGCAGGCGTTCCATGCTGGACGCGCCGTAGAAGCCGTGGCAGACGGTGCACGCGCCGAGGACGAAGGAGGCGTCCTCCGGCGTGGCGATCGGGCCGCCGTGGCACAGCACGATCACGTCCTTGCGCACCCGCAGGGCCGCCTCCGCCCAGGCGTCGATCTTCGGCACGCAATCCTTCAGCGACAGCGCCGTTTCCGCCCCGATGCTGCCGCCGGTGGTTAGGCCGAGGTGGCAGACGATGACGTCGGCCCCGGCCTCGGCCATCGCCACCGCCTCCCCTTCCGAGAAGACGTAGGGCGTGGTCAGCAGGTCCAGCTCATGGGCGGCGCGGATCATGTCCACCTCCAGCCCGTAGCCCATGCCCGTCTCCTCCAGATTGGCCCGGAAGACGCCGTCGATCAGCCCCACGGTCGGAAAGTTCTGCACGCCGGAGAAGCCCAGATCGGCCAGCCGCCGCAGGAACTGGTCCTGGATCATGAAGGGATCGGTGCCGTTGACGCCGGCCAGCACGGGGGTGTGCCGGACCACCGGCAGCACCTCGCGCGCCATGTCGACGACGATCTCGTTGGCGTTGCCGTAGGCGAGCAGCCCGGCCAGCGAACCGCGCCCGGCCATGCGGTAGCGGCCGGAGTTGTAGATGACGATCAGGTCGATCCCGCCCGCCTCCTCGCATTTGGCGGACAGCCCGGTTCCGGCGCCGCCGCCGACGATGGGTTCGCCGCGGGCGATCATGCCGCGGAACCGGTCGAGGATTTGTTGACGGGGAATGCGGGGCATCGTCGAAGGCTCCTTATGACGTCGTGCCGTGGCCGGCCGCGGCGATGTCCCGGAAGGCCCGGACGAGCGCGGCGGCGAAGGCGGGATCGTTGATGTTGTGGGGAAGGCGGACCAGCCGGCGCGCGTCCGTCTGCTCGACGGTGCGCTCCAGCGCATCGAACAGCGCGGCGTCCGCCTCGGGATCGTGGAAGGGCTGGCCCGGCGCATCGAGCACCGACACCCCCCCTTCGGGGATGAGGAAGCGCACCGGCCCGGTGAAGGCGTTCAGCTTGCGGCCGATCCAGGCGCCCATCGCCCGGTTCTCCTCCGCCGTGGTGCGCATCAGCGTGACCTGCGGGTTGTGCACGTAGAACAGCCGGTCGCGGTAGCGCTCGGGCACGCTGTCGCGCGGGCCGAAATTCACCATGTCCAGCGCGCCGCAGGACCCGACATAGGGGATGCCGGCCCGCGCGATGGCGTCCAGCCGCTCCTCCCCGGCGCTGAAGACGCCGCCCATCAGCAGGTCGCAGACCTCGGTGGTCGTCACGTCCAGCACGCCCGCCAGCAGGCCCGAGGCGACGAGCTTCTCCATCGCCCGCCCGCCGGTGCCGGTGGCGTGGAAGACCAGGCAGTCGTAGGCGGGGTCGAGTTCCTGGGACACCTGCGTGACGCAAGGCGTCGTCACGCCGAACATGGTGAGGCCCAGCGCCGGCTTGGTGTCCGTCTCGGGGATCGCGCGCGCCACCATGCCGGCCATCGCGTGGGCGGCGTTGCCCAGCACGCGGCGCGAAATACGGTTCAGCCCGGCGACGTCGGTGACCGAGGCCATCATGCAGAGGTCCGTTTCGCCGACGTAGGACGCCACGTTGCCCGACGCGACGGTGGACACGATCAGCTTGGGCGTCCCCACGGGAAGCGTCCGCATGCCCGGCGCGATGATCGCCGTGCCACCGGAACCGCCCAGCCCGATCATGCCGGCGACGTCGGTGCGCCGCTCGACGAAGCGCCGGAACGCGTCGGCCATGCGCGACACGGCCAGCCCGCGGTCGTCGGTGCCCAGCACGGCCTCCGCTCCGTCGGGGTGGCAGGAGGCGACGTCCCGCGCCGAGACATCGGCCGGGACAGCCGGCGGGCGGGTGCCAACATCGACCGTCACCGTGCGCAGCCCCTCCGCCGCGATCAGCCCCCGCACATAGTCCAACTCGATTCCCTTGGTGTCGTGGCAGCCGACGACATAGACCGCCGCCGCGCCTCGCTCCGCATCCGCCATGGCCGGGCCTCCTCCCTTCGTCTTTTCCGGAAGTGTAGGCCGCCCGCCGGGGGCGCCAACCGGAGCGTTGCGGCGGAGCGGGTAATATTGGGTATAGTGGTTGGCATGACCCATGACCGCATGACCCATGACCGGACTCAGTTGCTGGACGATCTGCGGCGGGCCTGCGCGGGCCGGCACACCCTGCTGGTCGGCGCCGCCATCGGCACCGGCCTTGCCGCCCGCGCGGCGGCGCGCGGCGGCGCCGACTTCCTGCTGGCGCTGGCCGCCGGCCGCTTCCGCACCATGGGGGCGTCGTCCATCGCCACCATGCTGGCGCTGCGCGACAGCAACGCCTTCGTCGCCGACTTCGCCTGCTCGGAGATCGTCGACGCGACACCGATTCCGGTCTTCTTCGGCGCCTGCGCCTGGGGCCTCGCGGAGGAGGAGTTTTCCCCTTTCATGGAGCGGCTGCGCGGCTGGGGCTTCGCCGGGGTGGTGAATTTCCCCACCGTGTCGCATGTCGACGGGCGCTTCCGCGAGGCGCTGGAGCGCACCGGCCTGGGCTTCGCGCGGGAGGTCCGCCTGCTGGAAGCGGCGCGGGCGGGCGGGCTGGCGACCGTCGGCTATTTCCGCCGCCGGGAGGAGGCGCTGGCGCTCGCGCGGGCGGGGGTGGACGTCTATTGCTTCAACATCGGCTGGAACGCCGGCGGCGCCGTGGGCGTGCCCAGCGGGGAGTCGGTGCTTCAGGTCGGCAACCGCGCCCGCGGCCACATCAAGGCGATCCGCACCGCCGACCCCGGCGCGCTGTGCGTGATCGAGGGCGGGCCGATCACCACCCCGCAGGAGATGCACGAGGCCTGCCGCGAGGCGCGGGCCGACGGCTACATCGGCGGCTCGACCATCGACCGCCTGCCCTCGGAAAGCTCGATGGAGGAAATGACCGCCGCCTTCAAGCTGGTCTCCACCCTGCAACGGCGCATCGACCGGCTGGAGCGGCGCCTCGACCAGACCGGCCAGGGGATGGGGCTGGTGGGCCGCACCGACGCGCTGGTGGAGACGCGGGCGCGGCTGGAGCATCTCGGCGCCGACGGCGGGCCGGTGTGGGTCGCCGGGCCGGACGGCAGCGGGCGCTCGCTGGTGGCGACTCTGCTGCACGGGCGTGGTCCACAGCGCCAGCGCCCGCCGATGACCGTCGACGCCCGCCATCTGGACGGCGGGTGGCTGTTCGGGGCGGAGCCGGCGGACGGCGGACGCCGCCGCCTCGGCTGGGTCGAGGCCGCCAACGGGACGACGCTGGTGATCGAGAACGCGGAGGGCCTGACGCCCGGCACGCAGGCCGAGCTTGCCGCCTTCCTGGAGCGCGGCAGCTTCCGTCGCCAGGGCGGGCAGGAAACCCTGCGCTCCAACGCGCGGATCATCCTGATCGGAACGGCGGGCCTGGAGGCCGCGGCCGGCGCCGGAACGCTCGCGCCCGAGCTGGCCCGCCGCCTCGCCCGGCGCGACATCGACCTGCCGCCGCTGAGCGAGCGGCTGGACGACATTCCGCTGCTGGTCGAGCATTTCGCGGCGGCGCTGCGCCCATCCGCGGGTCCCGTGCGCCTGTCGCCTCGGGCGTTCCGGCTGCTCATCGCCCATGACTGGCCGGGCAACCTCCGCGAATTGCGCGCCGTGGTCGAGCAGGCGCTGGACGGCAGCGGCGACGTCATCGAGGCGGAAGCCCTCCCCTCCCTGGACGGCAAGCGCGCGGGCCGCCCGCGCCCGGACGCTCCTGGAGACCGCTCACCCAAACAGTCGGAACGGGACTGGATTCTCGACGGCCTGCGGCGGCACCGCTTCCGCCGGGGGGAGACGGCCCGCTTCCTCGGCCTGTCGCGCAAGACGCTCTACAACAAGATGCGCCACTACGGCCTGTTGGAGTGACCGGCGCCGGGCGGGAGCACCAGCCCGTCGGCCGCCCGCCTCATGACGTCATGATGATCCTCGAAGCCGGCCGGCCGATAGAGCAGGACGGGGCCGCCGCCCTCTCCGCGCAGTTCGGCGGCGACCGCGGCGGCGTTCGCGACCGCCTCGGCGTCGCGCGACGGATCGCCGGTCGCGGCACCCGGATGCACGACGAGGCGCCCCGCCCCCGCCGCCCGCAGGCGCCGGCCGATGTCCGCGTCGGCGGCGAAGCCGGTGACGGCGAATCCCGCCTGGGCGGCTTGTTCCAGGAACGACGCCTCCCGCTGCGCACCGAGCCCGACGCCGCGCAGCGTCTCGCCGGTTTCCCCGTCGAACAGCGCGGTGGTGGGGAAGTTGGCGACCGCGCGCACCCCGAACCGGCGCAGGGTTTCCAGGAACGGACCCACCGGCCGGAAGGGGTCGACGGCCAGCACGCCGACGCACACACCCTCCGGCACGCCGTCCGGCATTTCGGCCAAGGCGGCGAGCAGCCGCCCGTTGCTGTCCTGGACGGGAAGCAGGGCCAGATACTCGGCGCGGTCCACCGGATGCCCACCGAAGACTGGACAGAACAGCCGGTCCCCCGCCCCTTCCGCCTGTTCGGTGGAAGAATGAAGCGCGGCGGTGATTTGTACGTCGAACCGACCGTTTTTCCCCATTTTACCCATGCCCCGGATCGCACGCCGTTGTGGAATCGACCATGGGGCGGGACGGTATGGCAACGGGTTTCGGTGAAGGCTCGCCGGGACGACGCAAAAACAGGGAGGAAGCGATGAAGCGTCAGTTGGGCACCGCGCTGCTGTCCGGGACCGCGCTGCTGCTCGCCGCCATGCTGCCGGCGGCGGCGCAGCAGGGTGCGAAGATCTCGAACGACGTCGTCCGGATCGGGGTGATCACCGACCTGTCCGGGGCCTTCTCCGACCAGAGCGGCCGCGGCTCCATCGCCGCCGCGCAGATGGCGGTGGAGGATTTCGGCGGCACGGTGCTGGGCAAGCCCGTCGAGGTGCTGACGGCCGACCACCAGAACAAGGTGGATGTCGGGTCGGCCATCGTGCGCGAGTGGATCGACGCGCAGAACGTCGACCTCATCCAGGACGTGGCGAACTCCGGTCTGGCGCTTGCGGTGGCGGACATCGTCCGCGACAAGAACCGCGTCGCCATCTTCAACGGCCCGTCCGTCACCCGACTGACCGGCGACAAATGCACGCCCAACACCATCCACTACGCCTACGACGCCTACGCGCTGGCCAAGGGCACCGGGGCGCAGACGATCAAGCAGGGCGGCGACACCTGGTATTTCCTCACCGTCGATTTCGCCTTCGGCCACGGGCTGGAGGAGAACACGGCGAAGATCGTCCAGGAGAACGGCGGCAAGGTCCTGGGCGCGGTGCGCTTCCCGCTGAACAACCTCGATTTCGCCTCCTACGTGACGCAGGCGCAGGCGTCGGGGGCCAAGATCGTCGGCCTCGCCACCACCGGGATGGACGCGCGCAACGCCATCAAGGCCGCCTCGGAGTTCGGCCTGACCCAGAGCGGGCAGCAGCTCGCCGGCCTCCTGCTGTTCGACACCGACGTCCACGCCCTCGGGCTGGAGGCGACACAGGGGATGTACCTGACCACCGCCTTCTACTGGGACCGCGACGACGAGACCCGCGCCTTCTCCCGGCGCTTCCACGAGCGGGTGAAGATCATGCCGAACATGGGGCAGGCCGGGGTCTACTCCTCGACGCTCGCCTACCTGAAGGCCATCGAGGCCGCCGGCACCGACGAGGCCGGCCCGGTCATGGAGAAGCTGAAGAGCACGCGGATCAACGACGTGTTCGTGAAGGACGGCTGGGTGCGCGAGGACGGCCGCTTCATGCGCGAGATGTACCTGATGCAGGTAAAGAAGCCCTCGGAGTCCAAATACCCCTGGGACTATTACACCCTGCGCGCCACGATCCCCGCGGAGGAGGCCTTCCGGCCACTGTCGCAGAGCGATTGCCCCCTCGTTAAAAAATAAGGGGAACCGCGGCCGCCGGACCTCAGGCGCGACGGTCGGGGGTGTCCGGGAAACCGGCGCGGCTCCGTGCATCCACCGCGGCTACCGCCTCGGCGTGGCAGGAGGGCGGATGCCAGGCGAGGCCGCGCCCGACGATCCCGTCCTCCCCCGCCGCGTGCAGGGCGGCCAGACAGACCGGGGGCACCGGGCCGCCCAGCAACACGGCGCGGGCGTCCAGCCCGACGCGCCGCCCGTGGACGGGATGGTCGGCGCAGAGCAGCCGGTCCGCCGCCGCGATGGCCGTCTCGGCCGCCGCCCCCAGCTC
>NZ_WHOR01000284.1:0-7107 GCF_013340925.1 Azospirillum formosense
TGTGTAATGTCTGGGCGACCGCCGTGATCTGACCAGGGTCGATCTTCGCCAGCGTCAGATGGGTAGAAGAGACGGCTTCAGGAAGTTGAGCGACTCGCCGAACACCCAAATCCCGATCGCCGCAATGGCCGCCGTGCCCACCGCGGACCAGATGGCGTAGGCCACGCCGACCTCGATCTCGCGCAGCGCCTGGGCCAGCATCGCGAAGGCCACCAGATAGCAGGCCACCACCGCCAGGCTGGGCCACAGGCGGGTCATGCCGTCGGACATCTTCATGGCGACGGTGCCCACGATCTCGAAGGCGATGGCGACGGACAGAAACAGCCAGCTCATGCGGGTCCTCGGCGGGTGATCCACATCCAGACATGCGCCCGAACCGTGAAACGGACAAGCGGCGCCCGTTGACGGACGGCGCGCTGCGCCCTAGGGTCGCTGCCTTTCTACACTTCCGTCGAGTTTTGAAGGGGCTCTACCATGACCGGCGAGCGGGAATTGGCGTTGCAGGCGAAGGCGTGGCCGTTCGAGGAGGCGCGCAAACTGGTCGCGCGCTTCGCGAAAGAGCCGCCGGCCAAAGGCTACGTCCTGTTCGAGACCGGCTACGGTCCGTCGGGCCTGCCGCACATCGGCACCTTCGGCGAGGTGGCGCGCACCACCATGGTCCGTCAGGCCTTCCAGCGGATGAGCGACATCCCGACGAAGCTCTTCTGCTTCTCCGACGACATGGACGGGCTGCGCAAGGTCCCGGACAACATCCCGAACAAGGAGCTGGTGGCCGCCAACCTCGGCAAACCGCTGACCCAGGTGCCCGATCCGTTCGGCACGCACGACAGCTTCGGCGCGCACAACAACGCGCGCCTGCGCGCCTTCCTCGACAGCTTCGGCTTCGAGTACGAGTTCCAGTCCTCCACCGACTGGTACAAGTCGGGCCGCTTCGACGACGCCCTGCTCGGCGTGCTGCGGCGCTATGACGAGATCATGGCCGTCATGCTGCCGACGCTGGGCGAGGAGCGCCAGCAGACCTACAGCCCGTTCCTGCCCGTCTCCCCCTCCACGGGGCGTGTGCTTCAGGTTCCGGTGCTGGAGCGCGACGTGGACGCCGGCACCATCGTCTTCCAGGACGAGGACGGCAAGAAGGTCGAGGTCCCGGTCACCGGCGGCCATGTGAAGCTCCAGTGGAAGCCCGACTGGGGCATGCGCTGGTACGCGCTGGGCGTCGATTACGAGATGTACGGCAAGGACCTGATCCCGTCGGCCGAGCTGGCCGGAAAGATCGTCAACATCCTCGGCGGCACCCCGCCGCAGGGCTTCAACTACGAGCTGTTCCTGGACGACAAGGGGCAGAAGATCTCCAAGTCCAAGGGCAACGGCCTGACCATGGAGGAGTGGCTGGCCTACGCCCCGCCGGAGAGCCTCGCCCTCTACATGTTCCAGAAGCCGAAGTCGGCCAAGCGCCTGTATTTCGACGTGATCCCGCGGGCGGTGGACGAGTATCTGGCCTTCGTCGCCAAGCTGCCGGTGGAGGAGCCGGCCAAGGCGCTGGAGAACCCGGCCTGGCACATCCACAACGGCACGGCGCCGGCGGTGCGCTCGGACGTGTCCTTCAACCTTCTGCTGAACCTCGCCGGGGCGGCGAACGCCGAGACCAAGGATGTGATGTGGGGCTTCATCAGCCGCTACGCGCCCGAGGCGACGCCGGAGAACAGCCCCTTCCTGGACAAGCTGGTCGGCTACGCCGTCCGCTACTACCAGGATCAGGTGAAGCCGACGAAGCGCTTCCGCGCCCCCACCGACGCCGAGCGCGCCGCCTTGGAGGATCTACTGACGCGTCTGGACGGCATCCCCGCCGACGCGGCGGGCGACGTCATTCAGAACGAGGTCTTCGCGGTCGGCAAGGAGCACGGCTTCACCGAGCTGCGCGCGTGGTTCCAGGCGCTCTACGAGGTGCTGCTCGGCCAGACCACCGGCCCGCGCATGGGCTCCTTCATCCAGCTCTACGGCCTGGACGAGACCAAGGCCCTGATCCGCGAGAAGCTGGCCGCCGCCTGAGCATCGCCTCGCTTTCCCCTCCCCCGCGCCGCGGCCCGCCGCGGGGGAGAGTTTCCCCAGCGGACCGGCACACCCCACGAACAATTCGCCCGGCACACAAAACTGCCCTCAAGGAACGTGGCGCCCAAGAGCATGCCCGAATGGACGTGGCTCAACATCCGGCGAGACTTCACCCGTCATAGCTCCGATCACAAACAATATTCCCAGTCTGATCGTTTGCGCTCCCATCATCCGCCCATCCGGCTCGAATGTGTGCAAACGGTCGAAATCCTGCCCACCCGCTGGGCAAACAACATTTTATTCCCGCATCGCCATGCGCACACCGCACCGCACCAATACCAACTTGGTATTACCATCCGCCAGGGTCTGAGCCTATGATCCGCCCCGTTACTGCTTTTGCAGTGCGTTTCCTCCCTAAACTCTTCAAGGCCGCGCCCCATCGGGGTTGCGGCCCTTTTTCTTTTCGACTTCCGCTTTTCGACGATTCGTTACCGAAACCCGACGGAAGAACCGGGGACGCAGAGCCTGGTTGCTTGCGCCGGGCGCCGGTGACAAGTTCGGCTCCGTTAGCAGCCCGTTAATCGGCCCCTCGTTGGATATCCGGATGCAGCCACGTCAGGCCCCCCATTCCGATCAAGAGGACGACCGTCCCGGCGCGGCCCGCTCGGCGCCGCGGGAAATCTCCTCCGCGGACGACGGGGTGGACCCGGAATTGCTCGGCTATCTGTTCGACGATTCCCCTCCCGCTCCTCCTGCGCCGGAACCGGCCCGCCGCCGCCTCGGCACGGCGTTGGTCGAATCGCGACGGGCCGGGATGGGCGATGCCGGGGTCCGCGGGCATCTGGCGCGCAAGCTGTGCCGGCTGCTGCCCGACCTGCCCCCGGATCGCCAGGACAAGGCCACCGCCACCGCCCTGCGCACGCTGGAGCGACTGGCCCGCGATCATGCGGCCCATGTGCGGACGGCGCTGGCCGGGGCTCTGAAGGACGTCGCCTGCGCCCCGCCCGCCGTGGCGCGCACGCTGGCCCGTGACGTCGAGCGCTCGGTGGCGGAGCCCATCCTCCATTGCTGCGCCACCCTGACCGACGAGGATTTGCTGGAGATCATCGCCAGCCACCCCGCGGGCTGGGCGCTGTCGGCCATCGCGCGGCGGCAAGCGGTCAGCGCGCCGCTGTCCTGCGCCATCGTCGACACGGGCGACGCGGAAGCCACGGGCGTCCTGCTGGACAACGACGGCGCGGTCATCCCCGACGACCGGCTGGAGGATCTGGTGGAACGGTCCGGCGGCCATCCGGACTGGCAGGCCAAGCTGGCCGCCCGCCCCGCCCTGCCGCAACGGCTGGCCCTGCGGCTGGCGGAGTTCGTCGACGACTCGGTGGCCGATCTGCTGCGCCGCCGCACCGATCTGGACGCTATCACCGCGGCGGAGGTCGCCGCCGTGACCCGCCGCCGCGTCGCCTGGGTCGAAGGGCGCGATCCCGCCGAGTCGCCGGGGCGCCGCGCCGTCCGCCTGCACCGCCAGGACGCCTTGGACGAGACGGCGCTGGGCGACGCCCTGTCCTGGGAGGAAACGGACTTCGTCCGCGCTGCCCTGGCCCTGCGCGCCGCCGTCCATCCGGGGATCGTGGACGACATCCTGCGGTCCGGCGATGCCCGCGCCGTCACCGCCCTGGTCTGGCGGGCGGGCTATTCGATGCGCTGCGCCATGCGCGTGCAGGTCCGCGCCGCCGGCATCCCGCCGCGCGCCGTGCTGAACGCCCGCCAGGGCACCGACTACCCGCTGCCCGCGGCGGACATGACCCGCCACCTCGCGCTCTACGGCGTCCGCTCCTGACGCCGAAGGTCGCCGCCGAAGTCAGCGCTACTGGATTTCCAGAGGCCGTCGGGCCGGGGCCCGCCGCGTGTCGGGAGCCAGCGTCGGATCGTTCTGATACAGCGGGCGCGACGGGTCGGTGTCGATCAGCTGCGGCGGGGTGACGATCTCCTCCCCCGACCCGGAATCGAACTGGATCACCGCCATCCGGCGCACCGTCTCGCACAGGTTGCGCTTGCGCAGGATCGCCGGGTCGGCCGGCCCGTCGAAGGCCACGAGAGGCACCACGATGCCGCTGCGCTCCCCCGGCGGGACGGAGGTGTACACATAGTTCGACACGGGCCGGCAATACAGGATGTCGGTGGCCGACGGCATATCCGACGGAGCGCCGGCCGCTTCATTCAGCGGCGCCTTGGCCAAGGCGGCCTCATAGTCTGCGACGGTTTGTCCCAAAGCCGCGCCGCCGCTTCCCAGCGCCAGCGTCACGGTCAGGCAAAATGCCGGTGCAAAGCGAATCATGGTTGCTCCCCCAATCCCGAACGGCCTTCAAAACCTATCCAAAGAATAGTGCGCCGCACCCGCAACACCAAATTCCTGTTTGCCGCTGCGGCCATTCGCCGTAATCGATTGCACAGTTCCGCGTCCCGTGCTTGCGGTCACGCTTGCTCTCGGGCCGGAATCGCGCTAGGAACCGCCCTCGAAATCTCAGGGCGCTGGACCCCTAGGACGCTACACTCAATCGGTTCTGTCCTCCGCTGAATGGGGGACGCTCACGCTTAGGGAAACGCTCCATGGCTCGCAAGAAGATTGCGCTCGTCGGCGCCGGCCAGATTGGCGGCACGCTGGCTCTGCTCGCTGCCCAGAAGGAACTCGGCGACGTCGTCCTGTTCGACATCGCCGAAGGCATGCCGGAGGGCAAGGCCCTCGACCTGGCTGAGACCTCGCCGGTCGAAGGCTTCAACGCCAAGCTCAGCGGCGGCAACGACTATTCGGTCATCGAAGGCGCCGACGTGGTGATCGTCACCGCCGGCGTGCCGCGCAAGCCGGGCATGAGCCGCGACGACCTGATCGGCATCAACACCGGCGTCTGCCAGACCGTCGGCGAGAACATCAAGAAGTACGCCCCGAACGCCTTCGTCATCGTCATCACGAACCCGCTGGACGTGATGGTGTGGGTGCTCCAGCAGGCCTCCGGCCTCCCGCCGGAGCGCGTCGTCGGCATGGCCGGCGTGCTCGACTCGGCCCGCTTCCGCTACTTCCTGGCCGACGAGTTCAAGGTGTCGGTCGAGGACGTCACCGCCTTCGTGCTGGGCGGCCACGGCGACACCATGGTCCCGCTCGTCCGCTACTCGACCGTCGCCGGCATCCCGCTGCCGGACCTGGTCAAGATGGGCTGGACCACGCAGGAGAAGCTGGACGCCATCGTGCAGCGCACCCGCGACGGTGGCGCCGAGATCGTCAAGCTCCTGAAGACCGGCTCGGCCTTCTACGCCCCGGCCGCCTCCGCCATCCAGATGGCCGAGTCCTACCTGAAGGACCAGAAGCGCGTCGTTCCGGTCGCCGCCTACCTGACCGGCCAGTACGGCCAGAACGACCTCTACGTCGGCGTCCCGACGATCATCGGCGCCGGTGGCGTCGAGAAGATCATCGAGATCGATCTCTCCGCGGAAGAGAAGAAGATGTTCGATCACTCGGTCGACGCTGTGAAGCAGCTCGTCGAGGTGGTCAAGAAGCAGCAGGCTGAGAAGGCCGCCTCCTAAGGCGGCCTGTTTTTTGCCTGCGCGACGACCTGCGGCCTCATCGCCCGGGGTGGACGGTTGAACCGTCCGCTCCGGGTGGTACAGTGATCGCGGTCGCTCGCGCCAGCCGGCGTAAGGCTTCCGAAGGACTCAGCTCCCCCGAAGACTTGCGCCCTGGCGCGTCCGCCAGCAGGAAACGCCTGCCCGATCTTCGCCCATCGTCAGCCGACCACACTCTGTCAGCCGACCATAAAAACAGATGGACGCCCGATGAACATCCATGAGTATCAGGCCAAAGGCCTGCTGAAGAAGTACGGCGTCGCGGTGCCCCGCGGCGGCGTCGCCTACACCCCGCAGGAAGCCGAGACCGTCGCCCGCGAGCTGGGCGGCCCGGTGTGGGTCGTGAAGTCGCAGATCCACGCGGGCGGCCGCGGCGCCGGCCGCTTCAAGGACAACCCCGAGGGCAAGGGCGGCGTCCGCGTCGTCAAGTCCATCGAGGAGGTCGGCAAGAACGCCGGCGAGATGCTGAACCACGTGCTGGTCACCAAGCAGACCGGTCCGGACGGCCGCGAGGTCAAGCGCCTCTACGTCGAGGAAGGCGCCGACATCAAGCGCGAGCTGTATCTCGGCCTGCTGACCGACCGCGCCTCGGGCCGCGTCACCATCATCGCCTCGACCGAAGGCGGCATGGAGATCGAGGAGGTCGCCCACAACACGCCGGAGAAGATCGTCAAGGTCGCCATCGACCCGGCCACCGGCATCCAGGGCTACCACACCCGCAAGGTCGCCTTCGCGCTCGGGCTGGAAGGCAAGCAGGTCTCCGCCGCCGCCAAGTTCATCCAGGCCGCCTATCAGGCCTTCGTGGACCTGGACTGCGCGATCGTCGAGATCAACCCGCTGATCGTCACCGGCTCGGGCGACATCCTGGCGCTCGACGCCAAGATGAGCTTCGACGACAACGCCCTGTTCCGCCACAAGGACGTCGAGGAGCTGCGCGACGAGGCCGAGGAAGACCCGGCCGAGATCGAGGCGGCCAAGCACAGCCTCAACTACGTCAAGCTGGACGGCAACATCGGCTGCATGGTCAACGGCGCCGGTCTGGCGATGGCGACCATGGACATCATCAAGCTGTACGGCGGCGAGCCGGCCAACTTCCTCGATGTCGGCGGCGGCGCCACGAAGGAGCGCGTCACCGCGGCCTTCAAGCTGATCCTCTCCGACCCGAACGTCGAAGGCATCCTGGTCAACATCTTCGGCGGCATCATGCGCTGCGACGTCATCGCCGAAGGCGTGGTCGCGGCGGCCCGCGAGGTGCACCTGCACGTTCCGCTGGTCGTCCGCCTGGAAGGCACGAACGTCGAGCTGGGCAAGAAGATCCTCAGCGAGTCCGGTTTGCCGATCCTGTCGGCCGACAACCTCGCCGACGCCGCCGAGAAGGTGGTCAAGGCCGTGAAGGAGGCCGCGTAAGATGGCTGTTCTCGTCGATAAGAACACGAAGGTGATCTGCCA
>NZ_WHOR01000285.1:0-7089 GCF_013340925.1 Azospirillum formosense
CGGATGCCAATTCCGCGGCCAACCTGGTCTCGGTGCAGGTGACCGACGCCAACACCTCGAACGATCTGACGGTGCAGCTCAACGAGCGCAACACCAACGCGATCACGGTGAAGTCGCAGAACCTGAGCACCAGCGGCCAGGGCCTGCGTCTGGACTACGCGCAGAACGACTGGACCGACCGCGACGACATCGACAAGGCGGTCGCCAGCATCGACTACGCGAAGCAGACCCTGCGCTCGGCCTCGCAGACGCTGTCGACCAACCTGAACATCATCACGACCCGCGAAACCTTCACCAAGGAGTTCAGCGACGTGCTGGTCGAAGGCGCCAACAAGCTGACGCTGGCCGACCAGAACGAGGAAGGCGCCAGCCTGCTGATGCTGCAGACCCGTCAGCAGCTCGGCACCATCGCCCTCTCGCTGGCCAACCAGTCGCAGCAGTCGATCCTGCGTCTGTTCTAACCGGCAAGGTCCAGCCGGCGACCACAGGCCGAGGCAAGGCATTGCGCAGCAGGCGCCCCAATCGGGGCGCCTGTTTTCTTTCGGCCCACCGGCCTCCCTACCGCAGGGCGGCCTCGATCAGGGCTTGCGCGTCGGCGGACAGCTTCGCGCGCTCCGGCGCGCGGGTGTACATCATGTGGCCGCCCTCGTAGACCGTCACGGCCACCCGGTCGGCCTGCCCGTCCGGCAGTTCCAGCCGCGACGCCACCCAGCGCGACGCCATGTAGGGAGTGATCAGGTCGGTGCGCCCATGGGCGATCAGCACCCGCAGCGCGGGCTGCAAGGTCAGGGCGGCCTGGAGATCGTCCACCGCGCTGGGCTGGCCGGAGCGCGGCCATTCCCAGTCCCGGTTCACCCGGTCGCTGAGCAGGTCGAACGGCACCTCCGTCCGCACGCCAAGCCACTCGCGGGCGTAGGCGGCGAAGGCGGTGGTGTAGGTCGGCACCGTGCCCTTCAGAAAGGGATCGAAGGGAAGGCGAGCCGCCGACGGGTCGGGGTCCGCGGCGGTGAAGGTGCCGTCATAGACGCTGGCGACCCGCCCGCGCCCGCGCAGCAGCTCGCGGGCGAAGATGTCGGTGGGGACCTCCCCGCGGAAGCGGGTCACCAGCTCTTCCGGAAGGCCGGTGGTCCGCGCCACCTCGGTGAAGAAGCCCTGCGCCGCGCCGGGCCGGCGGTAGTCCAGCCCGGCCAGACCGGTGAGGTAGCCGGTGAAGGCGTAGCGCTCCGCCTCCGCCGCCGCCTGCTCCGGCGTGCCGGGAACCAGCCCGTTGGCGGAGGCGGAGGCGGCGTAGGACGGCAGCCGCAGCGCCGGCACGAGAAGCCCGCCGCCGCCGCGGATGGTGGCGAAATCGACCACCGGCGAGACCATGATCAGCCCGTTGACCGCGATTCCGGTGTCGTCGATCAGCCGGTTGGCCATCTTGGCGATGCGGAAGCCGCCATAGCTTTCCCCCACCAGAAACTTCGGCGACTCCCAGCGGCCGTTGCGGGTCAGCCAGAGCCGGACGATCTCCGCCATGGACCGGCTGTCGGCATCGACCGACCAGAAACGCTTGCCGGGGTCCTCGTCCCGCCGCGCGCCCTCCTCCTTGCCACCGTCGCGCCGCATGCCCCGGCTGTAGCCGGTGCCGACCGGATCGATGAAGACCAGATCGGTGAAGGCCAGCCAGCTGTCCGGATTGTCCAGCAGCGGGGCCGGCGGACGGGTCAGCGACCCGTCGTCGTTGAAGCCGACCACCTTCGGCCCCAGGGCCCCCAGATGCAGATAGGCCGAGGACGCTCCAGGCCCGCCGTTGAACACGAAGGCGACCGGCCGCCGGTCGCGCGGCGCCCCGTCCAGCGTGTAGGTGACGGTGAAGACGCGGGCCGCCACCTCATCGCGCGGACCGTCGCGCAGGGGCAGGAACTCCGCCACCGCCGTGTAGGCGAGCGGCCCGGAGGGCAACGGCAACTGGTGCCTGGTCTCGCTGCGCTGAGCGTCGAAGCCGCCGCCGGCCCGCTCCGCCGGCTTCGCCGCGCTCTGGTTCTGTTCGCTCCGGGCCGGTGCGTTTTGAGGCGCCGCGTCCTGGGCGGTCGCGGCCTGGAGCGGCGGCAATGCCAGCAGGGCGAGCAAA
Source organism: Azospirillum formosense (assembly GCF_013340925.1). GTDB lineage: Bacteria > Pseudomonadota > Alphaproteobacteria > Azospirillales > Azospirillaceae > Azospirillum > Azospirillum formosense. The sequence continues at coordinate 2,114 of NZ_WHOR01000285.1, forward strand.
GGCAAAAGGCGGAGGCAGCGGTTCATGGCATGTCGCATGGCGCATCCCGTCGGCTGTGTCGTCACAGGCCCGCATATTGACCCACGCCCGGCGTCCGGCAAGGACGCGCCCCTCTCGGTTCGCGCCACGGTTCGCCACCCATACGCCAAAACCGCGACAATTTAACTCAACTCAGACCATTGATGCACATACGACCGTGTTTATGATGCCCAGGCTGCCACCACTTTAAGCCGAGTCACTGCGATCATGGACATGCCCACCGAGAATTTTCAGGATCTCGTCTGGAGCGACGATCTTGCGTTGGGCGTCGAGGAGATTGACGAGCAGCACAAGCATTGGATCGGCCTGGTCCAGGCGTTCCATGTCGCCGTCGCCGAAGGCCGTTCCCGCGGGGAAGTCTATCGCACGCTGGCCGATGCGGTGGTCTATACAGAGATTCACTTCTCGAGTGAGCAGAAGGTGATGGAAGAGGCCGGCTATCCCTTCCTGGCCGACCATCTCGTCCAGCATTCCCTGGCGTGGGAACAGCTGCACGCCTTCACCACGGGCCATGTGCCGGAGGAGAACATCGCCGAGTATCTGGCGACATTCCTGCCGCAATGGCTGATGCTGCACATCAATTCCGCGGACCGTCAGTTCGCCCGCTGGCTGAAGGAGCGTGACGCCGTCCCGGCGGAACTGGCCGACACCCGGCTGTCCGGCCGCGTCTTCCCCAACATCCCGGTCTGATCCCGTCCTGCTCCTGCCATAATCTGACGGCCGTCGCCGGTGGGGTGAGCTCTGCCGGCGGCAAAAGCCATGCCCGCTCGGCGGCGGTGTCTCCAAAGTCGAGCGCGCATGAAAAAAGGGGAGGTCCGAGGACCTCCCCTTTTCCACGCCATGCCGGGGATGGAACCGGCTGGCCTCAGCTGCAGCCCGTGGTGGAGCCGCAGGTGTCGCACTTCAGGCAGGTGCCGTTGCGGACAAGCGTCATGTTGCCGCACTCCCCGCACTGATCCCCCTCGTAACCGCGGGCGCGCGCCTCGCGGATGCGGTCGTAGCGCTGGTCGCTGTTGCTGCCGCCGTAGGCCGTGCCGGTGGTGCCGCCGACCGGGGCCGTGCCGCCGGCATGGACCACCGCGGCGCCAACCGCCGGGCTGGAGGCCACCGCCGCGTGGGCGGCGGACGCCGTGGCCTGGACCGCGACGCCGGTGGCGGCCAGGGCCGCCGCCGCGGAGGCCCGCTGGGTCTGCCCGCCGTTCAGGACGCGCAGGTTGTTGCGGACATAGCCGGTCGACGCGACCTTGCGGACGATGTCCGACGGCTGGACCGCTCCGGTCTCCGGCAGGTCGCCCTGCTTGTCGCCGCTGCCCACCGTGAAGGGCACCAGATCCTCCGGCGTGGCGTGCGCCAGATCGGTGCGGCCCAGGTAGGAGATGGCGATCTCGCGGAAGATGTAGTCGATGACCGAGGTCGCCATCTTGATGGTGTCGTTGCCGGTCACCATGCCCGACGGCTCGAAGCGGGTGAAGGTGAAGGCCTCCACGAACTCTTCCAGCGGCACGCCGTACTGCAGGCCGATCGACACCGCGATGGCGAAGTTGTTCATCAGCGAGCGGAAGGCGGCGCCCTCCTTGTGCATGTCGATGAAGATCTCGCCGATGCGGCCGTCCTCATACTCGCCGGTGCGCAGGTAAATCTTGTGGCCGCCGACGGTCGCCTTCTGGGTGTAGCCCTTGCGGCGGTGCGGCAGGCGCTCGCGCTCGGTGCGCTTGCGCTCGATGATGCGCTCCACGACCTTCTCGACGATGCGCTCGGACACCATCTGCGTGCGGGTGGCGTTCGCCGCCTCGACGATCTCCTCGACCGCGTCCTCCTCGTCGTCCAGCAGGGCGGCGGAGAGCGGCTGGCTCAGCTTGGAGCCGTCGCGGTACAGCGCGTTGGCCTTGATGCCCAGGCGCCAGGACAGCAGATAGGCGTCCTTGCACTCCTCGACCGTCGCCGTGTTCGGCATGTTGATGGTCTTGGAGATGGCGCCGGAGATGAAGGGCTGCGAGGCGGCCATCATGGTGATGTGCGATTCCCAGGACAGGAAGCGCTTGCCGATGCGGCCGCAGGGGTTGGCGCAGTCGAACACCGGCAGATGCTCGTCCTTCAGGAAGGGCGCACCCTCCAGCGTCATGGCGCCGCAGCAGAAGGTGTTCGCCGCCTCAAGCTCGGCCTTGGTGAAGCCGAGGGCGGTCAGCAGGTCGAAGCCCGGGGCGTCCATCTGCTCGGCGGGGATGCCCAGCGTGTCGACGATGACGTCGGCGCCGACCGTCCAGCGGTTGAAGGCGAACTTGATGTCGAAGGCGGTGGCGAGGTTGCCCTCCAGCTTCTCCAGCACCTCGGCCGGGAAGCCCTTGGCGGCCAGGGTCTCGTGGTTGACGCCCGGCGCGCCCTTCAGCGTGCCGTGGCCGACCGCGTAGCGCTCGATCGCGGCGATCTCGTCGGCGGTGTAGCCCAGCGTGCGCAGGGCCTCCGGCACCAGACGGTTGACGATCTTGAAGTAGCCGCCGCCGGCCAGCTTCTTGAACTTCACCAGCGCGAAGTCCGGCTCGATGCCCGTGGTGTCGCAATCCATGACCAGACCGATGGTGCCGGTCGGGGCGACCACCGTGGCCTGGGCGTTGCGGAAGCCGTGCTGCTCGCCCAGCTCCAGCGCCATGTCCCAGGCGCGGACGGCGGCCATCGCCAGCTCCGGCTCCGGGCACTCGTCGGCGACGAAGGGCACCGGCTTGACCGACAGGCCCTCGTAACCCTCCATCTCGCCGCAGGCGGCGCGGCGGTGGTTGCGGATGACCCGCAGCATGTGGTCGCGGTTCTGCTCATAGGCCGGGAAGGCGCCCAGCTCCTGCGCCATCTCGGCGGAGGTGGCGTAGGCGACGCCGGTCATCACCGCCGAGATGGCGGCGCAGTAGGCGCGGCCTTCCGCCGAGTCGTAGGGCAGGCCGGAGGACATCAGCAGGCCGCCGAGGTTGGCGAAGCCCAGGCCCAGCGTGCGGAACTCGTAGGACAGCTGGGCGATTTCCTTGGACGGGAACTGCGCCATCAGCACGGAGACTTCCAGCACCATGGTCCACAGGCGGCAGGCGTGCTCGAACGCCTCGACGTCGAAGGAACCGTCCTTCAGACGGAACGACATCAGGTTCAGCGAGGCGAGGTTGCAGGCCGTGTCGTCGAGGAACATGTACTCCGAGCACGGGTTCGAGGCGTTGATGCGCCCCGAGGCCGGGCAGGTGTGCCAGTCGTTGATCGTGGTGTCGAACTGCACCCCCGGATCGGCGCAGGCCCAGGCGGCGTAGCCGACCTTGTCCCACAGGTCGCGGGCGCGCAGCGTGCGGTGGACCGTGCCGTCGGTGCGGCGGATCAGCTTCCACTCGTCGTCGTTCAGGACGGCCTGGATGAAGTCGTCGGAGATGCGCACCGAGTTGTTGGAGTTCTGGCCGGCCACCGTCAGGTAGGCGTCCGAGTCCCAATCGGTGTTGTAGGTCTTGAACTCGATGCTGGTGAAGCCCTGGCCGGCGAACTGGATCACGCGCTGGACGTAGTTCTCCGGCACCTGCGCCTTGCGGGCGGCGACGATGGCCTTCTTCAGCTCCTTGTTGACCTTCGGGTCCTGGCCGTCCTGGGCGGCGGCCATGATGGCGGTCAGGTGCTGCTGGCAGATCTTCGAGCCGGTGACCAGGGCGGCGACCTTCTGCTCCTCGGTCACCTTCCAGTCGATGTAGGCCTCGATGTCCGGGTGGTCCATGTCCACCGTGACCATCTTGGCCGCACGGCGGGTGGTGCCGCCCGACTTGATGGCGCCCGCCGCGCGGTCGCCGATCTTCAGGAAGCTCATCAGCCCCGACGACTTGCCGCCGCCGGCCAGCTTCTCACCCTCGCCGCGCAGGCGGGAGAAGTTGGAGCCGGTGCCGGAGCCGTACTTGAACAGGCGCGCCTCGCGGACCCACAGGTCCATGATGCCGCCCTCGTTCACCAGATCGTCGGCGACGGACTGGATGAAGCAGGCGTGCGGCTGCGGGTGCTCGTAGGCCGAGGCGGACGAGGTCAGCAGGCCGGTCTTGAAATCGACGTAGAAGTGGCCCTGGCTCGGGCCGTCGATGCCGTAGGCCCAGTGCAGGCCGGTGTTGAACCACTGCGGGCTGTTCGGGGCCGCCATCTGGGCGGCCAGCATGAAGCGCATCTCGTCGAAGAAGGCGCGGGCGTCGGCCTCGGTGTCGAAATAGCCGCCCTTCCAGCCCCAGTAGGTCCAGGTGCCGGCCAGACGGTCGAAGACCTGCTTGGCCGACTTCTCGCCGGAGTAGCGCTTCTCCTTCGGCAGGGCCGCCAGCGCCGCCTCGTCGGCGGTCTTGCGCCACAGCCAGGACGGGACGGTGTTCTCCTCGACCGCCTTCAGGGCGACCGGAACGCCAGCCTTGCGGAAGTACTTCTGGGCCAGGATGTCGCTGGCGACCTGGCTGTAATTCTCGGGAACCTCGATGTCCGTCTGCTGGAAGACCACAGAGCCGTCAGGGTTGCGGATCTCGCTCGTCGTGCGGCGGAAGCCGAGAGCGGCGTAAGCATCCTGACCCTCTTTCGTGAAACGACGCTGGACCCGCATGTGACTCGTGCTCCCTCTGGCTGGCGAACAAAGGTGTCGCGCTCCGTGCGGCGCAGCTCGCGCTGGCTGACGAACGCAACACCCTGTATGTTGGTGCGCATCCTAGCCTCAAGCTTTGGACCAAGCAAGACCCGGCCCAAGATATTGTGTGCTTGACGCGGGGCCACCTCCTAGATATGGCGCGTCAGGTCAACGGGCCAAGCCGCCGGGGGTTCCCGGAAAAAATCCGCCACCCCCCACATCTAGTCCCGCGCCGAAAGCCTCCGGCGCCCGGTTTCCGTAAGGAATCCGTCACTTTCGCGGGGTTGCCGGGACCGCCCGACCCCAGGAGTCACGGGGGGCGAATCGGCGG
>NZ_WHOR01000286.1:0-7085 GCF_013340925.1 Azospirillum formosense
CGCGCTCGGGCCCACCTATGAGGTGGCCTTCAACAACCTGGGCACCGGCCTTGACGGCTTGGACCGGCCGGACGAGGCCGCGCGCGTCTTCCAGCGTGCCCTGACCATTCAGCCGGACTATGGCAAGGCGCTGAACAATCTCGGCAACTCCCGTCGGGCCGCGCGCCGGGCGGAGGCCGCCGCGGCGCTGTACCGGCGGGCATTGATCGTCCAGCCCGACTATCCCGACAGCTACACCAACCTTGGCAACGTCCTCAAGGATTGGGACGACTGGAAGGGCGCGTTGCGCCTGCACCAGCGCGCGGTCCGTCTGGCGCCGCAGAGCGCCATCGCGCTGACCACCCTGGGTCTTGCCCTGAATATGCTGGGACGGAACCAGGAGGCGGAGGCCGCCCATCGGCGCGCGTTGTCCATCGACGCCGGGCATGCGGAAGCCTATTCCAACCTCGGCATGCTGCAATGGCAGTCGATGCGCGTGGCGGAGGCGGAGCGTACACTGCGCCGCGCCCTGCGCATCGATCCGGCCCTGGCCGCCGCACGGCTGAATTTCGCCCTGGTCAGCTTGGCGACGGGCAACCTTCAGGAGGGCTGGGACGCCTATCAGGATCGGTTCAAGGCCAAGGATTATCAGGAGCGCACCATCGCGGCGCCGCTCTGGAAGGATGATGGGGCCACCGTCTGCCGCCTTCTGGTCTGGCGCGAACAGGGGGTGGGGGACGAGCTGATGTTCGCCTCCTGCTATCCGGTCCTGGCGGATCGCGTGGCGGCGGGCCGGATCGGCCAAGTCATCCTGGAGTGCGACCGTCGGCTGGTCAGCCTGTTCAGCCGCTCCTTTCCCTGGGCCATCGTCCGGGCGGAAACCGCGGCTCCCGATGGGACGGAGACGTTGGTTCCTTCGGACGGTGACGCCCACATCGCCGCGGGTGCACTCCCACGCCTTGTGCGATCGGATCTGGCGAGCTTTCCGCCCCGTCCCTGGCTGGTGCCCGACCCGGGCCTCCTGGCCATGTGGCGGGAGCGGCTGGCCACCCTCGGGCCGGGCCTGAAGATCGGCATCGCCTGGCGCAGCCAGTTGATGACGACCGAACGGAAGGCCGCCTACGTCACACTGGAGGCATTCGCGCCCCTGTTCGCCGTGCCCGGTACAGTCCTCGTAAATCTTCAGTACGGCGACTGCGAGGCGGAGATCGCGGCGGCGGAAGCGCGTTTCGGCGTGACCATCCACCGTTGGGCCGACCTGAATCTCAAGGATGATTTCGAGGGTGCGGCGGCCTTGACCGCCTCGCTCGACCTCGTCATCGCGCCCGCCGTATCCACCGGCGAGCTGGCAGGAGCCTTGGGCGTGCCGGCCTGGCGCATCGGCGCCCGCGACTGGACCCAGCTCGGCACCGGCGTCCGCCCCTGGTACCCGACGATGCGCCTGTTTCAGCCCCGCCCCGGCGAGACGCTCGAGGCCGTCATGGCGCGCATCGCCCGGACCCTGCGCGATCTGGCGCAGCCCGTCGAGGCCGTGACGAGGCACTTGCCCGTGGACGCCGCGCCGATGATCGACGAGGCCATCGCCCGCTACCGCGCCGGGGCGTTGAGGGAGGCCGAAGAGCATTGCCGGACGGCGCTGGACGCCGCGCCGGAGCATCCCGTAGCCCTCCATCTCTTGGGAATTCTTCGGCTTCGCCAAGGCGATGCCGTGGATGCGGCAGCGGTCCTGTCCCTCGCGGTGAAGGCCGATCCCGGCAACGCCGCCGCCCATGCCGCACTGGCCGATGCCTGTCAGGCGACGGACCGGCACGATGCCGCTCTGGCGGCGCAGCGCAACGCCGTGCTGCTCCGTCCGGACGCGGTGGAGCATTGGCTCAACCGCACGGCCCTCCTGCGGGGGCGGGGCGACGGCAACGATGCCGAAGCCTGTGCCCGGCGTGCCCTGCGCATTCACCCGATGCTCGGCGTGGCTCACACCCATTTGGGGCACCTGCTCGCCGAGCGCCAGGATCGGGCGGGAGCGGAGAGGAGCCACCGGCGGGCGCTCGCCCTGACGCCGTCGGAGGCGGACGCGCTGGCGAGCCTCGGCGCACTCCTCCTGATGGCCGACCGGCCCGTGGAGGCGGAGCGGTTGCTGCACCGCGCCACCGTGATCGCACCGGACGCCGCGGCCGCCTGGAGTCACCGTGGCAGCGCGCTCGACCGGCTCGGTCGCGTCGACGAGGCGTTTGCCTGCCACAGCCGGGCGGTCGACCGCATACCGGAGTTGGCCGAGGCTCAGGCGAACCTCGCCCTGCATTGGGCGCGGCGGCGGCGCCCGGCCGAGGCCGTCGCGGCCTACCGCCAAGCGATCCGGATCAATCCGGCCCTGCCGACCGCTCATTACAATCTGTCGCTCCTGCTTTTGGAGCAGGGGGAGCTTCGCCCCGGATGGGCGGAGCATGAGTGGCGATTCGGCACCCCCCAGTTCCACGACCAGGATCGGCGCTTCGCCGCGCGACCCTGGCGCGGCGAGAACATCGCCCACGCCCGCCTGCTGGTCTGGCGGGAGCAGGGGGTGGGGGACGAAATCCTCTTCGCATCCTGCTATCCCGATCTGCTGCGCCGCGTCGGGCATCTGGTGGTCGAATGCGACCGCCGTCTGGTGTCGCTTTTTGCGCGTTCCCTTCCCGGTACAACGGTCCGCCCGCCGACCGTGGAGCCGCGCGACGTGGATGTGCAGATCGCCGCCGCGTCCCTGCCTCGGCTGCTGCGGCCCGAATGGAAGCGCTTCCTGGCCCGGCCCTGGCTGGTGCCCGAACCCGCACGCCTGGAACGCTGGCGTGAGCGGGTGGACGCGCTCGGCCCTGGCCTGAAGGTGGGTATTGCGTGGCGCAGCCAGATCATGGATGGGGAGCGCCGGGCCGCCTACGTTACGCTCGACGCCTTGGCGCCGCTGTTCGCCCTGCCGGGGGTGGTGTTCGTCAACCTGCAATACGGGGATTGCGCGGCGGAGATTGCCGCGGCGGAGGCGCGCTTCGGCGTGACCATCCACCGCTGGGACGATCTGGACCTGAAGGACGATTTCGAGGCCGCAGCGGCGCTGACCGCCAATCTGGATCTCGTCCTCTCGCCCGCCGTCTCCACCGGGGAACTGGCCGGAGCCCTCGGCGTGCCGGTGTGGCGGTTCGGGCACCGCGACTGGACGCAACTCGGCACCGGGGTTCGCCCCTGGTTCCCGTCGATGCGCCTGTTCCAACCCCGCCCCGGCGAAGGGCTGGACGCCGTCATGAACCGGATGGCCATGACCCTGCGCCGGCTGATGCCCACGAGCGACGAACCTCCGTCCGGCGGTCTCGCGGTTGATCCGGACACGCTGTTGGAGTCCGCCGCCGCCCATCACCGGGACGGTCGGCTGGCCGAAGCGGCTCCCCTGTACGAGCGCGTGCTGACGGCGCGGGCGGATCATCCGGTCGCTCTTCACTTGTCGGGATTGCTGGCGCACCAGTCCGGCGATTCCGCCGCGGGAGCGGCGCGCATCGCACGCGCCCTGGACGCGCTGCCCGCTTACGGGGCCGCCCAGTCGAGCCTGGGCAGCGTGCTGCTGGCGCTTGGCCGTGCGCCGGAGGCGGTGCGCCGGTTCCGGCTGGCGCTCGCCCTGCAACCCGCCGCGGCGGCGGTTCTGACCAACCTCGGCAACGCGCTGGAGGCGGCGCACGACCTGACCGCCGCCGCCTCGGCCCATCGGCGGGCGACGCTGGCCGACCCGGCGCTGGCCGAGGCGCACGACAATTGGGGCGCCGTGTTGACACGGCTCGGCGCATTGGACGCGGCCGAGGGGCGCCATCGCCACGCCCTGCGCCTGGCTCCGGACCGTGAGGCCGGTTGGATGAACCTCGGGGTGGCGTTGCGCCGGACGGGGCGGCTGGACGAGGCGCGGCGGGCTTTGGTGCGCGCGCTGGCCCTGGCGCCGGCGCAAGGGGATGGGCTGGCCAATCTGGGGCGGCTGCTGCGCGACCGGGGCGAGACCGCGGTGGCGCAGCGCTGGTGCCGCCGCGCTCTGGCGGTGGAACCGGGGCACCCGGCGGCGGCCTTCAATCTCGGGCTGTTGGATCTGGCCTGCGGCAGACTGGAATCAGGCTGGGCCGGCTATGACGCCCGCTTCCGTGCCCGCGAGCTGTCCGGTGCCGCCCGCGCCGTACCCGTGCCCGCCTGGGAAGGGGAGGACCCCGCCGGCTTGCGTCTGCTGGTCTGGGCGGAGCAGGGGATTGGTGACGAGATCCTGTTCGCCGGCTGTCTGGACGAGCTGATTGCGCGGGCCGCCGCGGTGGTGGTGGAGTGCGACCGGCGGCTGGTGCCGCTGTTCGCGCGGTCCTTTCCACGCGCGGATTGGCGCCCGTCCCCGGCTGACCCGGAAACGCCCTGCGCCGGCATCGACCGCCACGTCGCCATGGGATCCTTACCGCGCTGGCTGCGGCCCCGTTTCGACCGCTTCCCAGCGCGCCCGTCCTTCCTGACCGCCGACCCGGAGCGGGCCGCCTTCTGGCGGGAGCGGGTGGACGCGCTCGGCCCCGGCCTGAAGGTGGGAATCGCGTGGCGCAGCGGGCTGATGACCGCCGAACGCCGTGGGGCCTACGCGCCGCTGGATGCGTGGGGTCCGGTGTTTGCGCTGCCCGGCGTGGTCTTCGTCACCCTGCAATACGGCGACTGCGCCGCCGAGATCGCCGAGGCGGAGCGCCGGTTCGGGGTGACCATCCACCGTTGGGGCGATCTGGACCTCAAGGACGACCTGGACGGCGTGGCGGCGCTGATGACGGCCCTCGACCTCGTCGTCACGCCGGCGAGTTCGGTTGGGGAGTTGGCGGGTGCGCTGGGGGTGCCGGTCTGGCGGTTCGGGCCGCGGGGGGACTGGACGGCACTGGGCACCGGCGTCCGCCCCTGGTTCCCAAGCATGGCCTTGGTCCCGGCGCCTCCGGGGGAGCCGGCCGCCGCGGCCTTGCCGGCAATCGCGCGCCGTCTGGCCGCGCTTTGTTCCGCGGCTGAATCCGGCGGCGGGGACACCTGACAAAGAAAGCCGGGAGCGAACCGTCGGTCGCCCCCGACTTTGCGAATCTGATCGATCCGGATGGGTGCTAATTCACCCTGTGACTGGTTCTGGCCAAGCGATCAATTTCTTCCTTGAGGTGGAGCTTCTCAAGCTTCATCCGCTTGATGGCACTTTCGTCAGGCCACGAACGCTTTTCCTCGTCGAGGATGGCGCGGTCGAGACGCAGGTGCTTTTCCTGCAGGGAAGATAGGCGAGCATCAGTGTGCATGGGCTGCTCTCCGTCAGATCGAACCGGCTCCTGCCAAGTCCGGCAGGCCGGAAACCGTAGTGTTCACCCATCCGTGCCGCCAAACAACCCCAAACTTTTGTCCTAGTACTCCAAAGACGGGGGGTGACCGCCCCTTACGATGGGGAGTAGGACGATTCGCCGCATAGGCCCACCTTGTGCCGTTTGTTGCGGGTTTAGACCGAAAGGCGAAGTTTGGTTGTGCGGTCATACCCCGTCGGGGATGGGGTTCGGCACCATCCGGGCCAGCATCCGGGCGATCCGCCGGACCACGTCGGCGGAGGTCTCGCCGGGCTGAGGGGCGATCAGCCTTTGGGTGGGGAACCAAGGCCGCACCCCGCTGCCCATCCAGGTCCAATCCCGGCTTCCCAGCCGCCAGACCGGCACCCCCAGGGCGCCCGCCAGTTCCCCGGCGGCGGTGGCGGGCAGGATGACGAGGTCGAGCGCCGCCATCAGGGCAGCCACCCCCTCCAGGTCGTTCTTCAGGTCGAGATCGTCCCAGCGATGGACGCGCCGCACGTTGCCAGGCTCGATGGAGGCCAGTTCGGCGGTGCAGTCCCCGTATTGCAGGTTGACGACGCGGACGCCCGGCACCTCCAGCAGCGGCAGCCAGTCGGCGATGCGCGTGTAGGCGCCCTCGCGGTGCGCCGTGACGATCTGGCTGCGCCAGCTGATGCCCACCTTCAGACCGGGGCCGAGCGCGTCCACCCGCCCCCGCCAGAAGGCGGCCCGCTCCGGATCGGCGGTCAGGAAGGAGGGGCGGGCCGGGAAGCGCTCCAGCCGGTCGCGCCGCAGGGCGGGCAGGGAACCGGCGGCGATCTGCAGGTCGCAGTCCGGCGGGTCGAAGCGCTCCTTTCCGTCGGCGGTGACGGACTCCGCCCGCACGGTCGCCCAGGGGAAGGCGCGGGCGTAGAGGGACACCAGACGCGGATCGCACTCCAGGACCACGGTCCCGCCGCTGTCCTTCAGGTCGCCGAAGACGGAGGCGAACAGGATCTCGTCGCCTAGCCCCTGCTCCGGCCAGACCAGCAGGCGGCGCCCGTGCAGAGGTTCGCCGTTCCAGACCGGCAGCGCGATGCGGCGCGCCCGCTGAAGCTGGCGGGCGGAGAAACGCCGCCCGTAACCGGCCCAGCCGGTGGCGAGGTCACCGTCCGCCAGGGCCAGCAGCCCGACGTTCCAGGCGGCGAGCGGGAGGCCTGGGACGACCCGCAAGGCGCGGTCGAGAAAATGCCGGCAGAGGGCCGGCCGGTCCGCCATTTTGGCAAGGGTGCCCAGGTTGTTCAGGGTATCCGCGGAATCCGGCCGCAGGGTCAGCGCACGCCGGTAATGGCCTGCGGCGGCCTCGAATTGTCCTTCGATTTCGCAGACGTAGCCGAGGTTGGTGTGGGCCGCCGGGTTGGCCGGGGCGAGGCGGATCGACCGGCGGTGCCAGCGCTTGGCTTCGTCTGACCGGTCCGGCTGCTTCAGGCTCAGCCCCATGTGGGTCATCGCCTCGGGAAAGTCCGGGCGCAGCGCGATGGCGCGGCTGAAACAGCCATGGGCCAGGTCCGGGCGGTCCAAGGCCTGCCGGACCAGACCAAGATGGTTCCAGGCCGCGGGAAAATCGGGGTCGATCCGGAGCGCCGCCGTGATGTGTTCCTCCGCCTGCGCGTGATGGCCGAGCTGATGCTCGGTCAGGCCCAGAAGGTGGAGCGCGTCGCTGTGCCCGGGCAACAGATCGAGAACCGCGCGGTAGGCCGTCATCGCCTCGCCCAGCCGCCCGGACCGGTGCAGGGCGATGGCGTCGTTCAGCAG
>NZ_WHOR01000287.1:0-7084 GCF_013340925.1 Azospirillum formosense
ACAAGGACTCCGCCCATGTCCGAAGCCGCGCTCGCCTTCTGGATGTTCGAGGTCCCGGCCCGCTGCCGCGACGCGGAGGGGCGGCGGCTGGGCAAGGCCCGCGCCCTGCTGCTGTCCCACCCCCAGCGCCAGCAGCGCATGATGCTGGAGTTGGCGCACGACGCCCCGCTCGCCATGGGAAGCCGCATCGTCACCCGACGCGCGGCCTTCGTGGTCGAGCGGTGCGACGGCGAGTCCGGCTTCGGCTTCCGGCGCTACGCCGTGCGCTGCGTCGGGACGCGTCCAACCCCGTGACGAAAAGCGGGCGGGGCTGATCCACATCAAGGCGCCGGGCGCTCCGATGGCAAATATTAATCGAACGATTAATAATCAGCCTCGGAGACTCCCATGACCACCCCCGCCCCCGCGCCGCAAGAGGGCCTGTGCGCGAAACTCCTGCGCGGCTGGCGCGGCGCGCGGTCCCTGGACGCGCTCCAGACGCTGGCGCCGCACGACCGCGACCGCGTGCTGGCCGACGCCGGGCTGACCGACCTGACCGCCCCGGCCGTGCTGCGCGCCGGCCATGTCGGTGCGCTTCTGCCCGCCGCGATGGCGCTGCACGGCGTCGACGGCGCCGCGGTGGAGCAGGACCGCCCCGACCTGATGAACGACCTGCAACGCGTCTGCGCGCTCTGCCGCGGCGTCCGCACCTGCCGCCAACTGCTGGCCGAGGGCTGCACGCAGCCGGAGCACGCCCGGCTCTGCCCCAACGCCGACACGCTCGACGCGCTCCGCTGAGGAGCGCGCCGGACACGGCGCCAAAACACAGCCGCAAAAAATCCCCAACCGCCTTCATCGGAAAAGCGATTGACAGCGCCGCGACGCGACCGTTAGCATCCCTGAATAATTAATTGGCCGTATAATAAAACACGGGAACGGTTGCCGCATCGGACGGCACGCGTTCTCCCAAAAAGGGCCGACGCGCCCACGCCGAGAGCGGCGGGGCGCCGACAGGGAATCGTCATTCGCCGTCATCGCGACATCACCGTCGAACGCGGAGGGAGAGATGAGAAACGTGGTACTGGGCGGCCTGCTGTTGACCGGCGTCGCCGCGTCGGTTCCGGCGCAGGCGCAGGACACGGTCAGGATCGGGCTGGTCCAGCCGCTGACCGGATCGGTCGCCTACAACGGCAAGTCCGTCGTGGAAGGCGCCCGGCTCGCCGTCGAGGAAATGAATGCCGCAGGCGGCGTCCTCGGCAAGAAGATCGAACTGATCGTCGAGGACGGCCAGTGCACCCCGGCCAACTCGGTCAACGCCGTCGAGAAGCTGGTGCAGAAGGACAAGGTCGTCACGCTGGTCGGCGCCTTTTGCAGTTCCGCCACCGCGGCGATCATGCCGGTGGCCCAGAAGTACAAGCTGCCGCTGATCACCGGCGTGTCGTCGAAGGCCAGCCTGACGGAGCAGGGCAATCCCTACTTCTTCCGCGCCGCCGAGACGGACGCGCTGATGGCGGAGGCCTTCGCCAAGATCCTCGCCAACGACCTGAAGCTGACCAAGGTCGCCTACATCGGCGTCAACGACGACTGGGGCCGCGGCGGGGTCGAGGAGTTCTCCCGCGACCTGACGGCGCTGGGTGTCAAGACGGTGCTGACCGAGTATTTCGACCACGGCGCCACCGACTTCTTCACGCTGCTGACCAAGCTGCGCGCCGCCAAGCCGGACGGCGTGTTCGTCGCCGCGGAGACGCAGGACGGCTCCATCCTGGTCAAGCAGATCCGCGAGATGGGGCTGGACACCAAGGTGTTCGGCGTCGGCTCCTGGGCCACCGCCGACTTCATCAACCTGACCGGCGAGGCCGCGGAGGGTATCCACGCCGCCGTCCCCTACGCCTCCAGCATGGACACCCCGCGCAACCAGACCTTCGTCCAGAAATACCAGGCGAAGTACGGCATCAAGCCCGGCAAGTACGGCGCCGCCGGCTACAACGCGCTGAACATCGCCGGACAGGCCATCGCGCGGGCCGGCGGCACCGACGCCGAGGCCATCCGGGCGTCGCTCGCCAAGACCAGCTACGAGGCGCCGAACGGCGTCTACAAGTTCACCGACAAGGGCCAGGCCTACGGCTTCGACGCGGTGCTGGTGCGGATCGAGAAGGGCGAACCGAAGGTGATCGCCTCCACCCCGGTGGACGCGCCGCACTGACCGGCGGACGCGCCGCGGGGCTGCCGTGACGGCACCGTTCCCGCGGCGCGCACCGATCCAACGCACCGTTTGTGCGGGCCTGCTTTTGCGAGAACGTCATGGATCTCTTTCCGCAGTTCCTGGCCAACGGGCTGGTGATGGGCGTGTTCTACGCGCTCTCCGCCCTCGGCCTGACGCTGATCTTCGGCCTGATGCGCGTGGTCAACTTCGCCCATGGCGAGTTCTACATGCTGGGCGGGGTCAGCGGCTGGTTCGTCACCAATTACCTGGGCCTCGACTTCTTCAGCGGCCTGATCGTGGTCGCCGCCTTCATGGCCGCCGTCGGCTGGCTGGTCGACCGCTTCCTGATCGAGCGGGTGCGCGGCCAGGGTGAGGAGCCGGGCATCCTGCTGACCATCGGCCTGTCGATCTTCCTGGTCAACGGCACGCTCCTGCTGGTCGGCCCGGCGCCGATGAAGGTGGCCGGCGCGGTCGCCGAAGGGCCGCTGTTCTTCGGCCCGATCGCGGTGACCAAGCTGCGCCTGCTCGCCGTGGCGGTGGGCATCGCGCTGATCGTCGGCGCCCATCTGCTGATCCGCCGGACCCGGCTGGGGGCGGCGATGCGCGCCACCTTCCAGGACCCGATGGCCGCCAGCCTCGCCGGCATCCGCACCGGCCACGTCTACGCCGCCACCTTCGCGCTGGGCTGCACGCTGGCCGCGCTGTCGGGGATGCTGCTGGCCTCCATCTACTCCGCCCAGGCGTCGGTCGGCGGACTCATCAGCCTGAAGAGCTTCGTCGTGGTGATCCTCGGCGGCATGGGCAGCTTCGCCGGCGCCATCGCCGGGGGCCTGTTGCTGGGCGTCGCCGAGGCGATGTGGGGCGGCTACGTTTCCATGGGCATGGTGGACGTCATCGGCTTCGTCCTGGTCATCCTGATCCTGCTGTTCCGGCCCCAGGGCCTGTTCTCGATCCGCACGGAAAGGGCCTGACATGACCCTGGAACGCAACATCCTCCTGGCCTTTCTGGCGGGGGCGGCGCTTCTGCCCTTCGCGGTGTCGGACCAGTACATCCTGCACCTCGCCATCATGGCGCTGTTCTACGCGGTGCTGGCGAGCAGCCTCAATCTGGTGGTCGGCTATGTCGGCGAGTTCTCGCTGGGCCACACCGCCTTCCTCGGCACCGGCGCCTACACGGCGGCGCTGCTGTCCACCCAGGCGGGGATGCCGATGTGGGTGACGATCCCGCTGGCCGGGCTGGTCTCCGCCGTCTTCGGCTTCGCCATCGGGGCGATCACGCTGCGCCTGCAAGGCCCCTACTTCGTGATCGTCACCCTGTCCTTCGCCGAGGTGCTGCGCATCGTCGCCAACAACTGGATCGCGGTGACCAACGGCCCGATGGGGCTGGCGGGCGTCGGCCAGAATCTGTTCGGGGACGTGGCCGTCACCAACAAGGCGGGCTTCTTCCTGATCGTTCTGGGCATCGCCGCGGTGGCGCTCTACCTCTCTTACCGCTTCGTCTATTCGAACGCGGGGCGGGCAGCGGTGGCGGTGCGCGAGAACCGCTACGTCGCGCAGTCCATCGGCGTCGATCCCTTCGGCACGGCCATGCAGGCCTTCGTGCTGGGCGCCTTCCTGGCCGGCTTGGCCGGGGGCTTCTACGCCCACTACATCTCCTTCGTCGGGCCGGAGGTGTTCCGCTTCGCCTTCATGGCGACGATGATCATCATGGTGCTGCTGGGCGGCAAGGGCACGCTGATCGGCCCGCTGGCCGGTGCTGTGATCGTGACCGTGCTGGAGGAATATCTGCGCGAGGTGCAGGAACTCCGCCTCACCCTGTTCGGGCTGATCGTCATGGCCATCGTCCTGTTCCTGCCCAACGGCCTGATGGGCTTCATCGCCCTGCGCCGCGAGCAGCAGGCCGCCAAGCCGACCCTCAACGCCGCGAAGGAGCGCACCGTATGACGGCGACCCCCAAGCCGATCACCGAGCCGACCGCGAACCGGCAGCCGCTGCTGCGCGCCGACGACCTGACCATGACCTTCGGCGGCATCACCGCGGTCAAGAACTTCAGCTTCCACATCGAGCCCGGCGAGATCGTCGGCCTGATCGGCCCCAACGGCGCCGGCAAGACGACCTGCTTCAACATGCTGACCGGCTTCTACGCGCCGAGCAACGGGCGGGTGCGCTTCAAGGGGCAGGACATCACCAACCGCAAGCCCCACGCCATCGCCCGGCTCGGCCTCGTCCGCAGCTTCCAGAAGACCAGCGTCATGAAGCGGCTGACGGTCTTCGAGAATGTGCTGACCGGCCATTACATGGCGAGCCGCCAATCCCTCCTCGCCACCTTCTTCCCCGGCGAGGCGGTGCGCCGCGCCGAGCGGGAGGCGCGGGAGAGCGCCGCCGCCATCGTCGAGACCATGGGCCTCGCCCAGCGCATGAACGCCCCGGCGCATCTGCTGTCCTGCGGCGAGCTGCGCCTGCTGGAGGTCGCGGTGGCGCTGGCCGCCAAGCCCAGCCTGCTGATGCTCGACGAGCCCGCCGCCGGGCTGAACAGCCACGAGGCCGGGACCTTCGGCGCGGTGCTGAAGACGCTGGTCGGGCGCAGCATCGACGCCCTGTTGATCGTGGAGCACAACATGGATCTGGTCATGTCGGTGTCCGACCGGATCGTCGTCCTCAACTTCGGCCGCAAGCTGGTCGAGGGCCGGCCGGCCGAGATCCTGGAGAACCGGCAGGTCGCCGAAGCCTATCTCGGAAAGGCCGCCGCATGACGCTGCTCTCCGAATCCCCCTCGCCCTCCGCCATCGCGCAGGCCGCCGACGCGCCGGTCCTCGCCGTGGAGGGCTTGCACGTCGCCTACGGCTCCACCGCGGCGCTGCACGGCGTGTCGCTGGACGTGCGGGCCGGCGAGACGGTCGCCCTGATCGGCGCCAACGGTGCGGGCAAGAGCACCATCCTGCGGGCCATCTCCGGCCTGCTGAAGGCGCGCTCCGGCACCATCGTCTGGAACGGCAAGTCGATCGCGAACCTGCCCGCCGACCGCATCGTCGCCGCCGGAATCGCCCACTGCCCGGAGGAACGGCACGTCTGGCCGAACATGACGGTGCAGGAGAACATTGCGCTCGGCGCCTATCTCTGCCGCTCGCGCGAGGAGGTGCAGCGGCGCATCGGCATGGCCTTCCACCGCTTCCCCCGCCTGCGCGAGCGGTCGCGCCAGATGGCCGGAACGCTCAGCGGCGGCGAACAGCAGATGCTCGCCATCGCCCGCGCGCTGATGTCGGAGCCGCGGCTGCTGATGCTGGACGAGCCCAGCCTCGGCCTCAGCCCGAAGATGGCCGACGAGGTGTTCGACGTGGTGCGCTCCGTCAACGGCCACGGCGTCACCGTCCTGCTGGTCGAGCAGAACATCCACAACGCGCTGGGCGTCGCCAGCCGGGCCTATGTGGTCAAGACGGGCCGCATCACCGCCAGCCGCCCCTCGGCGGAGCTGCGCGGCGATCCCGACCTGCTGCGCGCCTATCTGGGCGGCTGAGGCCACAGCGACGGCGAAAGGCCGTGTCACAAATAATTAAACGAACGACCGAACAATTCTCGGTCGCCGTCCTTCAGGAGGCAAGAGTGCGAACCAACATGCGAATTGGCATCGTCGGCGGCGGCATCGGCGGCGTCGCGCTGGCCGGCAGCCTGCTCCAGCGCGGCTTCGAGGTCCGCCTGTTCGAGCGGGCGCCGGGCTTCGGCGAGATCGGCGCCGGCATCCAGATGACGCCGAACGCGGTGAAGGTCATCAAGTCGCTGGGGCTTCTCGACAAGATGCTGGCCGCCGGCTTCCTGCCGCAGTCGCTGGTCGGGCGCAACTGGCGCAGCGGGCGGGAGACCTTCCGCACGCCGCTGATCGAGACCTGCCCGGTGCTCTACGACGCGCCCTTCATCCACATCCACCGCGCCGACCTGCACGCCATCCTGGCCTCGCTGGTCCCGGACAGCGTCGCCAACTTCGGGGTGAGCTGCACCGGCGTCCGCCAGGACAAGAACTCGGCGGTCGCCAGCTTCAGCGACGGCAGCGAGTACGAGGCCGACCTGATCGTCGGCGCCGACGGCGTGCGCTCCGTCGTGCGCTCCGCCCTCTTCGGGCCGGAGGCGCCGCGCTTCACCGGCCACATGTGCTACCGCGCCGTGGTGCCGACCGGCGGGGTGGTGGACTATGTCAGCCCCGACGCCTCCTTCTGGTTCGGGCCGCACAGCCACGTCGTGACCTACTACGTGCGCGGCGGCAAGGCCGTGAACATCGTGGCGGTCGCCGAGACCAAGGAGTGGGTGGAGGAGTCCTGGAACGCCCCCAGCAGCAAGGAGGAGATGCTCGGCGCCTTCCGCGGCTGGCACCGCAATGTGGAGACGCTCTTCAGCAAGGTGGACCAGGTCTACAAGTGGGGCCTGTTCGACCGCGACCCGATGACGAGCTGGTCGAAGGGCCGCATCACGCTGATGGGCGACGCGGCACACCCCATGCTGCCCTTCCTCTCGCAGGGCGCCGCCATGGCGATCGAGGACGCCTATGTGCTGGCCGAATCCCTGAAGGGGCATGGGAGCGACGTGGCGTCTGCGCTGCGCGACTACGAGGCGGAGCGGCTTCCCCGCACCAGCCGCGTCCAGCTGGAGGCGCGGGAGCGCGGGCGGACCTATCACCTGCCCTCCCCGCTGGCCCAGGCGAAGCGCGACTTCATGTACTGGCTGCGCGGCCTGTTCAACCCGCAGGCTACCGGCATCCAGGCCAACTGGGTCTACCAGTACGACGCCCGCGCCTTCCGGCCGAACCTCTCCGCCAAGCCGCGCCTCGTGGCGTGAGTTGGATGACGTTGCCCCCACCCTAACCCTCCCCCGCTGAGCGGGGGAGGGGACAAAACTCCCTCCCCTGCGCAGCGG
>NZ_WHOR01000288.1:0-7041 GCF_013340925.1 Azospirillum formosense
GGCTGGCGGACGGCTCCGCGGTGGCGGGGGTGCGGCGGGCGGGGGCGTCCTGCTCCGCCTGCTCGCGCGCGGCGGCTTCCCGCGCGGCGATCATGTTGTCCTTGAAGACCAGCACCGCCTTGGCCATCTGCCCGATCTCGTCCCCCCGCCCGGTGGCCGGCACAGGGGTCGCGGCGTCGCCGTCGGCCAGCCGCCGCATCGCCTCGGTCATGGCGCCCAGCGGCCGCACGATGGAGCGCGCGGTCAGCAGGATCGCCGCCGCCGCGATCAGCAGCCCCAGGGTCAGCAGAACCGCCTGGATCATCACCAGACGGTCGGCGCCCTGGATCATCCCCTCCGTGTCGGCCTGCAGCAGGGCGCGCTGGCGCGGGATCAGGCCGCTGGAGTCGTTCGACCGGGCGTCGCCGACCAGCAGGCTCATCACCTGGTTGGCGCGCGGGATCGCGTCGTCGTTCAGGGAGTTCAGCGCCCCCATCTGGTCGCCGATGGTGCCCAGCGATTCCGCCATGTCCTGATCGCGGCGGAGATGGTCGAGCAGCGGCTTCACCGCGTCCCAGGTGGCCTGGACCTGCGGATCGGACCAGCGGGCGGACAGGCCGTCCATCTCCTGGCGCAGGGCGTCGATGCGGTCCCAGGCGACGTTGCGCTCCTGCTTCAGGTCCTCGCGGTTGGTCAGCAGATAGCCCTGCATGGCCGCGTTGGTCGCGGTGACGGATGCGACGATGCCCTGCCCGGCCAGCGCCGTCGGCATGCGGACATCGGCCACCAGACGGCTGAGCGTCTTCCCGTTGTCGGTCAGCAGCAGGCCGGTGCCGACCGTCACCACCAGCACCGCGATCACCGCCGCGAAGCCGATGGACAGCCGCTGGCCAATCCGCAGATTGCCGAGTGCCTTCATTCGTTCCTCCCGTGCAGCATCCTTTCCGGACGCTTGATTTCTCGACCGGACGTTGCTGTGTCGGTCGTTGCCCTTATCTGGGAACGAATGATGGGCCAACAAACATTAAAGGAGTGTTTCCAGCGCCGGGGCCGCCTGGGGCGAACGGCCGGTCAGATATCCTCGGCGCCCAGATACGATTCGATCACCTTGGGGTTCGCCACAACTTCAGCGGGCAGGCCATCCGCGATCTTCTCCCCGTGGTCCAGGACGACCACCCGGTCGGACAGGGCCATCACGGCGCGCATCACATGCTCAATCATCAGGATCGTCATGCCCTCGCGCCGGTTCAGGTCGCGCAGCACCTCGACCATGCGGTCGACCTCGGTCGGGCGCAGGCCGGCCAGCACCTCGTCCAGCAGCAGCAGGTTCGGGCGGGTGGCGAGCGCGCGGGCGACCTCCAGCCGCTTGCGGTCCGGCAGGGTCAGGCTGCGCGCCGGGCGGGTGGCTTGATCGGCCAGCCCCAGCCGGTCCAGCACCCGCCGGGCGTGGTCGCGCGCCGCCGCCACCGACCGTTCGCGGGCCAGCGCGCCGACCACCACATTCTCCTCGACCGACAATTGCCCGAAGGGCTTGACGATCTGGAAGGTCCGGCCGATGCCCGCCGTGCAGATGTGGTTGGGCTTCAGCCCGGTGATCGGCGCGCCCTTCAGATGCACCCGCCCCTCATCGGGCGGGAAGACCCCGGCGATCAGGTTGAAGGTGGTCGTCTTGCCGGCGCCGTTCGGCCCGATCAGCGCGACGATCCGGCCCTCCGGCACGGAGAAGCCGACGTTGGAGACGGCCTTCAGCCCGCGGAACCGCTTGGACAGGCCCTCGACCTCCAGAAGCCCGGCCATCACGCATCCTCCCCAGGGCGGCGGACGAGCCCGAGCCGGTCGGCCAGCCACGGCCACACACCGTCCGGGCGGTAGACGACGATCACCACCAGCGCCACCCCGTAGAAGAGCTGCTTCAGGCCCGGCAGGTCGAAGCCGGTCGCCTCGATCAGGAAGGTCAGCAGCTCGCCCAGCGGGGTCAGGATGAAGGCCCCGAGGATCGGCCCGATCAGCGTGCCGATGCCGCCGACGATGGCCGGCAGGATGATCTCGATGGAGCGGCCCATGGAGAAGACCTGCTCGGGGAACAGGTTG
This sequence comes from Azospirillum formosense, assembly GCF_013340925.1. GTDB lineage: Bacteria > Pseudomonadota > Alphaproteobacteria > Azospirillales > Azospirillaceae > Azospirillum > Azospirillum formosense. The sequence continues at coordinate 2,071 of NZ_WHOR01000288.1, forward strand.
TTGAAGTAGAAGGCCTGGAACACCCCGCCCAGCGCGGTCAGGGCGGAGGACACGGCCACCGCCGCGATGCGGGCGCGGAACAGGTCGACGCCGACCGCCTCCGCCGCCTCCGGCTCCTCGCGCACGGCCAGCCACTGGTAGCCAAGCCGGCTGTGCAGCAGGACCCGCGACAGGGCCAGCGCGGCCAGGACCAGCGCCAGGATCACGTAGTAGAACAGCTCCGGCGAGCCGCGCAGGTTCAGCAGGTCGTTGCCGGCGTCGCCCGCCACCGGGATGAAGAAGCCGCCCGAGCCGCCGAACCATTGCAGATGGTCGAAGCCGATGCGCGCGACCTCGGCGAAGGCGATGGTCAGCAGCGCGAAATGCACGCCGCGCACGCCGAAGCGGAAGCCCAGGAAGCCGATGAAGCAGCCCGCCGCCGTCGCCGCCAGCATGGCCACCCACATGCCCGCCCAGGGGCCGATGCCGAAATGCACGAACAGAGCGGCGCTGGCGTAGGCCCCCAGCCCGACATAGAGCGCGTGGCCCAGCGACAGCAGGCCGGAAAAGCCCATCATCACGTTCCACGCCTGCCCGACATAGGCGAACCACAGCACCGTGGTCAGCACCGAAAGGACGTAGCGGTCGGCGACCATCGGCGCGGCCAGCAGCAGCGCGCCGCACAGCGCCAGAAGGACGATCCCGCGCCCCGTCACGACCGTTTCCCCAGCAGGCCCTGCGGGCGCAGCAGCAACACCACGATCAGCACACCATAGCTGAAGAGGGATTTGAGCGAGGGGTCCAGCAGGAAGCCGGCCATCGCCTCCGAAAAGCCGATCAGCATGCCGCCGAGCAGGGCGCCCGGCAGGCTGCCCAGCCCGCCGACGATGACGATGATGAAGCTGAGCAGCGTGTATTCCGGCGCGAGCTGCGGCCGGGAGTCGACCAGCAGAGTCATCAGCGCCCCGGCGATGCCCACCACCCCGGCGCCGATGCCGAAGGTCAGCGCGTAGAGCCCGTCGATGTTCAGCCCGACGACGCGGGCGCCCAGCGGGTTGTCGGCGCAGGCGCGGATGGCCTTGCCGGTGCGGCTGAAGCGGAAGAAGGCGAACAGCGCCACCGTCACCACGATCGCCCCGGCTCCGGCGCGCAGCCGCACCGCGTCGAGCAGCAGCGGCCCGATCTCCACCGTGTCGAAGCTGTAGGGCACCATGACGTTGCGCGAATCCGGCCCGAACAGCATCAGCATGGCGTTCAGGATGATCGTCGCAATGCCCAGCAGCAGGATGAACTGCATGTGCTCGGGCCGCTCCACGAAGCGGTTGACCAGCCCGCGCTGCAGCACCCAGCCGAAGGCGAACAGCACCGCCGCGACGACGGGCGCCGCCAGGATCGGGTCGAGCCCGAGAACTCCGGCCAGCAGCACGGCGCCGTACATGCCGGCGACCATCATCTCGCCATGCGCGAAATTGACCACGCGCACGACGCCGAAGATGACCGACAGGCCGAGCGCCGCCAGCCCGTAGACCAGTCCGGTCAGCAGGCCCGACGCGGCGATGTTCAGGTAATAGTCAAACGGCATGCACGATTCGCCCTTGGGAGAGCCCCGGATGGCCAAGCCTGAGCGGCGTAGCAGTCCTTCGTAGTCGTGACAAGTTTCCTGTGCGGATCCGGCGGCGATCAGCGGCGCTTTGCCTCCTCCAATCGCAGGGTCAGGGCGTCGCTCAGGCAGGCCCGCGCGGCGGCAGCGACCGCCGGGTCCTCCTCCATGCCGCGGCGGACCCAGCAGCGGGCGGTGATGCGGTCGTCGAAGCGGCGCTCCTCCTGAAGCAGCGCATAGGCCGCGGCATCGCGGCGCTCCGCCGGCAGGGCGGCGAGGTGGCGCTGGTGCAGGCCGCGCGCCCGCCCGTCCAGCGCGGCGAGGTCCGGCACCGTGCAGATCATCCGGCGCAGCGGTGCGCCGGCCGTGGCGCAGCGCGGGTCGGGCAGGATGGGAAGCGGTGGCGCAACCTTCGGAAGGGGCGCCGGGGTCGGAGCCGGGAACTCCGCCGCGACGGCGACCGCAGCGGCGGCTTGCGGTGGCGGGAGGACCACCGGCCCGGAGACGACTCGGACGGGGGTTCCGACCGGCACCATCTCAAACAGGGTGGCGATGTCGGCGGGCAGCATGCGGAAGCAGCCGCCGCTGGCCCGGCGGCCCACCGAATCCGGCTCGTTGGTGCCGTGGATGGCGATGGCCGTCCAGCCGAGGTCGAGCGCGAACTTGCCCAGCGGGTTGGACGGCCCCGGCGGCACCGACGCCGGCAACGCCGGATTCTCCCGGCGCTGGTTGGCGGTGGGGCGCCAGGTCGGGTTGCGCCGCTTGCGCAGGATTTGGCTGTCCCCCAGCGGAATCGCCACGCCGGGCCGCCCGATGGCGACGGGGAAGGAGCGCGGCGGGCGTCCCTCCTCCAGCAGATGAAGCCGGCGCTCCGTCAGGCTGATGACGATTTGCCGCGCCGGAGTGGTTTCGGCGGCGGTGGCGCCGCCCTGCGCTCGGGGGACGCCAGGCGAAACGAACGCGAGGGCAATCGCCAGGGTTGCCGTCGGGACAAGATGCCACAAGAATGTCGCGGTGCGCTGCATGGGAAAAGTTCAGCGCATCCGCCCTAAAAGCGCGTAAACATGCCGTCAGGGACCAAGCAGCAGGAACGCCGACCATGGACACCATCGAACAGACGCTGGCCGTTGCGACCGAACACCACCGCGCCGGCCGCACCGCGGAGGCGGAACGCCTGTACCGCGAGGTGCTGGCGGCGTCGCCCGGCCATCCGGACGCGCTGCACCTGCTTGGCGTCATCGGGCTGCAAGGCGGGCGTCCGGCGGAGGCGGTGGACCTGATCGGACAGGCGGTGGCCGGCGACCCGACTTCACCCCTGCTGCACGCCAATCTCGGCCACGCCCTGCACGCCACCGGCCAGACCCGCGACGCGGCGGTGAGCTTTGCCCGCGCCCTGACCCTGCTGACCAACGAGGGCGAAGGCTGGGGCAACGTCAGCGCTCTGGCTGGGCTGATCCGCCGCTACGACGACGAGACCCGCCGCGCCGCAACGACGGAAGTCGATGCGGGATACGCCATGGGCGACGTGATGCGGCGCCACTCGCTGCTGTTCTGGCTCGACGGCGACGTCGCCCATTACGAAGCGCTGACGGACGCCGTCCTGGAAGACCCGATGCGCTTCACCGTGCCGTCGATCCATTACGCCTTCTGGGGCATGGCGATGCAGCTGTTCCAGGGTGCGGCACGGCACGGCAATGCCGGCGCCTTCCACACCGGGAACCTCACCGATTACTACCGACTGATGGTGGACGAGACGGCGCTGCGCTACCACCTGCGCCGCCGCATGAAGCGCGCCACGCCGCGCGGCGAGGTGAAACGGATCGCCCTGATCACCAACCAGATGCTCGGCGCCGGGCACCAGCCCACGGCGGACGCCTTCGACTTTGCCCGCCGCCTGCAGGACGAATTCGGGCGCGAGGTGGTCATCATCAACCCGAACGCCATGGCCATCACCGGCGAGAACGGATTCGTCCCCGAATATTCCTACAACATCACCGAGGACTATGACGGGGAGCAGGTCATCGCCGCCTTCGGCACTCGGGTCCGCATGATGTCCTTCCCGCAGAAGCGCTTCGACGAGGAGAAGGTGAACGCCATCGTCGATTACGTTGACGGCTTCGACCCCGACGTGATCGTCGCCTTCGGCGGGTCCAACGTGGTGGCCGACCTGTTCTCCGGCGCGCGCCCGGTGATCTGCCTGCCGACCTCCTCGGGCCTGCCGCTGTCGATGGCCCGGCTGGTGCTGGGCTATGGCGAGGCCGACACGCCCCAGGGCTGGCCGGCGGACATGGCGGAACGCTTCCGCCCCTTCTCCTTCGGCTGGACCCTGCCGCCCACGGGGCCGGAGCGCAGCCGCGCCGATTTCGGCATTCCCGAGGTCGGGCCGGATGGGGGGCCGCTCTTCCTCGTGGTCGGCAACCGCCTGGACCAGGAGGCCGGCCCGGACTTCCTGGCGCTGGCGGATTCGCTGCTTGACCGCCTGCCGGAGGCCCGGATCGCCGTCGCCGGCGGCGTGGAGTCGCTGCCGCAGCGGATCGCCGCCCTGCGCAACGCCGACCGCGTCCACACGTTGGGCGACGTGGAGGACGTGCGGGCGCTGCACCCCCTCGTCACCGCCTATCTGAACCCGCGCCGCCAGGGCGGCGGCGGCAGCGCGGCTTTCGCGCTGGCCGACGGGGTTCCGGTGGTGACCATAGCGGCGGGCGACGTGGCGACCGTGGCCGGACCGGCCTTCACGGTGGCCGACGACGCGGCGTTCCTGGAGCGCGCCGCCGCGCTGGCGAGCGACGCGGCTTTCCGCGACCGGCAGTCCGCCGAGGCCCGCGCCCGTTTCGCCACGGCCGGCGACCGCCGCGCGTCGGTGGAACGGCTGCTGGCCTACGGGCTGGAAGCCCAGACGGCGTAAGGGGAGAAAGGCGGGAACGTCGGCGCATAGCCGGCCTTCCCGCCTTGCGGACTGCCGCTCACCCCCAAGGTGGTTAGGGCCAGCGTCCCGTCTTCTCACACTCCTGGGCGTCGTTTGCCGCTCTGATGCGACAGTAACTTCCGGCACCACCCGTGTCGCACAGGCGCGTCGCCTCGTGATACATACGCGTGCAATAGTTATCTTGTGCTGGTTTGGGACCAGCTTTCTTCGCACCGCCTAGAAACGTTCGCACATTGGCGTCGGAAGTAAGCTGAGCGGCTGTTTCTCCATTGTTGTTTCGTGCTCTTTGATCAGCGCCGCGTCCGACCAGATATTGCACGCTCTTCAGATTGCCTTTCCAAGCGGCAACCATCAGCAGCGTCCATCCATCGCTGTTCCGGGCGTTTATATCCAGCCCCGAATCGAGCAGCCGCGCCAACTCATCCTGCTGGTTGTACTCGATCGCCCAGCGTGCGCCCGTCCAGGC
>NZ_WHOR01000289.1:0-6967 GCF_013340925.1 Azospirillum formosense
GGTGTCGCTGATCGTCCTGGCCATCGCGCTGGACCCGGAGGCGGCGGACTATCACGACAATCTGGGCAGCCTGCGCCGCGGCGGCGGAGACGCGGTGCGGGCGGCCGGGCAACACGCGCGTGCGCTGGCGCTGGAGCCGGCGCGCGCCAAGGCGGCCTTCAACCGCGGGCTGGCGCTCGGCGATCTGGCCCGTGAGGATTTGGGACGGGTGGAAGAGGCGCTCAGATGCTTCCGCGCCGCGCTCCGCATCGATCCTGGCTATGGGGCGGCGGCGCTGGCGGCGGGGCGGCTGCTGGCCGGTGGGCCGGAACGGTTGGCGGCGGAGCGCTGGCTGGCCCACGCCCTGTCCCTGGCGCCGGACAGCGCCGACGGCTGGGCCGCCGTGGGGCGTGCGAGGCTGGCGGCAGGGGAGGCCGATGGGGCGGTGACGGGCTACGACCGGGCCGCAAGGCTGCGTCCGGGCGACGGGGCGGCGCTGAGCAACCTTGCCATGGCGACCTTGCAGGCCAGCGGCGCCCTGCCGGAGTTCCCTCGCGCCGACCGCCCGGAGGCGACATGGGGCGAACCGCTCGCCCGCGCGCTCGACCTGTTCCTGGCGGCGCTGGAGCGCGGGGCGGGCGAGGTGGCGGAGGCCGCGCTGTTCCGCACCGCCGTGCTGACCATCCACCGCGGCATGCTGGACGACGCGCGGCTGGAGCGGATCGTCCGGAGGGCGCGGGACCGGCTGCGGCGCGCGCCGGGGGATGGCGCGGCGGCGGCCTGCATCGCCCATGACCTTTACCGCCGAGGGCGCTTGGTGACCGCCTCGCGGCTTGTCCGGCGCTGTCTGCGCGGCTGGTCGGAGGAGGCCATCCGCGCCGACCCGCAGGCTGCGAAATGGCGGCAGGTCGATGCGCGCCCGGCCTTCCTCGACGCGCTCGCCGGGTATCGGCCGCGCATCGCGGAGGCGGGGGAACGGTCGATGCCGGTTCCTCCTGCGGCGGGTGGTGGCGCGATCCTGCTGGTCAGCGTCGATTCCGGCTATTGGCGGCGCTTCGGCGGCTGGTTCCTGTCCCATGCCCTGAAGGACGCGCCGGGCGACCGCGTGCATGTCCACATCGTCAACCCCGGCGCGGAGGACCGCGCCGACCTGGACCGCCGCTGCGCCGCCCAGCCGGGGCGTCTGTCCTGGTCGCTGGAGCGCATCGACCTGTCCGCCCACGCGCCGGGGGCCGAGACCACCTATTACGCTTGCGCGCGCTTCTTCGTGGCTCTGGATCTGCTGGAGCGGGCGGGGGCGCCGGTCTTCATCACCGACATCGACGCCCGCTGCACGGCGCCGCTTCCGCCGGAGTTGCGGGACGGGGTCGGCTGGGACCTGACGATCATGCGCGACCATCGTGCCCGCGGGCCGTTCGACGACATCATCGTCAGCTTCCTCGGCGTCGCGCCGACCGCGGCGGGGCGTGAGTTCCTCGGCCTCGTCGGCGCCTGCATCGGCTGGTTCTTCGACCGGGACGAGGCGGCCTGGACGCTCGATCAGGCGGCGCCCTACGCCGTCCTCCACGACTGGACACGGCGCGGGCGGGCGCCGAGGCTGCGGGAGTATGAGTTCCTGCGCCTGCCCTGGTTCGATTTTCCGGTGAAGGGCGAGGGCTGACGGGCCGCTACGCCGCCTGGACGCTGTTGTCCTTGCGCCGCGAGAGCTGCAACTGGCCGTCCAGGCACCTCACGTAGGTGGTCTTGCCGGCCTTCAGGTTGTCGCAGACGGTGACCAGCGCGCGCGGGATCGCCGCGAATTCCTTCGAGCCGCGCGACTGCGTGTTGTAGGCGGCGAGGTGCTGGCGCAGCCCCTCCTTCGATACCGGCTTTCCGTCGTTCCCGATCATGGTCGTCCCCGCGATTGTGGTCCTCGGTGGACGAGGCTACGCGGGGACGGTGCCGGACTCAACGCCCCGGACTCAACGTCCGCTGTCGTCCCTGGATTGGTCCGCCGGTTTTCCGCCGTCGCCGGTCCAGTCATCGGTGATGTAACGCTGCGCGTCGCTGATCTTTTCCACCTCGTCGCGGCTCGGCGGCTTGGGCACGCGCGACTGGCCGTTCTCACGCTCCTGGTCCATGGGTCCTCCATCGCTTTGCCAGTGATGTGGATGGAAGGGCGGGATCGGCAAGCCTGTTGCGGACCGGGGTACGGCCTTCGCGTTCGGTCGCAGGGGGCCGCTATGACCGCCGCCCGCTTGACAGGCGAACCCGCGCCGCCGGATCATCCGGCCGTTAACCGCTAAGAATTCCAAAGAGAATTCGCCCCGTCCGGGGTCGTTCGGGATCATGCAGGGAGTATGGGAACCATGAACACGCTCGCGCGCCGTCTGGCCGGCGCCGCCCTTCTGTCCGCCGGTCTTTCCTTCGGTCTTGCGACCACGCCGGTCCTGGCCGACACGCCGAAGGACACGCTGGTCATGGCCTGGCAGTTCGACGACATCGTGACGCTCGATCCCGGCGAGATCTTCGAGCTGTCGGGGGCGGAATACGGCGCCCAGGTCTATGACCGGCTGATCCGCTTCGACGTCAACGACGTCAGCAAGATTTACGGGCAGGTGGCGGAAAGCTGGACCGTCTCCGACGACGGCAAGACCTTCACCTTCACCATCCGCGACGGGATCAAGTTCCACTCCGGCAACCCGCTGACGGCGGAGGATGTGGCCTATTCGCTCCAGCGCGCCGTGAAGATGAACAAGGGGCCGGCCTTCATCCTGACCCAGTTCGGCCTGACGCCGGAGAACGTCGACCAGAAGGTCCGCGCGACCAACCCGCGGACCCTGGTGTTCGAGACGGACAAGACCTACGCCCCGACCTTCGTGCTCTACTGCCTGACCGCCGACGTCTCCGGCGTGGTCGATGCCAAGCTGGTCAAGAGCAAGGAGGTCAACGGCGACTTCGGCGCCGCCTTCCTCAAGGCCAACTCCGCCGGGTCCGGCCCCTTCGTCCTGCGCCAGTGGAAGGCCAGCGAGCTTTTGTCGCTGGAGGCCAACGCCAACTACTGGGGCGGCGCCCCCGCCGTGAAGCGCGTGCTGATCCGCCACATCGCCGAGCCGGCGACCCAGCGCCTGCTGCTGGAAAAGGGCGACGTCGACGTGGCCCGCAACCTGAAGCCGGAGCAGTTCGAGCCGCTGCGCGGCAACGACAAGATCCGCATCGTCCAGGCGCCCAAGGGCACGCTCTATTATTTCGGCCTGAACCAGAAGAACGAGGTCCTGGCCAAGCCCGACGTGCGCAAGGCCTTCAAATACGCCGTGGATTACGACGGCATGGCGAAGACCATCATGAACGGTCTCGGCACCGTCCATCAGGCCTTCCTGCCCAAGGGCTTCCTCGGCGCGCTGGAGGAGAACCCGTACACGTACGACCCGGCCAAGGCGAAGGAGCTGCTTCGCCAAGCCGGCTATCCGGACGGCATCACCGTGACGATGGACGTCCGCAACACCTCGCCCAGCATGGACATGGCCCAGGCCATCCAGGGCAGTGCCGCGGCGGCGGGCATCAAGATCAACCTGCTGCCGGCGGACGGCAAGCAGGTGGTCACCAAGTACCGTGCCCGCAACCACGAGGCGCTGCTCTACCAGTGGGGCGCCGACTACCAGGACCCGAACACCAACGCCGACACCTTCGCCGCCAACCCGGACAACGCCGACGACGCGAAGGCCAAGCCGCTGTCCTGGCGCAACGCCTGGGACATCCCCGAGCTGACCAAGAAGACCGCCGCCGCGGTGGAGGAGCGCGACGCCGCAAAGCGCGCCGCGATGTACCAGGAGCTTCAGCGCGAAGTGCTGGAGACCTCGCCCTTCGTCATCATGTTCCAGCAGACCGAGGTGATCGCGGAGCGCAGCAACGTCGAGGGGCTGGTCTGGGGGCCGAGCTTCGACAGCAACTACTACTGGAAGGTCAGCAAGAAGTAAGGCGGGTTGCCCAGCCCCTCTCCCGACCCGGGAGAGGGTGGCGCCGAAGGCGCCGGGTGAGGGTCGTGCGAGGATCGATGCGCTGATCCTTGGCGGTACCCTCACCCTTCCCGTGCTTTGCACGGGTCCCTTCCCTCTCCCGGGGCGGGAGAGGGACTTTGAACTCAAGTCGGGTGAAACTTGGCCGCTAACTTGAAACGATGGGGGATGCCGGGGCGGCGTCATGCGCTTCGCGGGGCGGGGCTGCTCGTCTCGGTGGCGCTGACCGTCCTCGGCCTCCTGCTCGTCACCTTCCTGATCGGGCGCGTGGTGCCCATCGACCCGGTGATCGCCGTGGTCGGCGACCGCGTGTCCGCCGACACCTACGCCCGCGTCCGGCAGGAGCTGGGGCTGGACCTGCCGCTGTGGCAGCAGTTCCTGCGCTACGTCGGCGACGTGATCCAGGGCGATTTCGGCACCTCGGTGCTGACCTCCCGCCCGGTGCTGGAGGACATCCTGCGCGTCTTCCCGGCGACGCTGGAGCTGGCCACCGCCGCGCTGGTCGTCGGCGTGCTGCTGGGCATCCCGGCGGGGGTGATGGCCGCCGTCCATCGCGGGCGCTGGCCGGACCATCTGATCCGGGTGATCGGGCTGATCGGCCATTCCATCCCGATCTTCTGGCTGGGGCTGATGGCGCTGCTGGTCTTCTACGCGCGGCTCGACTGGGCGCCGGGGCCGGGGCGGGTGGACGTCTTCTACGAGGGGCTGGTCGATCCGGTGACCGGGATCATCACGGTGGACGCCCTGCTGGCCGGCGAGAGCGACGTGTTCTGGAGCGCGCTGCACCATCTGGTGCTGCCGGCGGGCATCCTCGGCCTCTACAGCGTGGCCTACATCGCGCGGATGACGCGCAGCTTCATGCTGGACCAGCTCCGCCAGGAATACATCACGACGGCCCGCGTCAAGGGCATGTCGGAAGCGCGGGTGATCTGGCGCCACGCGCTGGGCAACATCGCGGTGCCGCTGACGACCGTGGTGGCGCTGTCCTACGCCTCGCTGCTGGAGGGGTCGGTGCTGACGGAGACGGTGTTCGCCTGGCCGGGGCTGGGGCTTTACATCACCAACTCGCTGCTGTCGGCCGACATGAACGCGGTGCTGGGCGGCACGCTGGTGGTGGGGGCGGTCTTCATCGGCCTGAACCTGCTGTCCGACCTGCTCTATCGTCTGCTGGACCCCCGTGCGAGATGAGTGGCGCGATGACCGCACAGACGCAAACGACCGAAAACGGGCTGCGGGCGTGGCTGACGGCGGAGACGCCGCGGTCCCGCGGGCAGGCCCGGCTGGGCCGGGTCTATCTGGGCTGGCTGGCCTTCGCGCGCAACCGGCTGGCCATGATCGGGCTGGGCATCGTGCTGCTGCTGGTGCTGATGGCGGCGCTGGCCCCGCTGCTCGCTCCCTACGATCCCTACGCGCAGGACCTGTCGCAGCGGCTGCTGCCGCCCAGCGCGGCGCACTGGCTGGGCACCGACGCCTTCGGGCGGGACATCCTGTCGCGCATCCTCTACGGCTCCCGCCTGACGCTGATGATCGTGGCGCTGGTCGCGGTGACGGCGCCGGTGGCCGGGCTGCTGATCGGGACGGTGGCGGGCTATCTCGGCGGCTGGGTGGACGCGGTGCTGATGCGCGTCACCGACATCTTCCTGGCCTTCCCGAAGCTGATCCTGGCGCTGGCCTTCGTCTCGGCGCTGGGGCCGGGCATCGAGAACGCCATCATCGCCATCGCGATCACCAGCTGGCCGCCCTACGCCCGCATCGCGCGGGCCGAGACGATCACCATCCGCAAGAGCGACTTCATCAGCGCGGCGCGGCTCCAGGGCGCCTCGACGCCGCGGATCATCCTCGGCCATGTGGTGCCGCTCTGCGCCTCCTCGCTGATCGTGCGGGTGACGCTGGACATGGCGGGGATCATCCTGACGGCGGCGGGGCTGGGCTTCCTCGGCCTCGGCGCGCAGCCGCCGGCGCCGGAATGGGGCGCGATGATCGCCACCGGGCGCCAGTATGTGCTGGAGCAGTGGTGGGTCGCCACCATGCCCGGCATCGCCATCTTCGTGGTCAGCCTGGGCTTCAACCTGCTGGGCGACGGCCTGCGCGACGTTCTGGACCCGAAAGGCCAATGAGCCAACCGCCAATGAGCGACAAACCTCTGCTGGAGGTCGAGAACCTCCGCATCTCCTTCCCCACCCGGACAGGCGTGACGCAGGCGGTGCGCGGCGTCTCCTTCACCGTCGGTCGGGAAAAGCTGGGCATCGTCGGCGAGTCCGGCTCCGGCAAGTCGATGACCGGGCGGGCCATCCTGCGGCTGGTCCCGCCGCCCGGAATCGTCACCGCCGACCGGCTGAGCTTTCAGGGAGAGGACCTGCTGACCCTGCCGGAGAAGCGGCTGCGCGGCATCCGCGGGCGGCGCATTTCCATGGTCATGCAGGACCCGAAATTCTCGCTGAACCCGGTGATGACCATCGGCGCCCAGATCGCCGAGGCCTACCGCGTCCACTCCAGCGCCGGCACGGCGGAGGCGAAGCGGCGCGCGCTGGAGATGCTGGAGGCCGTGCGCATCCGCAACCCGGAGCGGGTCTACGGCCTGTACCCGCACGAGGTGTCGGGCGGCATGGGCCAGCGCATCATGATCGCCATGATGCTGATCCCCAACCCCGACCTGCTGATCGCCGACGAGCCGACCTCGGCGCTCGACGTGACGGTACAGATGCAGGTGCTGGCGATCATGGACGAGCTGTGCTCCAGCCGCGGCATGGGGATGATCTTCGTCAGCCACGACCTGAACCTCGTGGCGTCCTTCTGCGACCGCATCCTGATCATGTACGCCGGCCGGGTGGTCGAGACCTGCCGCGCGTCGGAGCTGCACGCGGCGACGCACCCCTACACCCGCGGCCTGCTCGACAGCCTGCCGCGCCTGGACGACACGCGGGCGGAGCTGCCGGTGCTGGCGCGCGACCCGTCCTGGCTGGAGGGTGTTTCTCCCTCTCCCCCCCGGGGAG
>NZ_WHOR01000028.1:0-34373 GCF_013340925.1 Azospirillum formosense
ACCACAACGGGTGGCTGCGCGTGCTGCCGCTGACCCCCTACGGCGCGCCGGCGCGCGGCGCCGTGGTCACCTGCACGGCCAACGGGCGGCGGCAGGTGCGGTCCGTCTGCGCCGGCTCGGGCTATCTCTGCCAGATGGAGCCGGTGGCCCATTTCGGGCTGGGCACCGCCCGCGCTGTGGAGCGGCTGGAGGTGCGCTGGCCGGACGGCATGACGGCCATCGTCGAGAACCCGCCCATCGGCCGGTTGCTGACCGTTCCCTATCCACCGGAGTGAGGCCGCCGGAGTAAGGCGACGCCACAATGTTGCGCCCGGTCACCGATTGAGCGATGCCGGGCGGACGGTTGAGCTGAATCATATTTCCGTCCAGCAACAAATTTAATCTTTTGTATAACCTGCATGGTCTTTATTTTGCGGCGTCCGCCAGTGCCCGACGGGAACGCGCGGATGGGGAGATGTACGCCCTGTAACCGACCGCGAACCAACAAGGGGGCGCCGGGCTCTCGGCCCGCGACCGCAGGCACATGGCACACAGCGCTGTTCTCAGTCCCGGCCCCCGCGACCGGACGTTGACCGGGGTCGAGCGGTTCTTCGACGCCGACGAGGTCATCGTTTCCAAGACCGACCTGAAGGGCCGGATCACCTACGCCAACCGTGTGTTCCAGCGCGTCGCCGGCTACAGCGAGGCGGAGCTGATGGGCGCTCCTCACTCCATCGTCCGCCACCCGGACATGCCGCGCTGCGTGTTCAAGCTGCTGTGGGACACGCTGGGGGCGGGGCAGGAGATCTTCGCCTACGTCGTGAACCGGGCGCGCAACGGCGACCATTATTGGGTCTTCGCCCACGTCACCCCCAGCTACGACGTCAACGGCCGGCTCGTCGGCTACCACTCGTCGCGCCGGGTGCCGGACCGCAGCGCCATCGACAAGGTGGTGCCGCTCTACCGCACGCTCCTGGACATCGAAAACCGCCATGAAGACCGCAAGCAGGGCATGAACGAGGCCTTCGCCACCGTTGTCGGGCTGCTGACGGAGAAGGGGATCGGGTATGACGAATTCGTCTTCTCTCTCTAAGGCGTTCGGCCTGGGGGCGGTCGCCGCGCTGCTCGTCGCAGCGCTGTTGGTGACCGACGCGCTGGGCGTCGGCGGCGCGCCGCTGCGCATCGGGATCGGGGCCGCGGCCCTGGCCGCGCTGGCCGGCGTCATGCTGTGCATGGTGCGCGCCCGCGCCGCGGTGGGGCAGGCGGTGGCCGTCTGCCAGGCGGTGTCGCGCGGCGACTTCGAGGCGCGGGTCGTCAACGTGCGGGAGAAGGGCGACCTCGGCGAGCTGATGCACGCCCTGAACGACTCGATCGACCGCACCGACGCCTTCATCCGCGAAGCCACCGCCTCGATGAGCTACGTGTCGGCCAACAAGTATTTCCGGCGGATCGTGCTGAAGGGCATGCAGGGCAATTTCCTGCACGCGTCGCGCACCATCAACACCGCCACCGACGCCATCGCCGCCAAGGTGAAGGGCTTCGCCGGGGTGACCGACCGCTTCGAGACGCAGATCCGCGCGGTGTGCGAACAGGTCTCCGGCACCGCCCACCAGTTGGAGATGTCGGCCCGCACCATGGAGACCGACGCCCAGACCGCCACCGGCAAGGCCTCCTCGGTGGCCGCCGCCGCGTCGCAGACCGGCTCCTCCGTCGGCAGCGTCGCCGTCGCGACGGAGGAGCTGTCGGCGTCGATCCGGGAGATCGCCCGGCAGGTGGAGGAGGTCGCCAAGGTCGCCGCCAACGCGGCGGGCGAGGCCGAGCGCTCCAACGCGCTGATCGCCGAGCTGTCGGGCGCCGCCAAGACGGTGGGCGAGGTGGTCACCCTGATCAACGACATCGCCAGCCAGACCAACCTGCTGGCGCTCAACGCCACCATCGAGGCGGCCCGCGCCGGCGAGGCCGGCAAGGGCTTCGCCGTCGTGGCGCAGGAGGTCAAGCGGCTGGCCGACCAGACCGCCAAGGCCACCGGCGACATCGCCGGGCAGATCGCCGGCATCCAGTCCTCCACCGACGTGGCGGTCGCCTCCATCGTCGGCATCGGACATACCATCCAGGACATCAACCAGATCGCCGGCGGCATCGCCGCGGGCATCGGGCAGCAGGGCTCGGCGATCCGTTCGATCGTCAGCAACATGGATCAGGCCGCCGCCGGCACCCGCGCCGTCACTGTGGACATCCAGGACGTCACCACCGCCGCCGAGCGGACCAGCGGCACGGCCCACGAGGTGTTCGCCGCGTCGGAGCGGATGAGCGTCCAAGCCGATCGCCTGACCCGCGAGGTGCAGCTTTTCCTCGATGAGATGCACAAGGTCGCCTGACGCGGTCTTGCGCGATCCGCCGCTTGCTTGTCCCGGATTTTGCGCTTGCTTATACGTTAGGCATTGGTCAGCCGCTGGGCGTTTGCTTGTATGCTGAGCAGCGCCGGAGCGGCGGACGGGGGTCGTGCGACCTTTTGCCTCATTTTTTAGGAGAAACCGGTGCTTTTGTTGCGGCGCACGCGGTGCGCGGGGTGCGGCGCAGCGAGGGCGGTGCCGCGTGTGATTGTTCGAACTCCAATATGACGCCGAATTCATCACAATTTCGAAACTGACATCTCAGAAACGTTGAGGCTGAACCCGGAGCGCCGCCCCTAAACGCAGGCGTTCCGCGGCTTTGCGCGTTCCGATGGTTCCGAAAGGGCGTTTGGCACAGCGTTTGATGGTTAGACGTCTAAAAAAGATATCCCACCCAAACTCACAGAGGTGTTCGGGATGAGTGTGGCCGGAAACGAACTGTTCGAGCTTTCCCGAGGCGTCCTGGATGTCGCTTCCCGGAAAGTGTCTTTGATCGAAGACATCACCCGCCGCACCAAGATGCTGGCGATGAACGCCTTGATCGAGGCGTCGCGGGCCGGCGACGCCGGGCGCGGGTTCGCGGTTGTCGCGAACGAGGTTTCCGAGATTTCCAAGCAGGTGAACACCATCACCAAGGAGCTGCGGTCGGAGATCGTCTCGCGCGTCGATCACCTGACCACCACCGGCAGCGCCATGGTGCAGGAGATGCACGGGCGGCGTCTGGCCGACCTGTCGCTGAACATGATCGAGATCATCGACCGGAACCTGTACGAGCGGTCCTGCGACGTGCGCTGGTGGGCGACCGACAGCGCGGTGGTGGACTGCGCCGCCGACCCGACGGAGGTGAACCGCCAGCACGCTTCGCACCGGCTGAGCGTCATTCTGGAGTCCTACACCGTCTATCTCGACCTGTGGATCGCCGACCTGAAGGGGGAGGTGATCGCCACCGGCCGTCCCGGCCGCTACCCCGGCGCCCAGGGCGCCCGCGTGGGGGACGAGGGGTGGTTCCGTCAGGCGCTGGCCACGCGCAACGGCGGCGAGTTCACGGTGGGCGACGTGTCGCGCAACGGCCGCCTGGAGGACCGCGTGGTCGCCACCTACGCCACCGCGATCCGGCGCGGCGGCGAGGCGGATGGCGATCCCATCGGCGTGCTGGGCATCTTCTTCGACTGGGAACCCCAGGCCGCCGCCGTCGTCCAGGGCGTGCGGCTGGAGGACGAGGAGCGCTCCCGCTCGCGCTGCCTTCTGCTCGACGCGCGGCACCGGGTGATCGCCTCGTCCGACGGGCGCGGCATCCTCAGCGAGACCGTCCAGCTCCGCCGCAGCGGCGAGAGCATGGGCCATTACGCCGACGGGTCCGGACGCACCTACGGCTACGCGCTGACGCCGGGTTACGAAACCTACAAGGGGCTGGGCTGGTACGGGGTGATCGTGCAGGACCCGGACCCGCGCCAGCAGCAGGCGCCTGCAACCGCCGGCATGGGTGGGCGAATAGGAATGAACGGCGCCGGGCTTCACGGGTAAGGCTGGCATTCGCACCCTGCTCTGGTCATCGCGGCGGGTTTGCTTACACTTCGGGTCCGCCGCGTTGCTGGAGAGTTTCATGTCGTCCACCGCCCGCCGTCTTTATGTCCGCCGCGATACCTTCCCCATCGCGGGGACCTTCCGCATATCGCGCGGCGCCAAGACCGAGGCCGAGGTCGTGGTCGCCGAGGTGGTTGAATCCTGCAAGCGGGGCCGTGGGGAATGCGTGCCCTACGCCCGATACGGGGAAACGCTGGACGAGACCGTCAGGACGCTGGAGTCCCTGGCCGGGGCGGTGGCGGACGGGCTGGACCGCGAGCGGCTGCGCACCCTTCTGCCGCCGGGGGCCGCGCGCAACGCGCTGGATTGCGCGCTGTGGGACCTTGAGGCCAAACAGGCGGGCAAACCGGCATGGCGGCTCGCCGGCTTGCCCGACGCGCCGAGGAAGCTGACCACCTGCTACACGCTGAGCGTGGACGAGCCCGCGGCGATGGCTGCCTCCGCCAAGGCGCGGGCGGCGGACCATCCGCTGCTGAAGATGAAGCTGACCGGGGAGGGCGACCTCGACCGCGTGCGCGCGGTGCGCGAGGCCGCCCCAACCACCCGCCTGATCGTCGATGCCAACGAGGCCTGGACGCTGGAGATGCTCCACCGCTTCGCCCCGGTGCTGGCCGATCTGGGGGTGGAACTGATCGAGCAGCCGCTGCCCGCCGGCGAGGACGAGGCGCTGCGCGGCATCGACTGCCCGGTGCCGCTGGGCGCCGACGAATCCTGCCACGGGCTGGACTCGCTCGACCGGCTGAAGGGCATCTACCGGGTGGTGAACATCAAGCTGGACAAGACCGGCGGCCTGACCGAGGCGCTGCTGCTGAAGCAGGCGGCGCAGGAGGCCGGCTTCGACATCATGGTCGGCTGCATGGTCGCCACCTCGCTCGCCATGGCGCCGGCCGTGCTGCTGGCCCAGGGCGCGCGCTACGTCGACCTCGACGGGCCGCTGCTTCTGGCCGAGGACCGCACGCCGGCCCTGCATTACGACGGCGGCACGCTGTGTCCGCCGGCCCCCGAACTCTGGGGATGACCGTCCCGGCCGGCAACCTGCTGGCGGGCCTGCCATCCGGTTCCTTGCCGGGCGAGATTTTCGCGACCTTGACGGAAGCTGCGTCGTCGGGGACGGTGCGCATCGAACGCATCCTGTCCACCGGTCAGGCGTCCCCCGACGGCTTCTGGTACGATCAGGGCTGGGACGAGTTCGTGCTCGTCTTCCAGGGCGCCGCCCGGCTGCAGCTTGAGGGCGAGGCCGAACGGACTCTCGGACCCGGTGACTGGATGATGATCCCCGCCAAGCGGCGGCATCGCGTGGCCTGGACCGATCCCGCGGCCCCGACCGTCTGGCTCGCCGTCCACATCGGCGAACAAAATTAGCCGCCGCAAGCGGCAGGGCAGGGGAAACCGCATGACCATCGACATCGCGCGCGCCCGCGCGGAGACGCCGGGAACCCGGCACGTCGTTCATCTCAACAACGCCGGGGCCGCCCTGCCGCCGCAGCCGGTGCTGGACGCCGTGACCGCGCATCTGGCGCTGGAGGCCACCATCGGCGGCTACGAGGCGGCCGAGCACGCCAACGGCCGGCTGGAGGGCGTCTACGACTCCGTGGCCCGCCTTCTCGCCTGCTCGCGGGAGGAGGTGGCCCTGGCGGAGAACGCGACGGCGGCCTGGGGCATGGCCTTCAACGCGCTGGCCGCCCTGCCGGGGGAAGGCTTCCGGCCCGGCGACCGCATCCTGACGGCGCGCGCCGAATACGCCGCCAACCTGATCCCCTTCCTGCAAGCCTCCCGGCGCACCGGCGTGGCGGTCGAGGTGATCCCCAGCGACGAGACCGGCCAGACCTCCGTCGAAGCGCTGGAGGCGATGATCGCGGAGCCGGGGAAGGGGGCGGTCAAGCTGATCGCCATCACCCATATCCCGACCAACGGCGGCTTGGTCAACCCGGCGGCCGCCATCGGGCGGGTGGCGCGGCGGCACGGCATCCCCTATCTGCTCGACGCCTGCCAGACGGTGGGCCAGATGCCGGTGGACGTCGAGGCGCTGGGCTGCGACTTCCTGTCGGCGACCGGGCGCAAATTCCTGCGCGCGCCGCGGGGCACCGGCTTCCTCTATGTGCGCAAGGCGTGGCTCGACCGCATCGAGCCGTACACGCTCGACCACAGCGGCGGTGCGCTGGCCGGGCCGGACCGCTACACCATGCGCCCCGACGCCCGCCGCTTCGAGCTGTGGGAGAGCAACATTGCAGCCCGGCTCGGTCTGGGGGTGGCGGTGGATTACGCGCTGTCCTGGGGGCTTGAGGCGATCCGCGACCGCGCCTTCGCGCTGGCGGACAGGCTGCGGCACGGTCTGGACGCGCTTCCCGGCGTGACGGTGCGCGATCTCGGGGCGGAACGCTGCGCCATCGTCACCTTCACGGTGGACGGCCACGACCCGCGCGCCATCAAGGCCGCGCTGCGCGGGCAGGGGATCAACCTGTCGGTATCCTCCGCACCCTCGACCCCCTTCGACATGGACGCCCGCGGCCTGACCGAGGTCGTCCGCGCCTCTCCGCACTATTACAACGACGAGGCGGAGGTGGAGCGGTTGCTGGCGGCGGTGAAGGCGCTGTAGGCGCTACAGCACCGACTCAACGACGTCGGCCACACCGTCCGCGTAGCGGTCCCAGGTCAGCCCGGCCAGGAAGGCGGCGCCCGCCCGCCCGATGGCCGCGGCGCGGGTGCGGTCGGCCCACAGCCCTTCCAGCGTTGCGACGATCTCCTCCACGTCGCTCTCGCCCCAGCCGTCGGTGCCGAAGTCGGTCCGGATGGCGCTCTGCCGGGTCAGCGGCACGCAGCGATCCGCCCCGATCAGGTCGAGATGCCCGGTGTTGGCCGACAGGATGGCCGGCACGCCGCAGGCCATGCATTCCATGGCGACGAGGTTGGTCCCGCCCTCGCCTCGATTGGGGAACAGGCCGACGTCGACCTCGCGCAGGATGCGGGCCATGTCGGCGTTGGGCACCGGGCCGAGGTCCATCACCTGATCGGCGCGCAAGCCATTGGCGGCGGCCCAGCCCGCGCCGTCGAACTGCCCGTTCTCGTGGAAGCGGACCGGCGCCACGGCGGGGTTGGCCTCCAGCGAGCGGGCGCTCTCCGGCCAGGGGTTGTGCCAGGCGGTCAGCAGCAGCGCCTCCGGATGGCGCTCGGCGAAGGCGCGGAAGCCGAGCAGGGCGAGGTCCTGCCCCTTGCGGAACTCCGGCTTGCCGCCGGAGAAGACCACGAAGCGGTCCCTGAACCAGCCGACTTTGGGCGCCGGGTGGAAATGGGTGGGATCGACGCCTTGCAGGACCGTGCGCACCCGCCCGATGCCGGCGCCGGTCAGCACCCGCTCGACGAAGCTCGACCCGGCGACGATGGCCGCGCACTGCTCCGCCCGCGCCCGGCCCTCCGCGTCGATGGTGGAATCCTCCAGATAGCAGACGCCGACGGTGGGCTGGCCTTTCAGGGTCACGCCCTCCACCGACCGGCTGCCGACGAGGTTGTTGCCGAGCCCGCGCAGCACCGGCACCGACACCCCGACCTCCTGCCCCGCGTGGGGCGCGATCTGCCGGCAGAGCGCCTCGGACTCGCGGACGAAGCCGGCCATGCGCCGCCATTCCAGCGGGGACAGCGCGATGTCCTCCAGACGCGGCGGCAGCGAGCAGACCGGCACCAGCCGCCCGCTGCGCGTCCAGCTCAGCGCCAGTTGCAGCCCGTTGACGCCCCAGCCGCTGTAGCTGGACAGGCCCCATTGGATGACGGCGGGCTGGGCGTTGGGCATGGTCTGTCTCGCGGGCTGGTTTCCCTCACCCTAACCCTCTCCCCGGAGGGGAGAGGGAAAAAGTTGAGGGGAAGGGTGGAAATCACCCGTGCCGCACGGTGGGGGAGACGTCGCCCATGGATTCCGACACCGGGGCGTAGGGTTCGTCCATCAGCCCTTCGACCTTGGCGGCCATGATGAAGTCGTTCTCGTGCAGGCCCTTGATCTTGTGCGTCCAGAAGGTGACGGTGCAATGGCCCCAGCCGTAGAGGATCTCGGCGTGGTGGCCTTCCGCCTCGCAGAGGTCGCCGACGCGCATCGCGAAATGCTGCGCCTCGCGGAAGTTGGAGAAGCGGTAGTCGCGCTCCAGCCGGTCGGGGTTCGGCTTGATCGACCAGCCGGGCACCTGCACCAGATAGGTCTCCGCCATGGCGCGGTCCATCGGGGGGATGCCGCCGCGGCAGGGTTCGCAGTTCTTTCCCGCCAGTTCCTGTTGTGTCGCCATCTTGCGTCCTCCGGTGTTGTTGGTTCGAACTCCTTGTTTCGAACAATGCTGGGGCCGAAGCCTCGCGGCGGCAAGCCTCACGACCAGCCCTGGACGCGCGCATGACGGACCTGCCCTTCGCCGACTATCAGCAGCCCACGAAGACCGGCGCCGGGCCGCGCCTCGCCATCGTGGGAGAGGCGCCGGGCGCGGAGGAGGCCCGGCGGGGCGTGCCCTTCGTCGGGCGCAGCGGCCAGCTTCTCGACGAGACGCTGAAGGCCGTTGGCGTGGAGCGGGCGGAATGCCTCGTCGCCAACGTCTTCCGCCACCAGCCGCCGGGCAACAAGGTGGGGCATTTCTTCGCCTCCCGCACCCGCGCGAAGAAGGAAGGGCGGGCGCTGGACGAGCGCTGGGGGCCGTTCGGCACCTCCGACTGGGTGCTGGCGGAATTCTCCGGCGAGATCGAGCATCTGCAGCGGACGCTGGAGGGCTTCGCCCCCCGCGTCATCGTCGCGCTGGGCCGCACGCCGCTGTGGGCGCTGACCGGGCTGAACGGGATCATGCAGCTCCGCGGCACCGTCCAGCCCTGCCGTCTCGTGCCGGGGGCGGAGGTGGTGGCGACCTTCCACCCCAGCTACATCCTGCGCGGCCAGCTTGCCGAGCAACCGACCTTCCTGGCCGACCTGAAGCTGGCCGCCTCGCGCCTGACGGCCTGAGCGCCGCTACGCCCGCTCCGCGGCTTCGGCCAGACCGAGGAAGGCGGGAAGTTCGTGGGTGATGACGTAGGTCGGGATGGGGGCCAGGAAGTCGCGCATCCGCCCCTTCTCCATGAAGCGCTTGCGGAAGCGGGAGTGGGTGAACAGGGTGCCCAGCTTGGGCACGATGCCGCCCGCGATGTAGATGCCGCCGCGCGCCCCCAGCGTCAGCGCAAGGTTGCCCGCCACGGTGCCGAGCATCGCGCAGAACATCTCCACCGCCTCCACGCAATGCGGGTTGGTGTTGGCGGTCGCCGCGTCCGACACCTGGGCCGGGGTGAAGGGTTCCGGCTCCTGGTGGTCGAGGACGCACAGCGCCTGATAGAGGTTGACCAGACCCGGCCCGGACAGCACCCGCTCCGCCGAGACATGGTCGAAGCTCTTGCGGAGCTGGGCCAGCACGGCGCTCTCGCGGTCGCTGACCGGCGCCATGGTGACGTGGCCGCCCTCCGCCGCCAACGCGGTCCAGCCCTGGGGGCCGGGCACCAGCCCCGACACGCCCAACCCGCTGCCCGGCCCGACCACGCCGACGACGCGGCCTGGCACCGGCGCTCCTTCGCCCACCTGGCGCACATCGGCGGCGGTGAGGCGGGGCACCGACAGGGCGACGGCGGTGAAGTCGTTGATGACGGCCAGCCGCTCCAGCCCCAGCCGGCCGCGCACCTCGGCCGTGGAGAAGGACCAGCCGCGGTTGGTCATCAGCACTTCGTCGCCGGTCACCGGCCCGGCGATGGCGAAGGCGCCGCGGCTGGGCCGGGCGTCGTGCGCCACGCCGCCGAGATAGGCCAGCGCCGCCGCCTCCAGGGAGGGGAAGTCGGCGCAGCGCAGCACGCGCGACCCGTGGATGCCCGTGCCGTCGATCAGGCCGAAGCGGGCGTTGGTGGCGCCGATGTCGGCGACCAGGGTGATAGGGCCGGAATCGGCGGTGCGGTCTGTGGTGGTGTGGTCTGCGGTCATGAAGTCAGTTTCACCCGTACGGCGCGCGCGTCAAGGCATCGACGTAGCTTTCCCGCCACCAGCCGATGTCGTGGCTGCGCAGGATGCGCATCATCGCGGCGTGGCGCTCCTTGCGCTCGGGCAGCGGCATGGTCAGGGCCCGCTGGAGAGCGTCGGCCACCGCCTCGATGTCGAAGGGGTTGACGATCAGCGCCGAATCGAGTTCCCGCGCGGCCCCGGCGAAGGTGGACAGCACCAGCACGCCGGGATCGTCGGCGTCCTGGCAAGCGACATACTCCTTGGCGACGAGATTCATGCCGTCGCGCAGCGGGGTGACCAGCCCGACATGGGCGGTGCGGTAGAAGCCGGCCAGCACGCGCCGCCCGAAGCTCTTGTTCAGGTAGCGGATGGGCACCCAGTCGAATTCGGCGAAGCGCCCGTTGATTCGGCCGGACAGCTCCGACAGCTCGCGCTTGATGGCGATGTACTCGGGCACGTCCTCCCGGCTCGGCGGCGCCACCTGGAGGAAGGAGACGCGGTTGCAATGCTCCGGATAGGCCGCCAGAAGCTGCTCGAAGGCCTGGAAGCGCTGCGGCAGGCCCTTCGAATAGTCCAGCCGGTCGACCCCGATGATCAACCGCCGCCCGACGAGGCTTTCCTTCAGCCGCTCGGTGTGACGGGAACGCACGGCGGTCTCGGCGATGCTCACGAGATTGTCGGTGTCGATGCTGATGGGGAAGGCGCGGGCCAGCAGCGTGCGGCCGAAGGCGTGGATCAGCATGCCGCCCTCGGGGCCGCGGTCCTCCACCTCGCCGTCCAGCTCCTGCCGGATGTAGTCGACGAAGCTGCGCAGGTCCATCTGGGTGTGGAAGCCGACGAGGTCGTAGGCACACAGCTCGCGGATCAGCTCCCGGTGGTTCGGCAGGGCCACCAGGATCTCCGGAGCGGGAAAGGGCGTGTGCAGGAAGAAGCCCATACGCTGGGTGCAGCCGCGCTGGCGCAACTCCTCGCCGAAGGGAATCAGGTGGTAGTCGTGGACCCAAACCATGTCGTCGGGCTGCAGCAGCGGGGCCAGCTTCTCCGCGAAATAGCCGTTGACCCGCTTGTATCCTTCGCGCGTGCGGCGGCTGACCTCGATCAGGCCCACGCGGTAGTGGAACAGCGGCCACAGGGTCTGGTTGGCGAAGCCGTTGTAATATTCCTCGAAGTCGCGGCGGCTGAGGTCCAGCGTGGCGTAGGTCAGGCGTCCGACGTCGGTGCGCCGGGGTTCGCTCTGCGACTCCTCCTCGACCACCGCCCCGCTCCAGCCGAACCAGATGCCGCCGGTCTTCTTCAGCGCGGCCAGCACGGCCACGGCGAGGCCCCCGGCGGCCTGTTTGCCTTCATCGATGGGGGCGACTCGGTTGGATACGACGACCAGTCTGCTCACGTGGATGGTTCTCCGGTACCGGACGGCCGCGTCGAAAGGCGGCCGAATGGCGCGTGGCGGGGCGCACCCCGAGACGCGCAGGGGAAAAACGACCTTATGAAGGGTTGGTTCCCTATCGGTCGAATGGGTTATGCCGAAGGACCGGGGTGGGTTGGCGGGCGTGCCGCCAGCCCCAGATTGTGCGGGAGAAGGGCCGGAATTCTGTGTGCAATGCAGCATAAACGGCTGTTTGCGCTACACCCGCGCTTTGTCTTAACTTTGGTTAAGCCATTGAATGACATGAAAAAACATTTTCCCTCTTGATCCCTGTCCGGGGCTTCATCATATTGTGCAGTGCGGTATCGATCGTGTCTGCGACGCGGGCGGTGCCGTAACGCACTTCTTGGGCGTTTCCTCCCTAGACTCGGGCCGGGGCCTTTGCCCCGGCCTTTTTTTGTGCGCGTCTCACCGCGGGGCAAGGGGGCCGGGCGGCAGGTGGGCGATGTTGTCCACCAGCTCGTGCATGTGTCGGGTCAGGACCGTCAGGAAGGGCAGGCGCGACAGCGTGGCCTCGTCCATGTAGAGGTCGCGGCTGATTTCGATCTGGAGCGCGTGGATGCCTTGGCGCGGGCGTCCATAATGGCGGGTGGTGTGGCCGCCCGCATAGGGCGCGTTGCGGCTGACCGTGTAGCCCAGACCACGCAGGAAGCGCTCCGCCGTCTCGGTGACCGCAGGGGCGCAGGAATTGCCGAAGCAATCCCCCAGCACGATGTCGCTGCGCCGGTTGTCGCGGTCGCCCAGCCCGGGGGAGGGCATGGAGTGGCAGTCGATCAGCACCGCGTGGCCGAAGCGGGCGCGCGTGTCCTCGATGAGACGGCGCAACGCGTTGTGGTAGGGCGTGTAGCACTGCTCCACCCGCCGCACCGCTTCGGAAAAGCGCAGCTTGCCGCGGTAGATGTCCTCCCCGTTGGCGACCACCCGTGCGATGGTGCCCAGTCCGGCGGCCACGCGCGGCGAGCGGGTGTTGACGTAGGGGGGTAATGAGTCCGCGAACATCTCCGGGTCCAGCTCGTAGGCTTCGCGGTTGACGTCCAGGAAGGCGCGGGGAAACAGCGCGCGGATCAGCGGTATGCCCAGCGCCGGGGCTCCGGCGAAGATCTCATCGACGAAGCAGTCTTCCGATTTGCGCAGCGCGCGCGGGTCGAGCCGTGCCGCCGCCAGGAATTCGGCCGGATAGCGGTTGCCGCTGTGCGGCGAGGCCAGCACCAGCGGCTTGGTCTGTTCGTCCGGGGCCAGAAGTTCGAAGGCCGGCTCCGGTGTGGCGGGGTCGACGGAAGCATCCATGGCATGTGATGTAGTGGACCCGGGCGGCTCTGTCACGCACCGTCCCGCTCGCGTCCCGACAGATGTGAGGCGCGGTGCGCCCCCTCGGCGGAAAAATCGGACGCGGTTCGTGTTGGGCGGCAAAAAAGTGAAATCCGGGCTTGCCAGACCTCCGGGATGATGGTACACCCCACGCCCACGCCGGACGGGACGCAAGACGGATGCCGAACCCCGAACCGACCGGCGACACGGATGGGCGCGTAGCTCAGCGGGAGAGCACTACGTTGACATCGTAGGGGTCACAGGTTCAATCCCTGTCGCGCCCACCATCCTCGAAGGCCGGAACCCAGACGGGTTTCCGGCCTTCGCCATATCCGGGCTATGCCATCCTGCCGGACGGCCGGCCCTTGCCGCGGTGGCCAAGGGCCGGTCGTCTCGCGTGTCACGCCGCGCTGCGGTCCGGCGTCATTCCCCGCGTCAGGGTCGCCAGATCGCGGTCCAGCGCCGGCTGCTCGGCCTCCGTCAGGCTGAACTTCACCTGCAACTGTCCCGGCTCGCAGGAGTTTACCGTGAAGGGCACGGGGCGGGACAGGCCCGGGGCGCGCAGGGTGCCGGGGGTGCCCACCGTCATCATCGGCGCATCCACGATCATCGCGCCGCCGGTCGACAGGTTGGCGACCCGCGCCTTGCTGCCGGTACCGGCGCCGGCGCCGTCGATGGTGCAGGGCAGGTCGACCTGGAAGCGGGGCTGGCGGCGGCGGTCGACGTCGCTGGTCGCGGTGCGGACCACGCGCACCAGGATGCTCTGCAGGTCGTCGATGCTCCGAGCCACGTCCCCGGCGACGGCGCGCATGCCGCCGGCCCGCTCGCCAGTCAGATTGGCCTCTTCGGACACCAGCGCGATGCGGCTGGACACCTCATGGGCGGCGTGGCTGGTCTCGTTGACCGTGCGGGCAATCTCCCGGGTGGCGGCGTCCTGCTCCTCGACCGCGGCGGCGATGGAGGAGGAGATGTCGGAAACCTGGTCGATGGTCGCGGCAACCTCGCCCACCCGCTCCACGGCCTGCTTGGTGACCGACTGCACGTCGGTGATCAGCGTGGCGATCTCCTCGGTGGAGCGGGCGGTCTGGTTGGCCAGGTTCTTGACCTCCTGCGCCACGACGGCGAAGCCCTTGCCGGCGTCCCCGGCCCGCGCCGCCTCGATGGTGGCGTTCAGCGCCAGCAGGTTCGTCCGGCTGGCGATGTCGCCGATCAGGCGGGCAACCGCGCCGATGCGCTCCACCGCCTCCCACAGATGGCCGATGATCGCGCTGGCGGAACCGGCCTTCTCCACGGCCTGTCCGGTCACCGATGCCGAGGCCGTCACCTGACGCCCGATCTCGCGGATCGAGGCCGACAGCTCGTTGGCCGCCGCGGCGACGGTCTGGGCATTGGACAGCGCCTGGCTTGCCGAGGCGGCGACGTTCTGGGCGTTGTCGCTGACCATTCCGGCGGAAGCGGCCATCGCTTCGGCGTTGCTGGCCATCTGTCCGGCGTGCCTGGCCACCTGCTCCACGGCGGCGCGGGTTTCACGCTCCACCGTGTCGGCCATGGTGGCCAGGGCGTGGCGCCGCTCTTCTTCCCCGGCCGCGCGGGCATGTTCCTGTTCGGCGCGCAGGCGTTCGTTCTCCAGGCCGGCTTCACGGAAGACGCGCAGGGCATCGGCCATCTGGCCGATTTCGTCGCCGCGCCCCTCGAACCCGACCTCCACCCGCAGGTCGCCGGAAGCCATGCCGGTCATGGTCGACCGCATCCGGTCGATCGGCCCGACCACCGCCCGCCGCAGGAAGACGATTGAGGCGGCGATGAGAGACAGCGTCACCGTCGACGCAGCCATCAGCAGGGCCTTCAGCGTGGCGGCGGAGGACTCGATGTCGGTCACCGCCGCGTCCAGGCCGCTCAGGCGCTCCCCACGGACCTGCTCCATCGTGGAGAGAAGCCGTTCCATCTCCTGGTCCATGCTCTCGGCGACCGCGTCGAATTGTCCCATCATGGCGTTCCCCGCCGACGGGCCGCCGTCGACATAGGCGCGGGACATGCGCTGGCCCAGCTCGTAGAAGGGGGGGAAGGCGGTGCGGGTGGCGGCGATGCTTTGGACCAATTCTGTCAGGCCCAGTTCGCGCGCGATGGTGTGGGCGTCCCCAGCATGCAGGGCGAATGCCTTTGCGTACTCCTCCGCCTTGGCCGGCCCGTCGTCCAGCCCGTCCAGCCCGCGGGTCGCGGACACGTCGGTCAACCATTGCTGCACCTGCGCCACATCGTAACGGATGTTGGCGATCAACTCGCTCAGCGGCACGAGCTTGCGGCTCACCTCGTCAGCGGTCTGGCGGACATGGGACAGGTGACGCTCCTGCAGCGACATTTCTTTCCCGACGAAGACCGTTGCGATCGCCATGACGATAAAAACAAACAGCGATACCAGCGTTGCCTTTCGCTTTATGGTCATGGCGTGAAAGAAATTCATAGCAATGCTCCATTCCACACAGTGCCGAGGCTGAGTCGCAGCCAGATGACGATTTGATTGGACAATTCATATAATGGTCAATGAAAGCAAGCTTGCCGTTGATCCTATTGCGAAGCCCTGATGCGCGCTTTCAATAAGAATATGACCTTCATAGGTCGCGGTTTGTGAGTGTGCGTAGATTTGATTTTGGAGAACGATGTGGCGATTGATGCGGCATTGTATTGCGTCAGCGGATTTTTTGAGGGAGCAGTATTCGAATATCTTTAACGGATGATCCTGATTTCGTTTCCTCGTTTTGGTTATTTTGTTGCGAGCGGGCAAAGAAAAAGGCCCTTCCCCGCGAGGGGAAGGGCCTTCGATGCGCGCCGGATGGCGTGTCGGCTCAGCCGGCGGCCTTCGCCTTGGCCTCGATGCGGCGGCGGTGCAGCACCGGCTCGGTGTAGCCGTTCGGCTGCTCGCGGCCCTTGAAGACCAGATCGCAGGCGGCCTGGAAGGCGACGCTGCCGTCGAAGTCGGCGGCCATCGGGCTGTAGAGCGGATCGCCGGCGTTCTGCTTGTCCACCACGGCGGCCATGCGCTTCATCGTCTCCATGACCTGCGCCTCGGTGGTGATGCCGTGGAGCAGCCAGTTGGCGATGTGCTGGCTGGAGATGCGCAGCGTGGCGCGGTCCTCCATCAGCCCGACGTTGTTGATGTCCGGCACCTTCGAGCAGCCGACGCCCTGGTCGATCCAGCGCACGACGTAGCCGAGGATGCCCTGGGCGTTGTTGTCCAGCTCCTGCTGGATCTCCTCCTCCGACCAGTTGGGGCGGTCGGCCAGCGGGATGGTCAGGATGGCGTCCAGGCTGGCGCGCTCGCGGCGGGCCAGCTCCTCCTGGCGGGCGGCGACGTTGACCTGATGGTAGTGCAGGGCGTGCAGCGTGGCCGCGGTGGGCGAGGGCACCCAGGCCGTGTTGGCGCCGGCCTGCGGGTGGGCGACCTTGGCGGCCAGCATGTCGGCCATGCGGTCGGGCATCGCCCACATGCCCTTGCCGATCTGGGCGTGACCCTTCAGCCCGCAGAGCAGGCCGGTGTCCACGTTCCAGTCCTCGTAGGCCTTGATCCAGGCGGACGACTTCATGTCGTTCTTGCGGATCATCGGGCCGGCTTCCATGGCGGTGTGCATCTCGTCGCCGGTGCGGTCGAGGAAGCCGGTGTTGATGAACACCACGCGCGCCGCCGCGGCGCGGATGCACTCCTTGAGGTTCACCGTGGTGCGGCGTTCCTCATCCATGATGCCCATCTTCAGCGTGTTGCGCGCGATGCCCAGCGCGTCCTCGACGCGGGCGAACAGCTCGTCCGCGAAGGCGACCTCCTCCGGCCCGTGCATCTTCGGCTTCACGATGTAGACCGAGCCGGCGCGGCTGTTGAGACGGGCGCCCTTGACGTCGTGCAGCGCGATCAGCGAGGTGATCATGCCGTCGAGGATGCCTTCCGGCGCCTCGCTGCCGTCCTTGAGCAGGACCGCGCTGTTGGTCATCAGGTGACCGACGTTGCGGATCAGCATCAGGCTGCGGCCCGGCAGGGTGATCGTCTCGCCGTTGCGGCTGGTGTAGCTGCGGTCGGGGTTCAGCCGGCGCTCCACCGTGCCGCTGCCCTTGGGGAAGCTGGCGGTCAGGGTGCCGGTCATCAGGCCCAGCCAGTTGCGGTAGGCCAGCACCTTGTCCTCGGCATCCACGGCGGCGACGGAATCCTCGCAGTCCTGGATGGTGGTCAGGGCGGATTCGAGGACGAGGTCGGCGACGCCCGCCGCGTCGGTCTTGCCGATCGGGTGGCTGCGGTCGATGCGGATTTCCATGTGCAGGCCGTTGTCGGCCAGCAGGATGGCGGTCGGGGCGGACGGCGCGCCGTTGTAGCCGACCAGACGCTCCGGCTCGGCCAGACCCGTGCTGCGGCCGTCCTTCAGCGCGACGACGAGGCGGCCGTTGTCCACCGTGTAGCCGGCGGCGTCGGCGTGCGACCCGTCGGACAGCGGGGCGGCGCGGTCCAGCACGTCGCGGGCGAAGGCGATGACCTTCTCGCCGCGCTTCGGGTTGTAGCCGGCGGTGCGCTCCGCCCCGTCCGTGTCGGGGATGGCGTCGGTGCCGTAGAGCGCGTCGTACAGGCTGCCCCAGCGGGCGTTGGCGGCGTTCAGCGCGTAGCGGGCGTTCATCACCGGCACGACGAGCTGCGGGCCGGCGGTCGTGGAGATCTCCGGATCGACGTTCTCGGTCGTCACGGCGAAGTCCGGGCCTTCCGGCAGGAGATAGCCGATCTCCTTGAGGAATTCGGTGTGGGCGGCGCGGTCCAGCGGCTGGCCGCGGCGGCTGCGGTACCATTCGTCGATCTGGGCCTGGAGCGCGTCCCGCTTGGCCAGCAGCGCGCGGTTGCGCGGGGCCAGATCGTGGAGGATCGCGTCAAGGCCCGACCAGAATTGCTCCGGCGTCACGCCGGTGCCCGGCAGGGCTTCGTTCTCGATGAAGCGGTGAAGCTCCGTGGCAACTTGCAAGCCGCCAACCTGAATGCGTTCCGTCACCATTGCTGCTCTTTCCTTCCGAAGTCGTAGACACCGCGGTTTTTCGGTTTGTCGTTCTTTGGCTGACGTCTTTTCACCGCAATCCCGCGCCGGGCGGTCCGTTCGGTCCGGTGTCCGGCGCGGGTTTCGCGCGACAAGGTACACATTCGCGGCGCCGCGGTCTTCCCCGGAATTGTCCTGGCGAATTGCCGCGCTGCGGCGGTTGCGCGGGGAACTCCCCCAAAGGCCCGCCAGCGCCTATGTTGGGTGGCATGAGCATATCCGGCGATGCCTCCACCGCGGCGGGACCCCCGCGGGAACCGCTGTCGGGTCTGGTGGAGCGGGTGACCTTCCACAGCCCGGAGACGGGATTCTGCGTGCTGCGGCTGAAGGTGCGCGGGCAGCGCGACCTCGTCACGCTGGTCGGCCACGCCGCCACCATCGGCGCGGGGGAGTTCGTGCAGGCCAGCGGGGCGTGGGTGAACGACCGCAACCACGGTCTCCAGTTCAAGGCCGACTTCCTGCGTGCCACCCCGCCGACCACGGTGGAGGGGATCGAGAAGTATCTCGGCTCCGGCCTGATCCGCGGCATCGGGCCGGTCTACGCCAAGAAGATGGTCAAGGCCTTCGGCGAGGCGGTGTTCGACGTGATCGAGCAGGAGCCGGACCGGTTGCGGCAGGTCACCGGCATCGGGCCGAAGCGGGCGCAGCGCATCATCGCCGGCTGGGCCGACCAGAAAGTGATCCGCGAGATCATGATCTTCCTGCACAGCCACGGGGTCGGCACCTCGCGCGCGGTGCGCATCTTCAAGACCTACGGGCCGGACGCCATCCGCCTCATCACCGAGAACCCGTACCGGCTGGCCCGCGACATCCGCGGCATCGGCTTCAAGACGGCGGACGCGGTGGCCGCCCGGCTGGGCATCGAGAAGACCGCGATGATCCGGGCGCGGGCCGGCGTCGCCTTCGCGCTGGCCGAAGCGACGGACCAGGGCCATTGCGGCGTGCCGGTGGCCGAGCTGATCCCCATGGCCGTGAAGCTGCTGGAGATCGACGCCTCCATCCTGGAGACCGCGGCGGAGCTGGAGCGGCAGGACGGCGCGTTGGTCGCCGACAGCCTGGGCGGCGAGCCCTGCCTGTTCCTGGCGAGCCTGCACCGGGCGGAGCGGGCCATCGCCGAGCGGCTGCGCCGGCTGGCCGGCGGCCCCGTGCCCTGGCCGGAGATCGACGCGGAGAAGGCCATTCCCTGGGTGGAGGCGAAGGCCGGGATCACGCTGGCCGAGGGGCAGCGGGAGGCGCTGCGCCAGGCGGCGACGTCGAAGCTGCTGGTCATCACCGGCGGTCCGGGGGTCGGCAAGACGACGCTGGTGAACAGCATCCTGACCATGCTGAAGGCCAAGGGCGTGTCGATCGCGCTGGCCGCCCCGACGGGGCGTGCCGCCAAGCGGCTGAGCGAGAGCACCGGCCTGGAGGCGCGGACCATCCACCGCCTGCTGGAGACCGACCCGCAGGCCGGCGGCTTCAAGCGCGACGAGACCAACCCGCTGGACTGCGACCTGCTGGTGGTGGACGAGACCAGCATGGTCGACGTGCCGCTGATGAACGCCCTGCTGCGCGCCGTGCCGGGGCGGGCCGCCCTCCTGCTGGTCGGCGACGTGGACCAGCTGCCCTCGGTCGGGCCGGGGCAGGTGCTGGGCGATGTGATCGCCTCCGGCGCGGTGCCGGTGGTGCGGCTGACCGAGATATTCCGGCAGGCGGCGACCAGCCGCATCATCGTCAACGCCCACCGCATCAACGCCGGCCAGATGCCGGAGACGCCGAAGGCCGGGGAGGACAGCGACTTCTACTTCGTCGAGGCGGCGACTCCGGAGGCCGGGGTGGCGAAGCTGATCGAGATGGTGCGCGACCGCATTCCCCGCCGGTTCGGCGCCGACCCGGTGCGCGACGTGCAGATCCTCTGCCCGATGAATCGCGGCGGTCTCGGCGCGCGGTCTCTGAACATCGAATTGCAGAGGGTGCTGAACCCGCCGGGCGAGTCCCGAGTCGAGCGATTCGGCTGGACCTTCGGTCCCGGCGACAAGGTCATGCAGGTCGAGAACAACTACGACAAGGAGGTCTACAACGGCGACCTCGGCATCGTATCCGCCGTCGATGCCGAAGAAGGAGCGTTGACCGCGACCTTCGACGGTCGTCCGGTGACCTATGATTTTGGAGAATTGGACGAGATCGTCCTCGCCTATGCGACGACGATTCACAAAAGCCAAGGCTCCGAATACCCGGTGGTCATCATCCCGGTGGTGACCCAGCATTACACGATGCTCCACCGCAACCTGATCTATACCGGCGTGACGCGGGGCAAACGGCTGGTCATCATGCTCGGCCAGCGCCGCGCGCTCGCCATGGCGGTGCGTGGGGTCCAGGGGCGGCGGCGCTGGACGAAGCTGGGGGAGTGGCTGTCGCCTCTATGACCCTTGGCGGAAGACAACCATGTCGGGATTTTGTCACGGGCGTATGCGCGCGGCGTTTGCGGGGCCTGCCCCGGTATGCGGCCCGTCCTCTTCCGAAACGTGTGGAAGATGTCCTAACCTGTTCAATTGGCGAAAGAAACACCTTCCCTCCCAGCGCCGGGGCGGGGGAAGACACCCGGAGTCCCCCGTGGGCGGCAACGGGTGCCTTCGGGACCGGCACCCCTTCCGAACGGGCGGATTTCCCCCTGGCCGAATGTCGCAGGAAGGGTCGTCTGGCCTTTGGCGTGCTTGACGGATGGCTCGTACCCTGTGACAAAGATAATTCGGCATCCTCTATGAGCTTGAAGACACATGTTCGACCGCCCGCCCCGCCAGGGCTACCGCGCTCCCGAGATCACCAAGGCCAACGTTACCGCCACTGTTAAGTGGTTCAACCCCACCAAGGGGTTCGGCTTCGTGTCACCCGAGGACGGTTCGCCCGACGCTTTCCTGCACGTCTCCGCGGTTCAGGCCGCCGGCTATGACGCGCTCGACGAAGGCGCCACCATCGTTTGCGACCTCGCCCGCGGCCCCAAGGGTCCGCAGGTTGCTTCCATTCAATCCGTGGACACGTCCACCGCATCCCGTGCGCCGGCCCGTCCGGCCCGCGCGGGCGGCGGCGGCTTTGGCGGCGGCGGCTATGACCGTGGCGGCTACGGCGGCGGCGGCGGCGGTTACGACCGCGGCGGCTGGGGCAACGACGCCGGCGGCGGCGAAGAGGTCGACGGCACCGTCAAGTGGTTCAACGCCGACAAGGGCTTCGGCTTCATCACGCCGAGCACCGGTGGCAAGGACGTCTTCGTCCATGTGAACGTTCTGCGTCGCTCCGGCATGCAGTCGCTCCAGGAAGGCGATCAGGTGCGCGTGACCGTCCGCCAGGGCCAGAAGGGTCCGGAGGCCGGCAAGGTCGAGTACCGCTAAGCCGTTTTCGGCTTCTGAAGAACGGCCGGGGCGCCTCCGCAAGGGGGCGCCCCGGTTCGTTTTCGGGTCCCTGATGCCATCGCCCAAGGCTCCCGCTTGGTTGCGGCGAATCCCCATCTTGCTCAAACCTTGTGCATACTGCGACATTGCCTGGGCGGTATGGACCTGCAGGTCCCAAAACACGGCGGTCTCGGGGGCTTGCCGACCGTGCGGAATGGCCATCGCCGGTGCGACGAATGCCTCGTCCGCCGGGCGTCCGGGCGGAGAGTGTGGGGGAGGGTGAAGATGAGGGAAGGCATGAGGAACGATCCGCCGGGCTTCCGGCCCCAGGACGCCGCGACGCTGCGGTCCAACGCGCTGTTCGGGCGCCTGCCCGACCGGTCGCTGGAGTTGCTTGTCAGCACGGCCCAGGTGCGCACGGTGCCGCGCGGCACCACCCTGTTCGTTCAGGACGAGGATGCCGACCGCTTCTTCGCACTGCTCGACGGTTGGGTGAAGCTCTACCGTCTGACCCGCGACGGGGCGGAGGCGGTGGTGACCATCGTCGCTCCCGGCGAGACCTTCGCCGAGGCCGCCATGTTCGCCAGCGGCAAGTTCCCGGTCTGCGCGGAGGCGGTCGCCGAGTCGCGCGTCATGACCCTGACGGCGGAGGGCTTCGCCCGCTGCCTGCGCGATGACGAACAGATCGCCTTCGCCATGCTGGGGTCCCTGTCGGTGCGGCTGCGCCACCTCGTGCAGCAGATCGAGCAATTGCAGGTCCAGCCGACCGCCCAGCGGGTCGGCAGCTTCCTGCTGCGCTTCTGCCCGGAGGGGGGCGGCGCTACCAGCTTTGCGCTGCCCTTCGACAAGGCGCTGGTCGCACGGCGCCTCGGCATGCAGCCGGAAACCTTCTCCCGGGCGCTGGCGAAGCTCCGCGGGGTGGGGGTTGAGACGCAGGGCGGGACGGTATCCGTTGCCGACCTGGACGCGCTGCGCCGCTTCTGCAACGCCGACTCCGGGGGCGGCGAGCACGGCGGCTGATGCGACGGCAGGGCAGGCGCATTCTGGGGTTGTGGCGGGCCGCAGGGTCATGTTCACGCGCGGCGGCCCTGTGATATCCTCCCGCGACCGGAAGCTGTCGGCGGTGCGGAGGGAGTTCGATGAGCGATGAGTTTCTTTTCGCCGACGACGAGCCGGGTATCGAGGCCGAGGCGGCGAAGGAAACGGCGCCGGAGCCCGCCGATCCCTGGATCATCCTGATCGTCGACGACGATCCGGCGATCCACGCGACCACCAAGATGGTGCTGCGCGGTTTCACCTTCGAAGGCCGCCCGGCGCAGTTCCTGTCCGCCGGCACCGCAGCCGAGGCGCGCAGCCTCCTGGAGCAGAATCCGGCCATCGCCGTGGTGCTTCTCGACGTGGTCATGGAATCGGACGACGCCGGCCTGCGGCTGGTGCGCATGATCCGCAGCGAGCTGAACAACCGGCGGGTGCGCATCATCCTGCGCACCGGCCAGCCGGGGCAGGCGCCGGAACGCGACGTCATCCTGAACTACGACATCAACGACTACAAATCGAAGACGGAGCTGACGGCGCAGAAGCTGTTCACCTCCGTCGTCGCCGCCCTGCGGGGCTATCAGGACATCACCGCCATCGAGGACCATCGCCAGGGGCTGGAGCGCATCCTGGACGCCTCCTCCGCCCTGCTCGACAAGCGGACCATGGCGGAGTTCGTCCGCGGCGCGGTGTCGAAGATCGCCGAGATCTGCCCGCCCTGCGACGGCATCGCCCTGTGCAGCCGCTGGACGGAGGAGGAAACCGGCGGTGCCGCGCGCGACCCGCTGGTGCTGGGGGCCGGCGGCATCCACGCTGCAGCGGAGGGCAAGCCGGTGCGCGCCGCCCTGCCGGCGGAGGCGGCGGAGGCGGTGACCCAGGCGCTGGCCGACGGGCGGAACCGCTACGAGCGGGAGCGCAGCCTGCTGGTCTTCCGCTCCACCTCGCGGCACCACGACACGGTGTTCCACATCAGCCACCGGCGCCCCCTGACCGAGGACGAGCGGCGGCTGCTGGAGGTCTTCTGCTCCAAGGTCGCGGTCGGTTTCGACAACGTGCACCTGTACGAGGAACTGACCGCGCTGAACCGCAACCTGGAAAGCCAGGTTTCCGACCGGACCCGCGAATTGGTCGCCGCGACCGAGGCGGCGGAGACCGCAAGGTTGGAGGCGGAGGCCGCCAACCAGGCCAAGTCGCTGTTCCTGGCGACCATGAGCCACGAGATCCGCACCCCGATGAACGGCGTCCAGGGCATGCTGGAACTTCTGGAATACACGCCGCTGACCCCCGACCAGCAGGAACTGGTCTCCGTCGTGCGCGATTCGGCGGGGGCGCTGCTGACCATCATCAACGACATCCTGGACTTCTCCAAGATCGAGGCCGGACGGCTGGACCTGGAGCACGCCCCGGTGTCGCTGTCGTCGGTGGTGGAGGGGGTGGCCGAAACGTTGGCCCCGGCGGCGCGGCAGAAGGAGCTGACGCTGGTCACCTACGTCGATCCCGACCTGCCGCCGCGGGTCATGGGCGATTCGGTGCGCATCCGGCAGGTGCTGTTCAACATCGCCGGCAACGCCGTGAAGTTCACCCCCTCCGGCTCGGTCCGCATCCGCGCCGAACTGGCGCGGTTCGAGGACGGGCGGGCGACCATCCGGATCACCGTGACCGACACCGGCATCGGCATCGCCACGGAAGCGCAGGCCCAGCTGTTCCGCCCCTTCACCCAGGCGGAGGCCTCGACCACCCGGCGCTTCGGCGGCACCGGTCTGGGGCTGTCGATCTGCCGCCGTCTCGCCGAACTGATGGGCGGCGAGGTCGGGGTGGCGAGCGAGCCGGGCCGCGGCTCGACCTTCTGGTTCACCTTCACCGCCGACCTCGCCCCGGACGGTGAAGGCGACGGCGACGCCGCGGGCGTCGCGGCTCCGCCGCTGGCCGGGCTGTCGGTGCTGCTCCTGGCCGCCGATGCGGAGGAACGGCGGTTCCTCGCCCGCTACCTGAACACCGACGGTGCCGTTCTGCTGGACGCGCCGGACGCGGCGGCGGGCATGCGGGCGCTGCCGCCCGGCACGCCCTGCGAC
The DNA here is from genome assembly GCF_013340925.1 of Azospirillum formosense. GTDB lineage: Bacteria > Pseudomonadota > Alphaproteobacteria > Azospirillales > Azospirillaceae > Azospirillum > Azospirillum formosense. Next base: position 24,197 of record NZ_WHOR01000028.1, read on the forward strand.
GTCGTGCTCACCACCGCCGAGGCGGATCTGCGGGCGTTGGACGCCGCGGCTCCGGGGCTGGCACGCGGGCGGGTGCTGCTGGGTGGGAGCGGCGTCCTGATCGACGCGGTCGGGCTGGCTCGTCCGGTGCGCCGCGGCCATCTGGTGCGCGCCGTGCTGGCCGCCGCGGGGCGCGGACCGGCGGTCGAGGCCGAGGTGGGGCATCCCGGACCGGTCGCGGCGTCCCTGACCGCGGCGGGGGACGCGCCGGCGCCCCGCATCCTGGTGGCCGAGGACCATCCGACCAACCGGCAGGTTATCCAGCGGCAACTCGCCCTGCTCGGCCACGCGGCGGACATGGCGGAGGACGGCGTCCAGGCGCTGGCCCTGTGGCGCGACGGCGATTACGCGCTGCTGCTGACCGATTGCCAGATGCCGGAGATGGACGGCTTCGAGCTGACCCGCCTGATCCGCGCCGAGGAGGCGGCGAACGGGCGCCAGCGCCTGCCCATCATCGCGGTCACCGCCAACGCCATGGCCGGCGAGGCCCAGCGCTGCCTGTCCGCGGGGATGGACGACGCCGTGTCGAAGCCGGTGGAGATCGGCCAGCTCCGCCGCCTGCTGGACCGCCACCTGGCATCCGAACCGGGGCCCGAACCGGCGCCGGCTCCCACCGCATCCGCCGCGGCGCCGGACAGCGGGCCCGACGCGCCGCCCATCGACGTGGGCGTGCTGGCGACACTGTTCGACGGGGACATGGAGTTCGTCGGGCAACTGCTGCAGGAATTCATCGTCTCCAACAGCGCCAGCCGCGACCGTCTGGTGGCTGCCCACGCGGCGGAGGATTGGGACGGCGTGCGTCAGGCCGCCCACAAGCTGGCGGGATCCTCCCGCACGGTGGGCGCGCGCGATCTGGCTGCGGCGAGCGACGCCATCGAACTGTCCTGCGTGGAGCGGCGGCTGGACGGCATCGGTTCGCTGGTCGCCCGCGTCGACCATGAACTTGGCCGCGCCGCCGCATACATTCATGGCATGGCACCGGCTTAGCGAACCGGCGCCGGCCCAATCAGTCGATCACGCGGCTCCTCAAGCGGCCATCGGCCGCAGGGCGCGGTCGCGGACCAGCGTGTTGAACCGCTGGTCGAAGCCGGCCTTCGCCTCGTCCGGCAGCTCGAAACGGACGTGGCAGCTCTGGCCCTCGACCGTCACGACGGTGAAGGGCAGTGGCATGCCGAAGCCATCGATGTGCAGCGCGCCGCGCGCGCCGTTCGCGGCACCGTCCCAGGACTGCAGCGCGGCGCCGCTGGAGGACAGGTTGTACAGACGGCAGATCCGGTTGCCGGCGGGGGTGTCGGCGCGGGCGGGGAGATCCACCGCGTAGCGGGCCTCGCGGCGGCGGTCGACCTCGCTCATCGAGGTGCGGACGACGCGGACCAGGATGCCGCGCAATTCGTCGATGCTTCCCGAGACGTCGTCGGCGACGGCGCGCACGTCGGACGCGCGGTCGCCGGTGGCCTGCGCCTCGCTGGAGACCTCGGCGATGCGGCGGGAGACCTCGCGCGCGGCGTCGGCGGTCTGGTTGACGTTCCGGCTGATCTCCTGGGTCGCGGCGGCCTGTTCCTCCATCGCGGCGGCGATGGCGGCGGCCACCTGATCGACCTCGGTGATGCTGTCGGTGATGGTGGAGACGGCGGCCACGGCGCCGCCGGTCGCGGCCTGGATCTCGCCGATCTGGGTGGCGATGTCCTCGGTCGCCTGCGCGGTCTGGTTCGCCAGATTCTTCACCTCGCTGGCCACCACGGCGAAGCCCTTGCCGGCCTCCCCGGCCCGGGCCGCCTCGATGGTGGCGTTCAGCGCCAGAAGGTTGGTCTGGCTGGCGATCGTTTGAATGAGCTGGGCGACGTCACCGATCTTCTGCACGGCGTTGGACAGTGACTGGATGGTGCCGCGCGCCAGGTCGCCCTTTTCCACGGCGATGCGGGTGATGCTGCTCGCCTGCGCCACCTGGGTGCCGATCTCGCGGATCGAGGCAGCCAACTCCTCCGAGGCGGCAGCGACGGTCTGGGCGTTGCGCAGGGCCTGTTCCGCGGCAGCGGCCACGGACTGGCTGTTCGCTCCGACGGCGTCCGCCGACCGGGCCATGGCCGCGGCGTTGCCTTCCATCTGCCCGGTGCGTTCGGCCACCCGGTCCACGGCGTTGCGGGTTTCACGCTCCACCGTCTGGGCCATGTTCTCCAGCGCGTCGCGCTTGGCGATCTCGGCCTGCTCGCGCTGGCGCTCCTGCTCCTGGCGCATGCGCTGGTTCTCCAGCCCGTTGGCCTTGAACACCTCCACCGCGCGGGCCATCGCGCCGATCTCGTCATGCCCGCCGCTTCCCGGAACGGCTTCGGCATAGTCGCCGCCAGCAATCCGCCGCATCGCGGCGGTCAGGCGCCCCACCGGGCCGACGACGCGGCGGACCACCACCATCACGCCCAGCAGCACCATGGCGATGCCGACGGCCAGCAGCGTCCAGGCGGTCGTGCTGGCCATGTCGTGGGTCTTCTGGGCGGCCTCGTAGCTTTCACCGGCGACGCGCACCTGGAGGTCGATCAGCAGGCCGATGCGGTCGGTGACGGGGTCGATGGTCTGGTACAGCTCTTTCCGGACGAAGCCGTCCAGCGCCCGGCCGTCCTTGTCCGACAGGATGCCGATCAGCCGCTCGACCAGGATGTCGGCCTTGGCCATGTCGGGCTTGACCTGATCGACAAGGGCCCGCTCCTCGGCGTTGAGCGTGTTGGCCAGATAGGCGGACCAGTGCGACCGGATGTCCTCCTTCGCCTTGCGGGCGGACGCCAGGCTTTCGTCCCAGGTGAAGTTGCCGTTGCGGGCCTTGTGCGAGGCGTCGACGATGAAGACGGCGTAGGCGTCCGAGATGATCTTCAGGTTGCGCAGCGGCAGCACCCGGTCGTCATGCACCGACCGCAGGTCGGCGTTCGCCATGTTGAGCGCGCGCAGCCCGACGACGTCGCTGACGGCCAGCAGAAGGCCGAGAAGATTCAGGACCACAAGAAGAAGGAGTTTGATGGAGAGGCGCATTGCAGACTTCCCGCGGATTTCGACAGGCACCCGCTTTCTTCCATCGTCGTGCGACGGCGCGGGCTTTCGGAGGCGTCAGGCGTGGACGGAACGAAAAAATCGCCGTCCGCGGGATGGGCGCGAACGGCGATTCCTTGCTTCTGCTCTGCACAGCGGGCCGGACGATCCGGGCCCTGTCCGAACATCCGGCGGGTGGTTACGGGCGGTGCCCCGTGTCCAACCCCTTGGGCGTCAGTGGACCTTGACCTCGTTCCCATGATCGCGGCGGTAGATGTGCACATGGTAGGCGGCCATCGGATTGCCCCGGACATACTCCAGCAGGCGGCGTTCCATCTCCGGCGTGGCGTTGCGGATCAGCATCTGCCAAGCCGGCTCCATCGTGGCACGCTGGGTCTCGTTGTGCGGCAGCATGATGAAGCCCGCCCATTCTGGCCGGAAATCAGCGAGATAGCTTTCGGCATAATGCCGCATCATGGACGCGTCGTTGACGTTGACCGACTTCATGTTCTCGAAGCAGACACGAAGCTGCATGTTCCGTCTCCCTCGTTCCGCGGGTCTCGATACAACGGATATGTGCAGTCTTCGTCCCTTCTGCACCCGTCGGGCGGGTTGAAAATTCGGATGGGAGCAACAAAGAAAACCCCTCCCCGCGAAGCGGGAAGGGGTTTCAGTCATGGCGGATAGGAGAGGGAGACGACCGGCGGACCAGCGGCGAAGGCCGTAGGACCGCCGGTGCGTTCCTCAACCAAACTTATAACTGATGCCGTAGCCGCCCCGCGGGTAGTCCCACTGAATATTTTCCTTGTCCTGGCAGACCACGCGGCAGGTGCCGCATTCCAGGCAACCGTCGGTGGCCAGCGTCACGCTGCCCGTCTCGTTCTTGCTGTAGCAGGCCGCCGGGCAGCAGACGGTGCAGGCCTGGGACTCGCAGGACTTGCAGACCGCGTCGTTGCGGATCTGGATGTGCGGCCGGCTTTCGTCGACGATGTAGCGGTTCTGGTACAGCTTCTCTTCGATCTTGACCACGATGCTCATCGCACGGCCCTCACCAGCTTGATTGCGTCGCCGACCAGACCCATGATCGAGCGCTTCTTGACGAAGGACTTCATGATCTCCTTCTCCTTCGTCTTCTTGTCCACGCTGTCCACGGTGAACCAGCTGTGGGCGGCGGCGGTCAGCGTGTCGGGATAGGCGCCGAAGAACTGCTTGTTCTCGTGCATGATGCCCGGCAGGTTCCGGTACTTCTTCAGGTCCTTCATGATGAAGCTGTCGTCCAGCTTCTTCTTGTAGGCGGCGAGGTTGGCGGCGTTGAAGGGCTTGCCGGCCTGCTTCAGCTCGATCACCGTCTCCGCGGCCATGCGGCCCGATGCCATGGCGAGGTTGGAGCCCTCGCGGTGGGCGGCGTTGTTGAAGTGGGCGGCGTCGCCGACCACCATCCAGCCGTCGCCATAGAGCTGCGGAACCGCCTTGTAGCCACCCTCGGGGATCATGTGGGCGGCGTATTCCTTCATCTCCGCCCCTTCGATCAGCGGCTTGATGACGGGATGGTTCTTCAGGTCCTCCAGCATCTTGTAGGGCGGGATGGCGCCCTGCTTGAAGTCGGAGATTAGGCAGCCGATGCCGATCGTCAGCGATTCCTTGTTGGTGTAGAGGAACGCGGTGCCGACCATGCCCTTGGTCACCTTGCCCATGATCTCGATGACCACGCCCTCCTCGTCCTTCAGGCCGAAGCGCTGCTGGATCAGTTCGGGATCGATGAACAGGATCTCCTTGACGGCCAACGCGACGTTCTGCGGCGCCAGTTCCGGCTGGAAGCCGGTGCGGCGGGCGAGCAGGGCGTTCACGCCGTCGGCCATGATGACCACGTCGGCGTGGATCTCGCCGCCCTCGCGGTCGGTGCGCACGCCGATGACCTTGCCGGACGCGTCGCGGATCAGCTCCGTCACCGTGGTCTCGCAGATCTGCAGGCCGCCGGCCTCGCGGATCTTCTCGGAGAACCACTTGTCGATGTTGGCGCGGATGATCGTGTAGCGGTTCGGCTTGTCGCTGTTGAAGGCGTCCGAGCGGTAGTTGGTGCCGATGTAGTTGTCGTCGCCGAGCAGCCAGACGCGCTGTTCGATGATGTGGCGCTCGGTCGGGCAATCCTCGCGGAAGTCCGGGATGATCTTCTCCAGCTCGGCGGCGTACATGATGCCGCCCTGGACGTTCTTGGCGCCGGGATACTCCCCGCGCTCGAGCTGAAGAACGTTGAGGCCCTGCTTGGCCAGCGTGTAGGCCGCCGCGTTGCCGGACGGGCCGGCACCGATGACGATGGCGTCGAACTTTTCGACCATGTCCTGTTGGCTCCTGTTCGTCCGGATGTTCAGCCGGCCAGCCGGTTGACCGAGAGGCGCTTGCCGAAAGCGTCGGTCAGGGCCGGCAGGATGGTCAACGCGTCGCCGACCAGCCCGAGATGGGCGAAGTCGAAGATCGGCGCGTTGGGATCGGTGTTGATGGCCAGGATCAGGTCGGACTTCTCCATGCCGACCCGGTGCTGGATGGCGCCGGAGATGCCGGCGGCGATGTAGAGCTTCGGGCGCACCGTCTTGCCGGTCTGCCCGACCTGCCGGTCGAAGCCGGTCCAGCCGGCCTGGACCAGCGGACGGGTCACCCCGACCTCGCCGCCCAGAACCTTGGCGAGGTCGAAGACCAGCTTCAGGTTCTCCGGCTTGCCCAGCCCCTTGCCCGCCGCGACGATGATGTCGGCGAAGGCGAGCTGCGCCTCGTTCTGCTCGCGGTCGGCGATGAAGCTCAGCACCTTGGTGACGACGTCGTCCTCGCGCAGCGCCGGGAACACCTCGACGACGCGGCCGGTGCGGCTGTCGTCGCGGTCCGGCATCGACATCACGCGCGGGCGCACTGTGGCCATCTGCGGGCGGTAGGCCAGCGTCTGGATGGTGCAGAGCAGGGTGCCGCCGAAGGTCGGGCGGGTGGCCGCCAGCGACCGGTTGTCCATGTAGATGTCCAGCTCGGTGCAGTCGGCGGTCAGGCCGGTGGCGAGCGTGGTGGCGATGGCGCCGGCGAGGTCGCGGCCCAGCGTCGTGGCGCCCAGCAGCACGATCTCCGGCTTGTAGGTGTTGACGACGTCGGTCATCACCCGCGTGTAGGGATCGGTGCGGTAGTCGGCCAGGACCGGGTCGGTCACCTTGTAGACGACGTCGGCGCCGTAGGTGAAGGCGTCGCCGCAGATGGCGTTCAGCTCCGGGCTGTCGGCGCCCAGCACCACGGCCCCCACCTCGACCCCCAGCTTGTCGGCGAGCTTGCGGGCCTCGCCCACCAGCTCCCACGACACGGAATGGACGGAGCCGCGCTCCTGCTCCACGATCACCCAGATGCCCTTGTATTCCTTCAGGTGCTCGGGCAGTTGGAACTTGCGTCCCTGCGGCTTGCTTGGTTCGCTCATCGGGATGTCTCCGGCGGAGGATTCGTCAGGAACGGCGCGTCAAGGCCAGCGAGTCACAGGCCGGCGGCGGCGCGGGCGAGCAGCTCGTCGGCGAGTTTCGGCTGTGCGCCGAGGATGGCCTCGACCGCGGCGGCGGCCTGGGCCTCGGCGGTGGGGGCCTCGGCCTCGACCATCGTCGCCTTCTGGGCGCGCGGCTTGGGCACGAAGACCTTCGACACGACGGTGGGCGAGCCCTTCAGCCCGACCTTCGTCTCCTCGGCGCCGGTGGTGTCCTTGCTCCAGGTCTTCAGGCCGTAGCGGGCGGCGCGGAACATGTCGTCCATCTTGCCGAAGCGGATGGTGTTCGTGCCTTCCAGCATCGTGATCATGCAGGGCAGGGCGGTCTTCAGCACCTGCACGCCGCCTTCGGAGCGGCGGTGCACGACGATCTCCCGCGCCCCCTGGTCGATTGATTCGATCTTCGTGATGTAGGTGAGCTGCTGGAAGCCCAGCCGCGTGGCGATGCCCGGACCGACTTGCGCGGTGTCGCCGTCCACCGTCTGCTTGCCGCAGAAGACCAGATCGACCTGTTCCTCCTCCGACAGCTTCTTGATGGCGGAGGTCAGGGCGTAGGAGGTCGCCAGCGTGTCCGACCCGGCGAATTTGCGGTCGGTCAGCAGCACCGCGTCATCGGCGCCCAGCGACAGCGCCTTGCGCAGCGAGGTTTCGGCCATCGGCGGCCCCATGGTCAGGACGGTGACGCGGGCGCCGACCTTGTCCTTGATCCGCAGCGCCTCCTCCAGCGAGAAGAGGTCGAAGGGGTTGATGATGGCCGGGACGCCCTGACGCATGATCGTGTTCGTCACGGGGTGGATGCGGATCTGGGCGCTGTCGGGCACCTGTTTGATACAGACAACGATGTGCATCCCGGTCTCCTTGACATTCCGCCGCCTGTCGCGCGGCGTGGCTATGGTCCTACCAGCAAGCGGCGTGCCATTTCTGAGCGGATGCGGTAAGTTATTGTATTGTATCGATTTTGTGGCTGTTGAGAGATTGTCGCAAAAACGACAAAGACCGGACGTGTCGGCTTCTCAACAGGGGGCTTCGGTCACGGCCGGACCGACGCCACAACCCGGTTTGGCCTCTGTCGCCTACCGGACAAACCCGACAACCGCCGCACAGGGCGCTGAGGATGGTCGGAAAGCGCAACGGCCCGCGGACGCTCGCCGGTGGGCGGGTTCGCGGGCCGTCTTGGGATCGGCGGATGGAACGGGTCAGGTCGGCAGCAGGGCATCCAGCGGGACGAAGCGGTCGGCCATCTTGCGCGCCTCCTCCTGATGGACCTTGAAGGTCTTCTCGGCGATGGCGTTGGACACCACGAAGTCCTGGTAGGCACGCTCCAGATGGGCGCTGTAGCGGGCGGCCATGCCCTCGTCGTCCAGCCCCTCCATGCCGGTGTCGGCGGACAGGTAATCGTGGAAGCGCTGCAGGATGTGCAGGCGGTTCACGTTCACCACGCGCTGCTCGTAGGTGATGCCGAGGAACCGCAGGAAGTCCTCCGCGGTCTCCAGATCCTCCAGATCGTCCTTGAAGCTCATGGCGGGGTCCTTTCCGTTCAGATGACGTAATGATCGGCGCGCGCGCCGGTGTCGTGGTGATCGTGATTGCGGTCGCCGCAGGCGTCCTGGTCGCACAGGTTGCCGCAGCTCCGGCAGACGATGCCGGCGAGCGGCAGATCATCCAGCCGGATCGCGCTTAGCGGCGGGGCCGAATGGGGCGTGGCGGGGCGCGTGGCCTCCTCCGCCGCGTGGGCCTCAAGCCGGGCCTCGATGCGGTTGATGTGGTCGATCAGGCAGGCGATGGCCTTGCCGACCGGGTCGGGCATCAGATGGTGGTCGAGGTCGATGCCGTGGGCGGCCAGCCGGCGCTGGGTGTCGGGACGGACGACGCGGCCGGGGATGCCGACCACCGTCATGCCCTCCGGCACGTCCTTGGTCACCACGGAGTTGGCACCGACGCGGCACTGGGCGCCGACGGTGATCGGCCCCAGGATTTTGGCCCCGGACCCGACCAGCACGCCGTCGCCGAGCGTCGGGTGCCGCTTGCCCTTGGTCCAGGAGGTGCCGCCCAGCGTCACGCCGTGGTAGAGCGTCACGTCGTCACCGATCTCCGCCGTTTCGCCGATGACGACGCCGGCCCCGTGGTCAATGAAGAAGCGGCGGCCGATGGTGGCGCCGGGGTGGATGTCGATGTTGGTCAGGGCGCGGGCCAGATAGGACAGGAAACGCGCCGGCCAGCGCAGCCCCCGCCGCCACGCGGCGTTGGACAGCCGGTGGACCACCAGCGCGTGGATGCCGGGGTAGCAGGTCAGCACGTCGAGGACGTTGCGCGCCGCCGGGTCGCGGTCGAAGACGCAGGCGACGTCCTCGCGCAGCAGCCGCCACAGGCTGGTGTCCGTCATGGCGAGGTCCGGGTGGGCGTCGATCGCGGCCATGGGGTCCTCCGGATCACGAGGAGACGCAGTTCCAGCGGGTGGCGTCGTCGTGGAAGGCGCGCAGCTCCTCCGCCGTCGGGGCGCGCTTGGCGCGGGTGGCGAGGGCGCGGACCCGCGGCAGCACCGCCTGGGCGGTGGCGTCGTCGCAGGGGATGCCGAGCTGGCCGTAGGCCATCTTTACCCCGGCCGTGCCGGAATGCTTGCCCAGCACGATGCGGTGCTCGCGCCCCACCTCGGCGGGGTCGAAATTCTGGTAGGTCGCGCGGTCACGCAGCAGCCCGTCGACGTGGATGCCGGCCTCGTGCGTGAAGACGGCGTCGCCGACGATGGACTTGTTGACCGCCACCGGCCGGTTGGAGGCGCGCTCCACGAGGTCGGAGATCGCCCCCAGCGCGCGGGTGTCCACCCCGCAGTCCTGACCGTAGAGCACCTTCAGCGACACCACCACCTCCTCCAGCGGGGCGTTGCCGGCGCGCTCGCCCAGCCCGTTGACGGTGGTGTTGACGTGGGTCGCCCCGCCCAGCACGGCGGCCAGCGAGTTCGCGTTGGCGAGGCCGAGGTCGTCGTGGGCGTGGATCTCGATCTCCAGGTCGGTGGCCCGGCGCAGCCGTTCGATGCAGGCGCGCGTCTGGAAGGGGTCGAGCACGCCCAGCGTGTCGGCGAAGCGGAAGCGGCGGGCGCCGGCCTCCTGCGCCACGGTCGCGGCGGCGATCAGGAAATCCATGTCGGCGCGCGAGGAGTCCTCGCCGCCCAGGCTGACCTCCAGCCCATGGTCGCGGGCCGTCTTGACCTTGCGTTCGATCTCGCCCAGGGCCCAGGCGCGGCTGCGCTTCAGCTTCCGGGTGATGTGTATGTCGGAGACGGGCATCGACAGGTTGACGGTGCCGACGTTGCAGTCCAGCGCCGCCTTCAGGTCGGTGTCGTGCATGCGGCACCAGACCATCAGCCGGGCCTTGAGCCCCAGAGCGGCGACGGCGCGGATGCCCTCGCGCTCCTCCGGACCCATGGCGGGGATGCCTATTTCCAGCTCCGGCACGCCGGCCGCGTCGAGCGCGCGGGCGATGGCGATCTTCTCGTCGAGCGTGAAGGCGACCCCCGCCGTCTGCTCCCCGTCGCGCAGCGTCGTGTCGTTGATGATGGTGGAACCGGCCATCGGCATTCGGTCACATCCTCAATCTGAGCGTAATCAGCGGTGGGTCTTGCCC
>NZ_WHOR01000290.1:0-6962 GCF_013340925.1 Azospirillum formosense
CCCCCCCTCTCCCTGGCCCCCTTCCTGCCTTACGGGCGTCAGGACATTGACCAGAACGACATCGACGCGGTGACCGCCGTCCTGCGCGGCGACTGGTTGACACAGGGTCCGGCGGTGGAGGCCTTCGAGCGGGCGCTGTGCGAGCGCACCGGGGCCGCCCATGCGGTGTCCTGCGCCAACGGAACGGCCGCCCTGCACTTGGCCACCCTCGCGCTGGGGCTCGGCCCCGGCGACGCGGTGGTGGTGCCCGCCATCACCTTCCTCGCCACCGCCAACGCCGCCCGCTACGTGGGGGCGGAGGTCGCCTTCGCCGACGTCGATCCCGCCACCGGCCTGATGGGGCCGGAGCAGGCGGAGGCGGCGATCGGGCGGGCCGCCCGCGCCGGCTGGCGGGTGCGCGCCCTGGCGCCCGTGCATTTCGCCGGGCAGACCGCGGACATGGCCGGGCTCGCCGCGCTCGCCGCCCGCCACGGGCTGGCGGTGATCGAGGACGCCTGCCACGCCATCGGCAGCGTGGACGTGGCGCCGGACGGACGGGCCCTGCCGGTCGGTTCCAACGGCTTCGGCACGCTCACCGCCTTCTCCTTCCACCCCGTGAAGACCATCGCGGCGGGCGAGGGAGGGGCCGTGACCACCAACGATCCGGGTCTCGCCGCCCGCCTGCGCCGTTTCCGCAATCACGGGATGGAGCGGGACCCGGCGGGATTCGAGGACCGCGAGGCCGCCTTCACCGCCGCCGAGATCACCAAGGATGGAACCGCCAATCCCTGGTACTACGAGATGGCGGAGCCGGGCTTCAATTACCGCCTGACCGACATCCATTCCGCGCTCGCGCTCAGCCAACTGGCCCGGCTGGACGCCTTCGTGGAACGGCGCCGCCATCTGATGGACCTCTACGCGGAGCGGCTGGCCCCGCTGGCCCCGCTGGTCCTTCCCGCCGCCCGCGCTCCCTGGTGCCGCCCGGCCTGGCACCTCTGCGCCGTCCGCATCGACTTCGCCGCCGCCGGGCGGACACGGGCGCAGGTCATGGCCGATCTGCGGGGGCGGGGCATCGGCACCCAGGTCCATTACATCCCGGTCCACCGACAGCCCTACTGGCGCAACCGCTGCGACAACCTTGTCCTGCCCGGCGCCGACGCCCATTACGCCCGGACGCTGTCGCTGCCCTTGTTCCCGGCCATGACCGATGCCGATGTGGACCGGGTCGCCACAGCCCTGGCCGAAGCGCTGGGGCTACCCTCCCCGGTGTGACAACCCGGCGTCGCTGCTGGACAGTTTTCTCTCTTCCAAAAATGCGCTATGCCAAGCGTCATCTGGAATGCTTCGGAGCAGGGTCATGGCCGAGGGTACTGTGGACTATTACGCGATGGTCGAAGAAGCGTGGCAGCTCAGCGACACCGCACGCGATTATGTGAAGAACGCAGGCCGCGACGTGGATAACGTCGAGTTGTGGGAAAAAGTCTTCGCTTCCTCGCCGCTGATCGATCTGGAGCGCACCCGTGCCGAGGGCGGCCAGCCGCTGCAAAAGATCTTTTTCAAGAATCCCTACGGGCTGCAGTACCGGGCCGACCACAAGGATTGGATACCGTTCCGCCACGGCGCTCTGGACCCCGCCTATCTCCAGGCGATCTGAGGCCTCCGGCAATCCCAGACGGCTCTGCGGAAACCGCCCGTGCCAAGCCCCCTTGCGATGGGAACGGCTGATGGGAACGGGCGGTGGGAATCCGGGCGGCCGGCATACCAGGCCGGCTGGCCGGGCTCGCGGACTCCAGCCTTGTCGAAAGGCGCCCGGTTCCGCGCGACAGCCTGCCGCAGGATGATGCCCTCCTCAAAGTTATCCTGATAAGACAAGCAACCATGAAAACGCGGGGACCGCTCCGTTCCATGCCGGAAACGGCGGTTCCTGCGGATGTCGACAACAAGGGTTTTCCATGCGCATCGCGATGATCGGTACGGGGTATGTCGGGCTGGTGTCCGGCGCCTGTTTTTCGGAATTCGGCGTCCACGTCACCTGCGTCGACAAGGACGCCGGCAAGATCGAGCGCCTGAAGCGCGGTGAAATCCCGATCTACGAGCCGGGCCTGGACGAGCTGGTGGCGCGCAACGTCGCCGCCGGGCGGCTGTCCTTCACGCTGGACCTGAAGGAGGCGATGGCCGGGGTCGACGCCGTGTTCATCGCGGTGGGCACCCCGACCCGGCGCGGCGACGGCCACGCCGACCTCTCCTACGTCTACGCCGCCGCCGAGGAGATCGCCGCCAACCTCGACCACTACACCGTGGTCGTCAACAAGTCGACCGTGCCGGTCGGCACCGGCCGCGAGGTCGAGGCGATCATCCGCCGCACCAACCCCGGCGCCGACTTCGACGTCGCCAGCAACCCGGAGTTCCTGCGCGAGGGCTCGGCCATCGGCGACTTCATGCGTCCCGACCGCGTCGTCATCGGCACCCGCTCGGAGCGCGCCGCCGAGGTCATGCGCCGCCTCTACCGCCCGCTCTACCTGATCGAGACCCCCATCGTCCTGACCTCGCTGGAGACCGCGGAGCTCACCAAGTACGCCGCCAACACCTTCCTGGCCGCCAAGATCACCTTCATCAACGAGATCGCCGACCTGTGCGAGAAGGTCGGCGCCAACGTCCACGACGTCGCCCGCGGCATCGGGCTCGACGGCCGCATCGGCAAGAAGTTCCTCCACCCCGGCCCCGGCTACGGCGGCTCCTGCTTCCCCAAGGACACGCTGGCCCTGGTCCGCACCGCCCAGCAGGTCGGCAGCCCGCTGCGCATCATCGAGACCGTCGTCGACATCAACGACAAGCGCAAGAAGCAGATGGCCGAGCGCATCCTCGCCGCCTGCGGCGGGTCGCTCGCCGGCAAGACCGTCGGCGTCCTGGGCGTCACCTTCAAGCCCAACACCGACGACATGCGCGACGCCCCCTCGCTGGACATCGTCCCGGCCCTGCAGGCCGCCGGCGCCACCGTGCGCGCCTTCGACCCCGCCGGCATGCACGAGGCCGGCAAGCTGCTGCCCGGCGTGCAGTGGACGCAGGACGCCTACGGCGCCCTGGAGGGTGCCGACTGCGTCGCCATCCTCACCGAATGGAACGAGTTCCGGGCCCTCGACCTGAAGCGGGTCAAGGCCCTGCTCAGGCACCCGGTCATGGTCGACCTGCGCAACGTCTACAATCCCCATGAGATGGCCGCCGCAGGCTTCTCTTACTCCTCCATCGGACGGCCCACGGCGCCGTTCCAGAACGTCTGAAGCGATCCGGTTTAAGGAGGTCCGTCGAGACCATGAGCGAAGCCCACACTTTCCACCCGACCGTGCTGCGCGAGTACGACATCCGCGGCATCGTCGGCAGCACCCTGACCGCGGCGGACGCCCGCGCGGTCGGTCGGGCCTTCGGCACCGTGGTGGCCCGCAGCGGGGGGAAGACCGTCTGCGTCGGCTACGATGGCCGGCTGTCCTCGCCGGAGCTGGAAGCCGCCATGGTGGAGGGTCTGGTCGCCTGCGGTCTGCATGTGCTGCGGATCGGGCTCGGCCCCACCCCGATGCTGTATTTCGCCACCCGCGACCGCGAGGCGGCGGCCGGCATCATGATCACCGGTTCCCACAACCCGCCGGACTACAACGGCATCAAGATGATGCTGGGCAAGGGTCCGGTCTATGGCCAGCAGATCCTCGACCTCGGCATCATCGCCGCGAAGGCCGACTACGTGTCCGGCGAGGGCTCGTCGGAGCAGGTCGACGTCAAGGACGCCTATGTGGACCGCATGATGCGGGACTATGACGGCACCCGCGACCTGACCATCGCCTGGGACGCCGGCAACGGCGCCTCCGGCGAGATCCTGCGCCGTTTGACCGCGAAGCTGCCGGGCAAGCACATCCTGCTGTTCGACGAGATCGACGGCAACTTCCCCAACCACCATCCGGACCCGACGGTCGAGAAGAACCTCGTCGACCTGAAGAAGGCGGTGGCGGAGAACGGCTGCGACATCGGCATCGGCTTCGACGGCGACGGCGACCGCATCGGCGCCATCGACCATCTGGGCCGCGTGGTGTGGGGCGACCAGCTCGTGGCGATCTACGCCGCCGACGTGCTGAAGAACCACCCCGGCGCCACGATCATCGCCGACGTGAAAGCCAGCCAGACGCTGTTCGACGAGATCGCCAAGCTCGGCGGCAACCCGCTGATGTGGAAGACCGGCCATTCGCTGCTGAAGGCCAAGATGGCCGAGACCGGCTCTCCGCTGGCCGGCGAGATGTCGGGCCACATCTTCTTCGCCGACAAGTGGTACGGCTTCGACGACGCGCTGTACTGCGCGGTGCGGCTGATCGGTCTGGTCAGCAAGCTGAACCAGCCTCTGTCGGAATTGCGCGACCGCCTGCCGCCGGTGGTGAACACCCCGGAGACCCGCTTCCAGGTGAGCGAGGAGCGCAAGTTCCAGGTCGTCCAGGAGGTCAAGGCCCGGCTGAAGGCCGAGGGTGCCGACGTCAACGACATCGACGGCGTGCGCGTGAAGACGGCGGACGGGTGGTGGCTGCTGCGCGCCTCCAACACCCAGGACGTGCTGGTCGCCCGTGCGGAGTCCGGAACGCCCGAAGGGCTGGAGCGGCTGAAGGGCATGGTCGTTGCCCAACTGGAAGCCTCCGGCCTGCAGGCCCCCTCCTTCGAGGACGGCGGCAGCGCTCACTGACGGTTGATGCGAAAAAGGCCCTTCCCCGTGGATGCGGGGAAGGGCCTTTTTCTATGCCTGGGTTCTGAAAAGGTCGGTGAGAATTCTCACCGACCCGTATGAGGAAAGGATCGGTGAGAATTCTCACCGCGCCCGGTCAGTGTTCCTCACCGTCCAGGATCGCGTCGATGGAACGGCGCAGGTCGCACAGAACCTCGCGGTCCACCTCCTCCAGCCGCTTCGGTCTTTCCTGGAAGGCCTGGAGGGCCTCCCGCGTGCGCAGGATGTTGCGGGAAACGCGCAGGCTGAAGGCGCTCAGCACCGCTTCCGGTTCGTCCCGCGTTCCCGTTGCGGCAACGCCCGGCGCACGGGGCTCGGGCAAAGGCTGGTCGTTGGTCAGGCTTTCCAGAAGGCGCATCTGCGCCTCGGCATCGTCGAGCGCGGCGATCTGGTAGAGCTTGTAGCGGGCGACCTTCTTCTCCGCGCCCTCGTAGCGCTCCCGCACCGCCGGAGAGACCTTGGTCAGCCCGAGGGTCCGGGTGATCTCCGCCTTGTCGCGCCCCATGATCTGGCCGAGATCGGCGTGCGAATAGCCGTGCTTCTCCACGAGAGCCACGAAGGCGTCGGCCTCTTCGAAGGGCGTCAGGTCGGCGCGCAGGACGTTCTCCACGACCGCCACTTCGGCGGTGTCGATGCCGTCCGGCACCAGGATGCAGGGGACCGTCTGCTGGCCGAGCGTGCGGACCGCGCGCAGGCGCCGCTCCCCGAAGACGAGTTGGAAACGGCTCGGCCCCAGCTCCCGCACGCCGATCGGCTGCTGAAGGCCGTATTTGCGGATGGAGTCCGTGAGGGCGGCCAGTTCCGCCTCGTCGAAGCGGCGGCGCGGCTGGTCGGGGTTGGCCTCGATCCAGTCCACGTCGGGGTAAACGAGCCGCACCCCCTGCTCCGGCTCCGCGAAGACGGCGAGCGCGCCACGGCTCATGGCGTTGAGCCGGGCGAGATTCCCGGTCCCGAGCTTACGCGACATTGGCCACCTCCACGCGCTTGCGCCGCTCCACGGCGATGGCGTCGGCCAACACCCGGTAGGACGAGGCTCCCGGCGCGTCCGGCACCGCCTCCAGGGCGGCACGGCCGGCGAGCGCCGCGTCGCCGTAGATGGTCGCCCGCGGCACCGGCGGGAAGATGCGCAGCGTGCCGCCCAGCGCGCTGTGAAGCTGCTCCAGCGTCACCTGATGCTGGTTCAGGCGGGCGTTGTGCATGGTCGGCAGGATGCCCAGGACGGCGAGGCTGGGATGGCAGCGCCGCTTCAGCTTGTTGATCGTCTTCAGCAGGTGGTTCACGCCGATGGAGGACAGATATTCGGTCTGGCAGGGGATGACGATGACGTCCGACGCCACCAGCCCGTTGGCCGTGCACTGGCCCAGGTTGGGCGGGCAGTCGATGAAGATGAAATCGTAAGCCGCCCGCGCGTCCTGAAGCCGCTCCCGCAGGGCCATGGGGCCGCTGGGGTCGGCGGTCAGCTCCACCTCGACCGACGCCAGCTCGATGCTCGACGGGGCGATCTCCAGCCCGATGTCGCCGACCGGGACGACAATGTCCTCGACGGCGACCTCCTCGCGCAGCACGTGGGCCAGCGACTTGCGCCGGCCCTCCTCATACTCGATCAGGTCGATGCCGAGATGCGCCGTGGCGTTGGCCTGCGGGTCGGCGTCGATGATGAGCACGCGGTAGCCCTCCCGCGCCAGGATGCTGGCGGTGTTGACCGTGCAGGTGGTCTTGCCGACCCCGCCCTTCTGGTTGGCGAGGCAGATGACCAGCGCCGGGCCATGCTTGCCGTCCACCACCGCCGTCTCCTTCAGAAGGAAGCGGACCACCGCGTCGGGGATCTTCTCGCTGTTGCTTTCCCAGCGGGAAATCTTGGACCGGTCGTAGCGCCGCTCCAGCCGCTCGTTCAGCCAAGCCGCGAAATCCGGCTGTGAGAGTTTGCGCTCCTCGCGCAGGAGCCTCATGTCTTCGCCACGCAACGTCAACCTCCACAGCGAATGCGCTTGCCGTGTTCAACCGATACGACGGCGTCCCGAATCGGTCAAGGTTGACGGTCACCCCCATTGCATCAACAGCCGGCATCAACAGACGAAGCCGGCCCGGAAAGCATCCTTTCCGGGCCGGCGCGTTGTGGACCGCGTCAGATCACAGGTTGATGAAGGCGATGTAGTTCTGGTCGCCCATGGTGCCGGTCGTCATGGTCATGGCGCCCACGGACTTGCCGGCGAAGGTCATGCTGGCGTCG
>NZ_WHOR01000291.1:0-6944 GCF_013340925.1 Azospirillum formosense
ACAGGTCGGGGGCATTGAGGGCCGGAACAGTGGGGCGGCCAACCAATCGGTGGGCCAATCAGCAGGCCCGTCTTTTCGCACAGATGGGCGGGCTTGAACACAAAAGGTCGCGCCGGCCCGCCTGGCCCCGCCCGCTTAGCCCAAGGGTGTGTCGTGGTGGCGCCGCCGCGACCGCTGGAGGAGCTGGCGTTCGGTGCAGCGCTTCATAATGCTCCGGCACCTCCGAATCCTCGCCGATGATGAACCGGGCTTCCCCATGCCGGAACCACCATCCTGCGGGGACAGGATCTTTTCGAGCAGGCGGCCCGTGTAGTCCCGCACCCGGTCCTTCACGGTCTCCCACCGTTTGCCCAGATGGTCCCGGATGTCCTCCAGACCGATCAGATGAACGGCGCCGGCGGTGATGGTCTGTCCGCTGGACAGGATATCGCGGGCCCGGTCTCGAAAGGCCGCGTCGCTCCGTTGGCAGGACGACCGGCAGTCCGCCGCCTTCGTGGCGCCGGTGCAGTGGGAAGTGGGGCCGGAGCAGGCGGATTCGACGGCCCTTCCTGGGCGGAGGGGGACGAATGGATCGCATTCACGGCAATAGCTCCCTTGCGACCGGCGCAAGCCATTCTGCCGGCGTATTTCCGCCTTCTGAATGTTCGTCGTATCAACGACAATTTTGCAGGGAAATTACCGAAGAAACAACAGCCGAGGATTTTGGGGGCGCGGTGCGGAGCGGCTCCGTCGGCTGGCCGTGGCTGGGCTTCTGCGAGCGGCCATGCGCAGGCGGCCATGGCCGTTGACCCGCCGGCAGGACGGGATTATGCCGGGCCGGCCGGTGGGCATGGGGAAAGGGCAGGGACATGGACGCAAGGAACGCGGTGGTGCTGGTCAGTGGCGGGCTGGACTCCACGACGGTGCTGGCCATCGCCAGAGAGCAGGGCTACCGGCTGAACGCGCTCAGCTTCCGCTACGGCCAGCGCCACGCGGTGGAACTGGAGGCGGCCAGGCGCGTCGCCGCGGCCATGGCGGTGGACCGCCACGTCATCGCCGACATCGACCTGCGGGCCTTCGGCGGCTCCGCCCTGACCGACGCCATCGACGTGCCCAAGCACGCCAGCGCGGCGGATCTGGGGACGGGCATCCCGGTGACCTACGTCCCGGCGCGCAACACGGTGTTCCTGTCCTTCGCCCTGGCCTGGGCGGAGACGCTGGGCGCGTCGGACATCTTCATCGGCGTGAACGCGCTGGATTATTCCGGCTATCCGGACTGCCGCCCCGAGTACATCGCCGCCTTCGAGACCATGGCGAACCTCGCCACCAAGGCGGGGGTGGAGGGCACCAGCCGGTTCAGGATCCACGCCCCGCTGATGACGCTCGACAAGGCGGGCATCATCCGCCGCGGGCTGGAACTGGGGGTGGATTACGGCCTGACCCACTCCTGCTACGACCCGGCGCCGGACGGCACCGCCTGCGGCTCCTGCGACAGCTGCCTGCTGCGGCTGAAGGGCTTTCAGGAGGCCGGGCTGGCCGATCCGGTGGCTTATGGCGGGGCGTGATGCTCCCGATCAATGGGCGGGGAACAGACCCTTGGGCTTGATCGCCAGGACCACCGCCATCAGCACATAGATCGCCATGGAGGCGAGCGCAGCCCCCGCGGCGCTGGCGTTGGCGGCGTCCATCACCAGACGGAAGGCGGCGGGCAGCAGGGCGCGGCCCAGCGTGTCCACCATCCCGACCAGCAGGGCGCCCGCCAGCGCCCCGCGGATCGAGCCGATGCCGCCGATCACGATGACCACGAAGGTCAGGATCAGGATCTGCTCGCCCATACCGACCTGAACGGCCAGCACCGGCCCGGCCATGGCGCCGGCCAGCCCGGCCAGCCCGCAGCCCAGCGCGAAGACCAGACCGAACAGAAGCCGGACGTCCACCCCCAGCGCCATCACCATCTCGCGGTTGGTGGCGCCGGCGCGGATCAGCATGCCGACCCGCGTGCGGGCGATCAGCAGCCACAGGAACACCGCCACGGCGAGGCCCACGGCGAGGATGGCCAGCCGGAAGGCCGGGTATGTCAGCCCGAACAGGTCCACCGTCCCGGCCAGCGCCGCCGGCGGGTTCAGGAAGATGGGGACCGGGCCGAAGATGATCTTCACCAGCTCGTTGAAGAACAGGATCAGCCCGAAGGTCGCCAGCACCTGATCGAGATGGTCGCGGCGGTAGAGCGTGCGCAGCGCCACCGCCTCCACCACCAGCCCGAGCAGCGCCGTCAGCAGAACCGCCGCCGCCAGAGCCAGCGGGAAGCTGTCCAGCACCGGCACCAGCGCCGCCGTCAGGTAGGCGCCGACCATGTAGAAGGTGCCGTGGGCGAGGTTGATGAGGTCCATGATGCCGAAGACGAGCGTCAGCCCGGCGGCCATCAGGAACAGCATCACA
Source organism: Azospirillum formosense (assembly GCF_013340925.1). Lineage (GTDB taxonomy): Bacteria > Pseudomonadota > Alphaproteobacteria > Azospirillales > Azospirillaceae > Azospirillum > Azospirillum formosense. Next base: position 2,419 of record NZ_WHOR01000291.1, read on the forward strand.
CCGAGCTGAAGCCCGTTCAGCCCCTGTTCGACGAGGAGGAGCGCGTCCATTCTCCGGCGTCCTGCCTGCGCCTCACTTCATCGGGCAGTCTTTGACGTAGGCGTCGGCGTGGTTGGCGAAGACCGTGGCGACCGTCTTGTTGGTCACCGCACCGTCCGCACCCTTCACCACTTCGCGCAGGTAAATGTTGTGGATCGGGTAGTGGTTGGTGTTGAAGGCCACCTCGCCACGCAGGCTCTGCAGCTTGGCCGAGGCCAGCGCGGCGCGCAGCTTGTCCTTGTCCTTCAGGTTGCCGCCGACCGCCTTCACGGCCGTGTCGATCAGCAGCGCCGTGTCGTAGCCCTGGGCGGCGTACATGGACGGAATGCGCCCGTACTTGGCCTTGAAGTCGGCGACGAACGTCTTGTTGGCGGCGTTGTCGAGGTCGGGGCTCCACTGCGCCGAGTTCTTGACGCCGAGCGCGGACTCGCCGACCGCCGACAGGATGTCCTGGTCGAAGGAGAAGCCGGGGCCGAACAGCGGGACGGCGCCCTTCAGCCCGGCCTGCTCGTACTGCTTGATGAAGTTGATGCCCATGCCGCCGGGGTAGAAGACGTAGACGGCGTCCGGCGCCGCGGCCTTGAGCTGCGCCAGCTCCGCCGCGTAGTCGAGCTGCCCGACCTGGGTGTAGACCTCGCCCGCGACCGCGCCCTTGTAGTAGCGCTTGAAGCCGGCCAGACCGTCCTTGCCCGCCGGGTAGTTGGGGGCCATCAGATAGGCCTTCTTGAACCCCTCGTCCTGGACATGCTTGCCCACGGCCTCGTGGATCTGGTCGTTCTGGTAGGCGGCGTTGAAGAAGTACGGGTTGCACTGCGCGCCCGCCAGCTGCGACGGGCCGGCGTTCGGGCTGATGAAGAAGGTCTGCCCGCCGGCCAGCGTCGGCAGCATCGCCAGCGCGAGGTTCGACCAGACCACGCCGGTCACCATCTGCACGCGGTCGCGCTCGACCATGCGGTTGGCGAGGCCGACGGCGACGTCCGGCTTCTGCTGGTCGTCCGCCTCGATGACCTGGGTGTCCTGCCCGCCCAGCTTGCCGCCCGCATGCTCCACCGCCAGCGCGAAGCCGTCGCGGATGTCGATGCCCAGCCCCGCGCCGGGGCCGGACAGGGTGGTGATCATGCCGATCTTCAGCGTGTCCGCCGCCGCCGGGGTGGCAAGCAGGGCCAGCGCGGAGGCCAGCGTAAGCAGGTTGCGGGTCATGACGGTCCAGCCTCCAGAGGAATTATGATTGATTTATGGGCAGCGCAAAGGTCAGGCGGCCTGTTTCCGTTCGTCCGCCCGCTTGTCCGCCCAGGCGCGCGCCGTGGACGGGCGGCCCTCGGCGTCGATCAGGCCGCGGGTGAAGAGTTCCTCGACATGGCGGATGAAGAAGGCGGCGGTGCTCTCCCGCTCCCAGCGCTCCATCCAGTTCTGCTCCAGGAAGGCGAGGATCGCCGGCTGGCCCAGCTCGGCCTCCCACAGCACGCCGAGCAGGGAGGTCTGCTGCTCCTCGTGCATGCAGTCCTCGAAGGTCAGCTTCTGCTGGCTGCGCGCCTCCTTGCGCAGCGTCGTCTCCGGACCCGGACCCAGGCCGAAATCGTAGAGCGGACGGCGCTCGGGTGCTGCGACCAGCCAGTGGGCGACCTCATGAACGATGACCGTCGATTCCACGTCGGTGCGGATGACCGCGCCGTCCCACATGAAGGACGCGTTCGGCGGCTCGTCCAGCGTGCCGATGCCGTGGGCGTGGGCCAGCCGCACCGCGTCGGCGCGCTGCTCCGGCGTGTCGACGCCGCCGGGCACCGGCCAGGTCGCGGCGATGCGCCGGAAGGCGGCGAGGGGCAGGGGCTTGCCGGCCAGCAGGCGCTCGAAGGTCGCCAGGGCCTCCGGCATCGTCTCGGCCGGGATCGGGGTCAGGATCATGATGGGAAAAGCAGTCCGGGGTGCGCAATGACCCCTATTTGCCCAACAGGGCCGGCGTGGCGCAAGAAAAACCCCTCCTCCACCGCAATCGGATGGGGGAGGGGGGAAGACGAAGCCGTCAGGCGGCCCGCATGTCGGTCAGGAAGCGCGAGACGAAGCCGCGCAGCCCCTCCGCCTCGCCGGTCAGCCCGTCGGCGGCGTCGAGCACCTGGCGGGAGGCGTCGCCGGTGGCTTCCGCCGCCTGGGTCACCCCGGCGATGTTGCCCGACACCTCCTGCGTGCCGCGGGCGGCCTGCTGGACGTTGCGGCTGATCTCCTGGGTGGCCGCACCCTGCTCCTCGACCGCCGCGGCGATGGTGGTGGAGATGTGGCTGATCTCGCCGATCACGCGGCCGATCTCGGCGATCGCCCCGGCGGCCTCGCGGCTGACCTGCTGGATGCCGGCGATCTGGCCGGAGATATCCTCCGTCGCCTTGGCGGTCTGGTTGGCCAGGCTCTTGACCTCGCTCGCCACCACGGCGAAGCCCTTGCCGGCCTCGCCCGCCCGGGCCGCCTCGATGGTGGCGTTGAGCGCCAGCAGGTTGGTCTGGCTGGCGATGTCGTTGATGAGCTGCACCACCTCGCCGATGCGCTGGGCGGCGTCGACCAGCCCGCGCACGGTGGCGTCGGTCCGCTCGGCGGTGCTGACCGCCTGCCCGGCGATGCTGTTGCTCTGGGCGACCTGCCGGCTGATCTCCTGGATCGAGCTGGTCAGCTCCTCGGCGGCGGCGGCGACGGTCTCCACGTTGGCGGTCGCCTGGGTGGAGGCGGCGGCGACGGCGCTGGCCTGCCGGGTGGTCTGCTCGGCGGTGGCCGACATGCCCTGGGCCGTGCTGTTGAGCTGGGTGGCGGCGGAGGAGACACGGGACAGCACCTCCATCACCATGCGGTCGAACTCGCGGGTCAGGGAGTCGATGCGCTCCGACCGCTCGCGGCGGGTCTCATGCTCGGCGGCCTGTTCCGCGGCCATGCGGTCGGCCTGGATCAGGCTGTGTTTGAAGACCTCGACGGCCTTGGCCATGCCGCCGATTTCGTCGCCGCGGCCCAGGCCGGGTACCTCCACCCTGCGGTCGCCGCCGGCCAGCCGGGTCATGGTGTCGGTCATCGACACGATGGGCCGCGACAGGCCGCGCCCGATCAGCAGGGCGGAGATCAGCCCGAGCAGGACGGCGACCGCGGCGGCGGCGGTTGTCACGGTGCGGGCACGGTCGATGTTCTCCGTGGCGGTGGTGCCGAGCGCCGCCTGTTGGCGGGCGCTGGCGTCGCGCAACTGCTCGACCCGCGCGTTGACGGTCGGGCCGAGCGTCTCCAGCACCTGCGCGACCAGCTCGTCCCGCTTGGTGGTGGCGACGACCGCCTTCTCGAACTGGGTGGCGAAGACGCGCTGGTAGGCCAGGAAGGACGAGGCGCCGCGGCGACGCTCCAGCTCGGTCAGCTTGGCGAGCATCGCGTTGCCGCGCTCGCGGGCCTTTTGAAGCTCCTTGCGGAAGATGTCGGCGCTCTCCGCCGAGCCGTCGGTCAGGAAGCGGTTGGCGGTGTTGCGGGCGGCCAGGAAGTGCCGCGACGCCATGCCCGCCTGATAGGCGGCCTCGGTGTCGCCGTCCTCATAGGCGCTATCCATGACGCCGCTCAGCGCCTTTTCCATCTTGGCCCCGAGGTCCACAAGCTCCGCCGACGCCTCGTTGCGGGTCGCCTGGAACTCCATGATGCGGGTGAAGGCCTCGCGGTACTGGCCCAGTTCGTTGTCCATCTGGGTCACCGTGCGGTTCAACGTCGGCTCGGTGAACAGGGTCTTGGCCTCGTCGATCCGCCCGTCGAGATCGGCGGCCAGCGAGTCCACCGTGTGGGCGGCCTCCTCGCTGCCGGTCAGCAGGAAGGTTTTGGCCTGGAGCTGGACCTCCAGCATCGTCGCCTGGATGCGTCCAACCTCCGTGGTCTGCCGGGCCAGCGTCTGGTAGGTCGCGAAGCCGTCCTTCGCGTCCGTCAGGGCGTAGACCCCGATGCCGCCGATGGCGACCAGGAAGAGAAGAACCCCGGCGTTCGCCGCCGTGATCTTGGTGCCGACCCGCAGATGGTTGAACAGGCTCATGGTCGGGAAAACTCCGGATGAGGCTGAATGGTTTAGATACAAAACATGGCAGTGTCCGCTTACCAATTCATTAAGTGTGCCAACTGGTTCCCGGTCCCCGAAAACGGGCGGGCGGAGCCGTCCGCGCACCCTTGGGGATGCCCTTATCCTTCCGGGTTCTGGCGGTTTCGCGGGGGCTTGGAATATTTGTCCTGCCCGCGGCGTTAGCCCATGGCGACGGGCCGTTCCGGCGCCGGCTCCAGCGGTGTGCTGGTCACGGCTTAGGCCGTGGATGGTCACAATAGAGGCGTTTTGCTCATCCTCATGTATCGTGCTATATGCCAAAGGGCGAAGCGCCCCGCCGGGGACGCCTGCCTGGACCCCTCCGACCCGGCTCGTGATGATCTGACCCAACGGCCGGCCATGTCCCTGACCGACGCGCCCACTCTGGTGCCTTCTTCCGACACCGCCCCCACAC
>NZ_WHOR01000292.1:0-6918 GCF_013340925.1 Azospirillum formosense
CCTTGCCGCGGGCGCGCTCCACCCAGTTGTCCAGCCGCTCGGCGTAGGGGACGAAGGCCTGCGTGATGGTCGGCGGCAGCTTCTGCAGGGCGTTGCCGGTGGTCACGCCGGAGATGCCCATCTCGGCCAGAACGATGGCGATGCGCGGGCGGCGGTCGGCGGCGGGGAAGGGGCGGGCGTAGACCTGCCAGGGCTTGCGCCCGTCCTCGGCGATGCGCGGCAGCGGGCCGTTGCGCGAATCCTCGACCAGGCCGGGGACCGGCGCCGGCGTCAGGGTGACCGGCTCGTTCACGGCCACGGCGAGCGGTGGCGGAGGCGGTGCGGCCGCGGCGGGGGGCGGAGCCACCGCTGGAGCGGCGGCCGGAGGAGCCGGCTGGACGGGAACCGCCGCCGCCGCGGCGGGCGGTGCCGCCGGCGGTGTTGGCGCTTGCGCGCCCTTCACCGCCACCTCGACGCTTGGGATGGCGGCCTGCCATGCCTCGGTCGTGTGCGCGGCGTTCATCGCCAGCCAACCGGCCAGCCCGCCCAGCCCGAGGGCCAGCGCGGCGTAGGCGCCGAGCAGCCTCTTGGCGAGCGGCGAGAGGGGGCGGCGCTCCTTGCGCGTGCGCGGCGCGTCGTCCGAATCGCCGCCGGACTTCCGGCGCCGGAGGCGGGCCAGCAGGCCGGGTCCGGAACGTTCCCGTTTCGCGGGCTTCAGGCGGCCCAGAAGGGCGGCAGCGTTCACGGACCCGTCACTCCCCTCAGTGTGCGCGGGCCTGGAACAGGGCGACGCCCCGCAGCAGGTCGAGCGCGCGGGCCAGCTGGTAGTCGAAGGGCGGCTGGTTGGGCGCACCCTCCCCATTCTCCGCGGACGGCGCCGCAGATGGCGCCGTCGGGGCGTTGCCGTTGGCCGGAGCCGGCGTCGCGCCCGGCGCCGCACCGGGGGCCGCCCCGGGAGCCGGAGCGTTGCTGGCGCCCGGCGCCGGAGCCGGCTGGGTGGTGGCCGGACGGGGAGCGTCCGGGTTGCGCAGCGCGCCGCGCAGGTCGCTCTCGCGGCGGCGGATCAGACCCTGGTCGGTCTCCTCGACGCGGGCCGGGTGCACCTCGATGTCCGGGGTGATGCCCAGCGCCTGGATCGACTTGCCCGACGGCGTGTAGTAGCGCGCCGTGGTCAGGCGCATGGCGCCGTGGCCGGGCAGCGGGATGATCGTCTGGACCGAGCCCTTGCCGAAGGACTGGGTGCCGAGGACGAGCGCCCGCTTGTGGTCCTGCAGCGCGCCGGCGACGATCTCGGACGCCGAGGCCGAACCGCCGTTGACCAGCACCACGACCGGCAGGCCCTTGGCGAGGTCGCCGGGCTTGGCGTTGTAGCGCGTGCCCTCCTCGGCCTTGCGGCCGCGGGTGGAGACGATCTCCCCCTTCTCCAGGAAGGTGTCGGAGACCGAGACCGCCTGGTCGAGCAGGCCGCCGGGGTTGTTGCGCAGGTCGAGGACGTAGCCCTTCAGCTTGTCGCCGAGCTGCTGCTGGATCGAGGCGATGGCCTTCTCCAGCCCCTGCTGCGTCTGCTCGTTGAAGCTGGTGATGCGGACGTAGCCGATGTCGCCCTCGGTGCGGTAGCGGACCGACTGCACCTTGATGACGGCGCGGGTCAGCGTGACCTCGAACGGCTCGCCGGCCTCGCCGCGGCGCACGGTGACCTTGATGTCGCTGCCCACCGGGCCGCGCATCTTCTCCACCGCCTCGTTCAGCGACAGGCCCATCACGGCCTCGCCGTTGAGCTGGATGATCAGGTCGCCCGGCTGCAGACCGGCGCGGAAGGCCGGCGTCTCGTCGATGGGGGACACGACCTTGATCAGGCCGTTCTCCATCGTCCCCTCGATGCCCAGCCCGCCGAACTCGCCGCGGGTCTGAACCTGCATGTCCTGGAAGCTCTTGCGGTTCAGATAGCTGGAATGCGGGTCGAGCGAGGTGAGCATTCCGTTGATGGCGGACTCGATCAGCTGCTCGTCCGTCGTCGACTCGACATACTCGGCGCGCACGCGCTCGAACACGTCGCCGAACAGGTTGAGCTGGCGGTAGGTCTCGGAACTGTTGCCGGTGCTGTTCACCTGCGCGGTGACGGTGGCGACGCCGGCCCCCAAAAACACCAGGGCCGCGGCGGTGGCGGCACGCTTGACTATCCTCATCTACCCTTGTCCTTTCCCCTCCGGGGCGCCGAAACCGCGCTGTGGATTGATCGGCTGTCCGTGACGTCGAAGCTCGAAGTAAAGATCGGGTGACCCGTCGGCGGGCATCAGGCCGATGGGTTCCCCCGTGGCCACGCGCCGTCCGACGGCCGTGTCGATGCGGCCAAATCCAGCGATGAGACTATGATATCCGTGGCTGTGTTCCACGATCAAGATTTGGCCATAGCCGCGGAACGGCCCGGCGAAGACGATCGTTCCGGCCTGCGGTGACACGACGGTCGAGCCGGAGCGGGCCTGGATGGTGACGCCCCGGCTGGTCGCGCCGTAGCGGTCGGCCTCGCCGTACCGGACGGTCACCCGGCCGCCCACCGGCAGGCGTTCTCCAACGGGCGCGCCGGGCGCGGCGCGGGCGGTTTCCGTCTCGGCCCTGGCCCGCTGCTCGCTCGACCTTTGCTCGGCGAGCTTCTGTTCGGCCTGCCGCTGCTCCGCCGCTTTTTGTTCCGCCAGCTTCTGCTCGGCGGCCTTCTGCTCCGCGGCGCGCTGCTCGGCGAGCCGGCGCTCCGCCTCCAACCGTTCGGCCTCGCGCTTGGCCGCCATGGCGGCGGCGGCGCGGCGTTCGGCCTCGATGCGGTCCATCAACTGGCGCAGGTCGGCGGCCTGACCGGTCAGCCGGGCGGTGCGCTGGGCGACCTGCTGGCGCTCCTCGTCGGTCTGGCGAGACAGCTCCTCGCGCCGGGCGACGAGCTGGCCGATCTCCTTCTGGCGGTCGATCAGGGTGAGGCGGGCGGCGTAGGTCCGGCCGCGCTGGGCCTGCAGCGTCTCGCGCGTCTCGGCCAGCCGGGTCAGCGCCTGGGCCAGCGCGTCGGCGCGGGCGCGCAGGGCCGGCACCGTGTCGCGCAGCAGCAGGGCGGAGCGCAGCGTGTCCACCGGCCCGTCCGGGCGGGCCAGCGCCGCTTCCGGCGGGATGCGGGCGACGCGCTGCAGGGCGGCCAGCAGGGCGGCGATCTGCTGCCGCTCGCCCTCCAGCTTCTCGGCCTGGCTGCGTTCCTGCGTCTCAAGCGCGGTCAGGGATTCTTCGAGATGGGCGAGCTCGTCCTCCTGCGCCCGTTCCTGGTCGGCCAGACCGACCAGCCGGTCGCGCAGCTCGTCCAGCTCCTTCTGGAGCGTCTGGGACTGGCGGTCGAGCTGCCGTTGCAGGGCCTTGTCGGTCTGGAGGTCCTGCTCCACCCGCTTCAGCGTCTGGCCGGGGGACTCGGTCTGCGCCGCGGCGGCGGTGGAGACGACGGGAAGGGTTGCGGTCAGCAGGGCCGGCCGCCAGGGAAACGCCCGTCTCCGCCCGCCGCCCTGCGGACCGGAGGCGGGGAGGGGGAGCAGAGCAACACCCGCCGGATGATCGCGCCCTGCGCCCATGCCCGGTTGCGCCTTATTCCGCGGCGGCCCGCGCGCTGGCGCGGTCGATCAGGCTCTTGCCGGTCATCTCCGCCGGCTGCGGCAGCTTCATCAGGTCGAGCAGCGTCGGGGCGATGTCGGCCAGACGGCCGCTGCGGATCGCCGACACCCCGGCGGGGCCGTTCACCAGCACCAGCGGCACCTTGTCCAGCGTGTGGGCGGTGGGCGGGCCGTTGGTCTGCGGGTCCTTCATCAGCTCGCAGTTGCCGTGGTCGGCGGTGACCAGCATCACGCCGCCCTGGGCGCGCACCGCGGCCTCCAGCCGGCCCAGGCTGGCGTCCACCGCCTCCACCGCCTTGATGGCGGCGGACAGGATGCCGCTGTGGCCGACCATGTCGGGGTTGGCGTAGTTGATGACCACCAGATCGTACGTCCCGCTGTCCACGGCGGCGACGACCTTGTCGGTCACCTCGGCGGCGGACATCTCCGGCTGGAGGTCGTAGGTCGCGACCTTCGGCGAGGGCACCAGGATGCGGTCCTCGCCCGGATACACGCGCTCCTCGCCACCGTTGAAGAAGAAGGTGACGTGCGGGTACTTTTCCGTCTCGGCGATGCGCAACTGGGTCAATCCGGCCTCGCTGACCACTTCGCCCAGCACCTTGGTCAAGGATTTCGGCGGAAAGATGGTCGTCATCAGCTTGGCGAGCGTGGACGAATACTCGACCATGCCGACGGCGGCGGCCAGCTTCGGCACCGAGGCGCGCTCGAACCCGTCGAAGGCCGGATCGACAAAGGCGGCCAGGATCTCGCGGGCGCGGTCGGCGCGGAAGTTCGCCATCAGGATGGCGTCGCCGTCCTTCATGCCGGTGTAGCCGTCGATGACGGTCGGCAGGATGAACTCGTCGTGGGTGCCGGCGGCGTAGCTCTGCTCGATCGCCTGGATCGGGTCGGCGGCCTTTTCGCCCTGGGCGCTCACCAGCGTGGCGTAGGCCTTGGCGACGCGGTCCCAGCGCTTGTCGCGGTCCATGGCGTAGTAGCGCCCGCTGACCGTGGCGACGTTGACGCCGGGCAGGGCGTGCACGTCGGCCATGAACTCGGCCATCTGGTCCTTGGCGCTCTGCGGCGGAACGTCGCGGCCGTCGGTGAAGGCGTGGATCTCGACCGGGACGCCCTCATGGGCCAGCACGCCGGCCAGCGCCGCGATGTGGTCCTGGTGCGAATGGACGCCGCCCGGCGACAGCAGGCCCAGGATGTGGCAGCGCCCGCCAGAATCCCGCAGCGTCTTGGCGAGGTCGGTCAGCGCGGCGTTGCGCTCCAGCTCGCCCTCGACGATGGCGTGGTCGATCATCACCAGATCCTGGCGGACGACGCGGCCGGCGCCCAGATTCATGTGACCGACCTCGGAGTTGCCCATCTGGCCCTTGGGCAGCCCGACCTCCTCCTCGCTCGCCTCCAGGAAGGCGCGCGGCTCCGACGACCACAGCCGGTCCCAGTTGGGCGTGTTGCCCTGGGCGATGGCGTTGTCCTCGCGCTCCTCGCGGTAGCCCCAGCCATCCAGGATGCACAGCACTACGGGTCGGGGACGATTGGTCTCGGTCATCACGGTCCTCATACGCCTGTCACGGTCGGGTTGCGGGTCTCGATCGAAGGGGCCGATGCCAGTCTTCTTATGGCCGGGTTCTTATTGCCTTGGGCCGGATCAGAAAATGGCATGCCTGCGCACGCGCACAATGGGAGTCATGCACGGTGATAGGGGTGTCCGGCCAGAATTTGCTGGGCACGGTAGATTTGCTCCGCCAACATGCCTCGCACCAGCATATGCGGCCATGTCATGGCGCCCAAGGCCAAAAGGAAATCGGCGCGCGCCCGCACGGCGTCGCCGTGGCCGTCCGCCCCGCCGATGAGAAAGGCGATGTCGCCCGCCCCCTGGTCCCGCCAGCCGCCGATCTTGGCGGCGAAGGCTTCGCTGGTGATGGTCTTGCCGCGCTCATCCAGGGCCACGACGATGGCCCCGGCGGGGATGGCGGCCAGAAGCAGCTCCGCCTCCTGCCGCTTCAGCTCGTCGGAGGCGAGGCGCTTCTTCACCTCGACCTCGCGCAGAGTCAGCGGCCAGGACAGGCGGCCGGCATACTCGTCATACAGGTCGCGCGCCGGACCGGTCCGTGACCGCCCAACCGCGGCAAGCCACAGACGCATCGGTCCGACTCCCGTTCGTCACCCGTCCTGAGCGTTGTCCGTCAGGCGCTCATGCGCTCGGCGGAGGGCCGCGGCGTCTCCAGACCCCACATCTTCTCGATGTTGTAGAAGGTCCGGACTTCCGGGCGGAACAGGTGGATGATGACGTCCCCGGCGTCGACCAGAACCCAGTCGCACTGGTTCAGGCCCTCGACCTCGACGCCGCGCAGGCCGGCCTGCTTCATGCGGTCGGCCAGCTTCATGGCCATGGCGGCGATGTGCCGGGTGTTGCGGCCCGACGCCACGATCATGTAGTCGGCGATGGTGGTCTTGCCGGCAAGGTCGATGACGACGACGTCCTCGGCCTGATCGTCGTCCAGGGACTTCTCGACGAGCGCCTTCAGTTCGTCCGGCTGGGGAACGGGAACGGGCGCGGGCCGCACAACGGGCGCGGCCGGTTCGATGAACGTGTTGATGGTACCTACCTCGCGATACAGGGTCACGACCCGCTGGCGCGTGCCCGGCGGATCGCCGTCGCCGAAGCCGGATGCAGCGGGTTGCGGAGGAAAATCCAGGCCGGTGTTTTCGAACCGGCCAACCCCTTGGCCTTGTGCATGCTGACCCGGCGACGGGCATAGCGCTGAGCGGCCATGCCACCAAGCGCTCCCATAGAATAAGTTGGACGGGCGAGAACTGCAACCGGCACCAGCCGGAAGATGCGCGTCCAATGCCGCCAACGGGGGATTTGCCGAAGATTGTCCGCCCCCATCAGCCAGACGAAGCGCGTTTTGGGGAAGCGGCGCTTCAGCTTGGCCAGCGTGTCGGCGGTGTAGCGGGTGCCAAGCTCGCGCTCGATGGCGGTGACCCGGATGGCCGGATGGCGGGCGGTGCGCCGGGCCTCCTCCAGCCGCTCGGCAAGCGGCGCCATGCCCCGCACCGGCTTCAGCGGGTTCTGCGGGCTGACCAGCCACCACACCTGATCGAGCCCCAGCGCCTTCAGCGCGTACAGGCTGATGTGCCGGTGCCCGGCGTGGGCCGGGTTGAAGGACCCGCCGAGCAGCCCGACGCGCAGGCCGGCGTGGAGCGGGCCGGCGTAGCGGTGGGGGAGTGTCGCCATGCTTGCCCCCACCCTAACCCTCCCCCGCTCTCGGCGGACCAAAGGTCCGCCGAGAGCGGGGGAGGGTTAGGG
>NZ_WHOR01000293.1:0-6828 GCF_013340925.1 Azospirillum formosense
GGTGTAGGTGAAGGTCTGGTCTTCGACGGTGATGGTGAAGCTGTCGCCGGCTTCGATCGTGCCGCCCAGAGTCACCTGGGTGATCTGCGGGGTGCCCGTCTTGGCCGCCGTCGTCGTGTTGGCGGCAATGGTCTGGCTGTTGTCGAAGTAGGTGATCGTGCGCGACTCGTTGCCGTCCGTGACGATGAAGGACCGCTCGCGGCCCGAGGCGCCGCGGACCTCGATCTGCACGTCGGAGAAGCTGCCCGCCGTGCTGGTCATCGTGCCGGACAGCTTCAGGCCGACCAGGCCGTGGGCCATTTCGGCGCTGTTGATCTCGCCGGCCGCGCCCTCGATGGAGCCGTCGCCCTTGACGCGCACCGTGTAGGTGTCGGTCGACACCACGTTTGTGACGCGGGCGTTCTCGATGCCCTGAATGGTGTTGACGGCGCGGCGCGACTCGCTGGTGGAGTCCATGCGCATGCCGTTGCCGGCCAACAGGTTCTTGCCGCCGTAAGCGGAGTCGCCGGCCAGCTTGTCGATCTGCTCCTTCAGCGCGTTGAACTGCGAAGCGAGCGTCTTGCGGGTGGCGACTGCACCGGCGTCGGTGCCCAGGGCGGAATAAGCGGCGGTGGTCAGGCCGCGCGCCTGCTCGATCATGTCGTCGATCGACGTCACGCCCTTGTCGGCGGCCTTGATGGTGCTGATCGCCTGCCCCATCGTGTCCTTCAGCGCGCTGAGGTCGCCCGCACGCTGGGTCAGCCCCTTCGCCGCGAAGAACGAAGTCGGGCCGTCGAGGGCCGTGTTGATCTTGTTGCCGGTCGAGAGAATGTTCTGCTTCTTCGCGATCGACTCCTGCACGCCCTGCAATTGCAGCAGGTTCGTGCGCATCGACGACGAGAGGGAGATGTCGCTGGCAGCCATGGAAGTCACTCCTTTTGGAGGATGTCAGTCCGCACGACGTTGCGCGTACGGAGAGGGACTAATTCCCTCGGGCTACCAGTAGGCAAAAAATGGGCCAGATCGAATTTGCCGCCAGCAAAGGCAATTCCTGCCTCCCGGCAAATCTGAGGTCGGCAAATTTTGCCGATTACCCGGCAGAAATTGCCGCAGCCCCGGCACCGTTTGCCGGTTGATCGTCAAGCCCGGCAGATTCTGCCGGGCTTGTGGCGAGCGCCATCACCTCGCAAATGGCGAGTGGACCGGCGGTCAGCGCCACGCTTCCCCAGGACCAGCCGACGCCGAAGCCAGACAGGACGAGGCGCAGCGGACCGTCGCACAGCGATTCCCCCAGTTCGGAGGCCAGCGCCAGGGGAATGGAGGCCGAGCTCGTGTTGCCGAATCCGGCAAGTCCGACCACCGTCTGATCGGGCGTGGCGCCAAGTTTCTGCGCAAGGTGGCGGATCATCTGGGCGTTGGCCTGATGCAGGACCAGCCGGTCCACCGTCCCCATCGTCCAGCCGGCATGCTCCAGAACGGCGCGGATGTTGCCCGGCACCTCTCGCAGGGTGAAAGCGAAGACCTGGGTGCCGTCCATGAAAAGATGCGCAGGCTCGCCGGGCCGCCGCAGACCGCCGCCGGGGACGGCGAGGTAGGGAGCGCCGGTGCCGTCACTGCCCAGCGCGAAGGTCATGGGCGCGGCCTCCCCCGCCGTCGCCAGCGCCGTCGCCGTGGCGGCGTCGCCGAACAGCGGCGCCACGCTGCGGTCGTCGGGGTCGAGCACGCGCGACGTCGTGTCGCCCGCGACCAGCAGGGCGCGCCGCCCACCCGCCGCCTTGAGCATCGCCGAAGCGGTCCACAGGCCGTGAACATAGCCCGAGCAGCCGAGCGTCAGGTCCAGCACCGCCGCCCCCTTGCCCAGCCCGAGACGTTGGTGGAGCAGATAGCCCGAGGCCGGCAGGATGTGGTCATGGGTCTGGGTGACCATGACCAGCAGATCGACGCTGTCCGCCGCCCAGCCCAGCCGGTGCAGCAGACGCCGCGCCGCCGCCTCTCCCAGGTCGGACGTGCATTGATGAGGGGACGCGAGATGACGCGCCTCGATGCCGGTGGCCTTGGCGATCCGCCGGGCGGCGTCCTCGCCGAAGCGGGCGGCCAGATCCTCCACCGTTTCGCGCCGTTCCGGAACACAGGCGACGATTCCCGTCAGGGCGACGCCCTCGATCACGCTGGCCACCATGGGGCGTCTCCTTCCGTCAGCCGATGATGCCGCCGTCCACGACGATGGTCTGGCCGGTCACGAAGCCCGCCCCATCACCCAGCAGGAAACGCACCACCGGCACGACGTCGGACACCTCGCCCAGCCGGCCCAGCGGCGTGCGTCGCACGATCTGATCGCGCTGCCCCTCGGCCAGCGTGCCCGACATCTCAGTGGCAAGATAGCCGGGCGCGACCGAATTGACGGTCACCTGGAGCCGCCCGACCTCGCGCGCCAGCGCACGGGTCAGCCCGTCCAGCCCGGCCTTCGACGCCGAATAGGCGGACAGGCCGGTGTAGCCCCGCTGCCCGATGATCGACGAGATGTTGACGATCCGCCCCGGCCCCCGCTTCACCAGCTTGGCGCGCAGGAAGGCGCGGGCGACCTGGATGGCGCCGACCAGGTTGACCTGGATGACCTCCTCCACGTCGATCTCGGGAAAGGTCGCCAGGACCCCGTCGCGCGCGATGCCGGCGTTGTTGACCAATCCCCACAATGGAGACGCTCCGCCCCAGTCCAGCGCGGCGTCCATGAAGGCCCGCACCTCCTCCCCATTGCCGATGCGGCAAGGCGCCCAGAACAGGTCCGGCCCGGCCAGCCGCTCCAGCGCCCTGCTCGGCGCGCGGCTGCAGGTGGACACGCGGTAGCCCTCGCTCAGCAGCGCCTCGACCAGCCCCAGCCCGAGCCCCCGGCTGCCGCCTGTGACGATGACGTGGCGTTTGCCGCTCATGCCGTTCCCTTCCGCGTCTTCTTGCCCGCCGCTCCCAGGACGATGCACCCGGTCATGGTGACCAAACGGGGACGCGCGGCCGGCGGCAGGTCGGCCACGGCGTTTCGGATGGCGGCGCGCAAAACGGCCTCCTCCACCCCCGGCGCCGGGACCACCTGGGCGGTCAGGATGTGGCCGGTCACCGGATTGGCCGCGGCCTGGACCAGGGCATCCCGCACACCCGGCACGTCCAGCAGCACCTGCTCCACCGCCTCCGGCGAAACCTTGACTCCGCCGACATTCACCCGCCCGTCGAGACGACCGGCGAACAGCGCGCGGTCGCCGCGAACCTCCACGACGTCGCCCGTGGACAGCCATTCCCCCTCATGGTCGAGCATCGCGCGGGGGCTCCTCACCTCCAGCACGCCGTCACGGACACGCAGATCAACCCCATCGATACGGCCGTCCAACCATGAGGCAGGAAAGCCGGCCTTGCCGTCGCCCACCGCGAAGAGCGCTCCCGCCTCCGTCGAGGCGTAGATGTGCCGGCATTTCGCGTTCGGAAACCGCTCTGCCAGACGGTCGAGCAGCGGCTGGTCGGCAACCTCCCCGCCCAGCGTGACGGCCGCCAGGGGCGGCGCCTCGCCGTCGAGCGCCAGCAGGAAGGTGCGCCAGAAGCTGGGCGTCGCGCTGATGTGGGTCACCGCGTGCCTCACGGCGAGGCGTGCCAGTTCCGCCGCACCGGCGCCGGGCGCCGACACCAGCGTCGCCCCCGCCGCCAAAGCCGTCAGGATGACCTGAAGCCCGGCGAAGGCCGCCGGCTCGTAGGCCAGCAGCCAGCGTGCGTCCGGATCGGCGGCACCGCGCAGGCGTCCGCGCAGGCACTGGAAGTCGTGGCGTATCAGCTTCGGCGTGCCGGTGGTGCCGGAGGTCTCCAGCACCACCACGAAGCCCGGCTGGTGGGGCCTGTCGTCCGTCTCCGCGGACGTGCGGCGCGACAGATGCAGTTCCACCCCGACCCGCTCGGCGGCGACAAGCGCGGCGACGAGGGCCGGCACCCCCTGCGGCGGCAGAACAACCCGCCCTTCTGCAGCCCGAAACGCCCCTTCGAAAGCGTCGGCCTGCCCGGCGATCTCCGCCCAGCCGACACGTCGCCCCGCCTCGATCAGTCGGACGCCGGGGTGCAGCCAGGAAGGAGGGGGCCGGTTCATGCGAACCCGGTCGACACGTCTGGACGGTTGAGGACCGAACGGTAGAGGGCCGCCAGTTCCCCAACCGTGTTGAACTGGATGAAGCCGGCGCGGAAGGGGTCCTGGCCGGTGCGCTGCTCCAGCACCACCAGCAGGGTGGCGAGGTCGAGGGAGTCGATCGGCAGCTCCCCGCCGAGGAACCGCGTGTCCGGGCCGAGAGCCGGCAGGGTTTCCCCTTTGTCGGCGGCGATGCGGGCAAGCTCTTCGGCGATCAGCGCGAACATGGAATCGGTCATTGGGGGTCGCATGCGGAAAGGAAGTCGCGGAGGATGGCCGTGACGGGGGTCGCCGCCTCACTATGCGGCAAGTGCCCGGCCTTGTCGAAGAGATGAAGCGGCGCCCCCGGAGGCAGGCGGTCGGCGGTCGGCACCGGAATGATGCGGTCCTCGCGCCCCCACAGCAGTTGGATCGGCATCGGGAAACCGGTCCAGTCCACCGGGCTTGGCGACCGGTGGGCCTGCGCGAAGGAGCCGTCGATGATCCGCTCCAGGGCGGCACGGCGCCGGGGATCGGCGGACTGGGCGTGCATCACCTCGCCCACGCGTCCCGCCAGCAGCCACGGCCGGGCGAACAGGCGCGCGGCGCAGTCCCGCCCCTCCTCCGCCGTCTCCAGCGACGTGACCCTCCGCAGGAATTCCAGATCGAAGTCGGGGCCGAGGCCGGCGCTGGCGACCAGCGACAGGCTCGCCACCCGCTCCGGCGCGAGGCGTGCCAACTCCAGCCCGACGTAACCGCCCATCGAGTGGCCGACCGCATGGACGCGCGGGATCTCCAGCGCGTCCAGCAGGCGCAGCAGCCAGGGCGCGAAGATGCCGACCCGCCCGTCCCCGACCTCCAGGGTCGAGGCGCCATGCCCCGGCAGATCCACCGCCAGGACCCGGCGGTCGGCGGCCAGCGCCGCCGCGTTGAACTGCCACGTCAGCGAATCCCCGGCGAAGCCGTGCAGCAGCAGAGCCGGAACGCCGCCCTGCCCCATCGACAGATAGGAGGCCGGACCGCCCTCGATGTCCACCCGTCCGCGCCGCGGAGAGCGCTCAACCCTTGCCGTCACCGGGCCATTCACCACGGGATCAGGCGGCGACGGCGATGCCGGCCAGACCCAGCAGGTCGTCCACCGTCTTCGCCTTGACGAGCTTCTCGCCCTCCACGACGTGGCCGAGCTTCTCATCGACCAGGGCGATGAAGCTGATGACGGCCAGCGAGTCCCAGCTGTCGATCGAGTCGAGCTCTTCCGGGCCCGTCAGCGTGCCGGCGTCCAGCTCCAGCATCTCGTCGAGCGCGAGCAGGAATTCCTTGCGGTCCATGGTGGTGTCTCCGTTTCAGTGGAGCGTGTTCTGACGCACGCTGCCGTTCAGGTCGGCCCATTCAGGGTGCTGGCGCAGCAGATTGCAACAATCCTGCCAGCCGAAGTCCGGATTTTCGGGAAGCAATGCGCCGAGCAGGCGACGCACCAGTTCCAGGTCGGCGGCCTCGTCCACGCACCAGCGCTGATCGAGGACGGTGCCGTCCTCCGGCGCCAGGGGGGCGCCGATCCGGAAGAGTTCCGGACGTCGATAAAGGTGGGCGGTGACATGCTCGCGCTCCGCCGGTTCGACGGCGGAGGCGGCGGCCGCGTCGAGAGCGGCGCGGGTGAAGACCTCCGCATCCAGCCCCCGCGGGAAGCGGGTGACGTCCAGGCTGAGATAGTCGAGCGACGGCGCCGACTCCAGAAAGGCGGTCACCACGCGGTCCACCAGCGCCGGGTCGATCAGCGGGCAGTCGGCGGTGACCCGCACCACCACATCCGCCTCGGCCATGGCGGCGGCCCCGGCGAAGCGCCCGAGCACATCCTGCTCGTCGCCGCGGAAAACCTTCACCCCGAGCGACTCCGCCAAGCCCGCCACCGGGTCGTCGCTGCCGTTGACCGTGGTCGCCAGCACCAGCGCGTCGAGCGTCCGGCAGCGCGCCAGCCGGCCCAGATGATGGGTCAGCAGCGGCCGCCCCGCCGCTTCCATCAGCACCTTGCCGGGCAGACGGGTCGAGGTCATGCGGGCCTGCGAGATGCAGGCGACGCGCGGCTTGGCCATGGCGGCGCTCATTCCTCCTCCGGCGCCAGCATATCCCAATGCAGCGGTTCGCCGCGCCTCAGCGCGCGGGCGGCGCGGCGGCCGAGCACGGCGGGGAGATGCTTCGGCTCCATGCCGAAGCCGGGACGGATGGAGCGGACGCTGGCGGCGGTCAGCGCCTCGCCCGCCGCCACGTCGGCGGTGACGTAGAGGGAGCGGCGGTAGCCGCGCCCGCCCGCCTCGCTCGGCTTCACCCCGTAATGGACGCGGCCCAGCGCCGCCCAGGCGGTGCGGACGGAGTCGCCCATCGCCTTGAACTCCGCCGGCTCCAGGGAAAAGGCGCTGTCCACCCCGCCGTCGGCGCGCGACAGGGTGAAATGCTTCTCGATCACCACCGCGCCCAGCGCCGCCGCGGCGACCGGCACCGCCGCGCCGTGGGTGTGGTCGGACAGGCCGGCATCGACGCCGAAGGCCTGCGCCAGATGCGGGATGGTGCGCAGGTTGCAGTCCTCGGGCGGGGTCGGGTAGCCGCTGACGCAATGGAGCAGGAGGAGCGGCGCGTCGACCGCCGCGTCCAGCGCCTGCAGCGACTCCGCGAGCTAGCCCAGCGAGGCGAGACCGGAGGAGAGGAACATGGGCTTGCCCGAG
>NZ_WHOR01000294.1:0-6645 GCF_013340925.1 Azospirillum formosense
GCTTGCCGGGCGGCGGGGGCGCGCTTTAACCTAGGGCCCAACATGCGCTTCCCCACCCCCCTCCTGCAAGGCCGCCTCGTCCGCCGCTACAAGCGGTTCCTCGCCGACGTGGACCTCGACGGCGCCCTGGTCACCGCCCATGTGCCGAATTCGGGCAGCATGATCGGGGTGGACGCCCCCGGCTCCGCCGTCTGGCTGTCGCGGTCGGACAACCCCAAGCGCAAGCTCGCCCACACGCTGGAGCTGGTCGAGGCGCGGGACGATCCGGACGCCCCCTGCCTCGTCGGCGTCAACACCGCGCATCCCAACGGGCTGGTCGCCGCCGCCATCGCCGCCGGCACCATCCCGGAGCTGGCCGGCTACGCCCGGCTGCGGCGCGAGGTGACGTACGGGCGCAAGTCCCGCATCGACATCCTGCTGGAGGACGACACCCGGCTGCCGGCCTACGTCGAGGTCAAGAACGTCCATCTGCGCCGCCCCGCGCGGGGTGACGGGCGGGCCGCGGAGTTCCCGGACTGCGTGACCGCCCGCGGCGCCAAGCATCTGGTGGAGATGGCCGGGATGGTCCGCCAGGGCGCGCGGGCGGTCATGGTCTATCTTGTGCAGCGCGCCGACTGCGCCTACTTCCGAGTCGCCGCCGACATCGACCCCGCCTACGCCGCCGGATTGCGCCTCGCGCTCGAATCGGGGGTGGAAGCCGTGTGCTGGTCCTGTAGGATCACCCCGCAGGCGATCGAGCTGGAACGGCCGCTGCCGATCCGCATGGATTGACCGCGCTCTTTGTTCACCGCCGGGCCTGCCGGCGCGTTTTCTGGGACCTGATCTGTAGGGGACGATTCTCTTGGACCACGACGACCTCGATTCCCATCGCATCCGGATTCATGGGCCGGAGGATTTCGAGGGCATGCGCAAGGCCGGACGGCTGGCCGCGGCCACGCTCGATTTCATCACGCCCTACGTCCAGCCCGGCGTCACCACCGGCGAGCTGGACCGGCTGCTGGAACAGCACATCCGCGACCACGGCGGCATCCCGGCCCCGCTCGGCTACCGCGGCTTCCCGAAGGCCAACTGCATTTCCGTCAACCATGTGGTCTGCCACGGCATTCCCGGCGACAAGCGGCTGCAGAACGGCGACATCCTGAACATCGACGTCACCCCGATCCTGGACGGCTGGTATGGCGACAGCAGCCGCATGTATCTGTGCGGCGACGTCGGCGTGAAGGCGAAGAAGCTGGTCGACGTCACCTACGACGCGCTGATGATCGGCATCAATCAGGTGAAGCCGGGCGCCACGCTGGGCGACATCGGCCACGCCATCCAGACCTTCGCGGAAGGCCATCGCTACTCCGTCGTCCGCGATTTCTGCGGCCACGGGCTGGGCCGCGTCTTCCACGAGCCGCCGTCGGTCCTGCATTTCGGCAACCCGGGCACCGGCGCCGTCCTGCGCGAGGGCATGATCTTCACCATCGAGCCGATGATCAACGCCGGCCGCTACGACGTGAAGATCCTCGGCGACGGCTGGACCGCGGTGACCAAGGACAAGTCGCTGTCCGCCCAGTTCGAGCATTCCATCGGCGTGACCAAGGACGGCTGCGAGATCTTCACCCTGTCCCCCGCCGGCTTCCACAAGCCCCCCTACGCCGTCCCGGCCGAGGAAGCGACCGCAGCCGTATGAGTTTCCCGCGGCTGTGATTTTCGCGCGGAAGAGGTATAGTCCCGACGCACACATTCGTATGGTGGCGTCGGGATGGCGGGACGGAAGAGCGCGAAGCGATCGGGGGAAATGGAGGAGGCCCAGGCGCTTCCGGGGCTGGAGCCGCCCCCGGACGTCTCCGAGGATGAACCCCATCACAAGGGTCACCGCCAGCGTCTCTACAGCCGTTTTCTCGACGGTGGGCCGGACGCGCTCCAGGACTACGAGCTGCTGGAGATGATCCTGTTCGCGGTCAACCCGCGACGCGACGTGAAGCCGCTGGCCAAGTCGCTGATCCGCGACTTCGGCGACATCTGGAGCGTCGTGAACGCCCCGCCGCCCCGTCTGCGCGGCTATTGCGTGGGGGAGGTCTCGCTGGCGTCCGACAAGGCGGTCGCGACGCTGCGGGCGGTCGGGGCGGCGGCTCTGCGCGGGATGCGGCAGCGGGTGATGGACCGGCCCGTCCTGGCCAACTGGCAGTCGCTGCTGGACTACTGCACCGCCGCCATGGCCCACCAGCCGATGGAGCAGTTCCGCCTGCTCTTCCTCGACCGCAAGAACAAGCTGATCGCCGACGAGGTCCAGCAGACCGGCACGGTGGACCACACCCCGGTCTACCCGCGCGAGGTGGTGCGGCGGGCGCTGGAGCTGTCGGCCAGCGCCATCATCCTGGTGCACAACCACCCCTCCGGCGACCCCACCCCCAGCCGCGCCGACATCGAGATGACCAAGGAAATCCTGCGCGCCGCCCACAGCCTGGGCATCGCCGTCCATGACCACGTCATCGTCGGCAAGGGCAAGCATGTCAGCTTCAAAGCCCAAGGGTTGATGTAGCCGCAACCCTGTCCTGCAGACCCATCTTGTGGCCTGGACCGGCGCCCCCATATGTGCGGCGTTCGTCACCACAGAGGTAGCACCATGGGCCTTTTCGACATGTTCAAGGGATCGGCGCCGCTGGATCTCACCCCCCGCCGGACGCTGGTCGTCTCGCTGATCTACTGCATGGGCTCGGACGGCGAGCTGGACCCGGAGGAAGTCGGCCACCTGCTGTCGGTGATGGGCCGCAGCGCCACGCGGGAGGAGCTGGACCGCTGCTTCAAGTACGCGCGCAGCACCCCGCCCGACGCCTTCCTGGCCGCCGCCACGCCGAACCTGAACGAGCAGCAGCGGCTGTGCATCCTGCTGAACATGCTCGACAGCGCCATGGCCGACGGCGAGGCCGAGCAGGGCGAGCGCGACCTGATCGCGCGCTTCCAGCAGGCCTTCGGCCTCGACGACGCCAAGCTCGGCCCCTATTTCCAGGCGCTGGTCGCCAAGAACGACCGCAGCGTGCTGGGCGCGTAAGACCGCTTTCGCGTCGCATCGCCCGTCAGCCGACCGCCTCTGGAGCGTCGGCGTGACGGGCGATGAAGGCCACGAAATCGTCGTAGGGCATGGGGCGGCCCAACAGATAGCCCTGGATCTGGTCGCAGCCCAGCCGGGCCAGCCCGCCGAACTGCTCCTCCGTCTCCACCCCCTCGGCCAGGGTCTGCATGCGCAGCGAGCGCGCCATGCCGATGATCGCCTCGGCGATGGCCCCACCGTCGGAGCCGTCGGTCAGGCTGGTCACGAAGGAGCGGTCGATCTTCAGCTTGTCGACGCGGAAGCGCTTCAGATAGCTGAGGCTGGAATAGCCGGTGCCGAAATCGTCGATGGCCAACGCCACACCCATCTCGCGCAGGCGGGCGAAGGTGTTGCTCACCATGTCGGACTCGTCCATCAGGACGCTTTCCGTCACCTCCAGCTCCAGGCAGCGGGCCGGCACCTTGTAGGCGTCCAGCCAGAAGGCCACACGGTCCGCCAAACCGGGGCGGCGAAGCTGCACCGCCGACAGGTTGATGGCGATGAGAAGCGGATGGCCGCGGGCGAGCAGGTCGGCGGCGCGGCGGCAGGCCTCGCCCAGCACCCAGTCGCCGATCGGCTGGATCAGGCCGGTGTCCTCGGCCACCGGGATGAACTGGCCGGGCGGGATCATCGTGCCGTCGCGGCGGCGCCAGCGCAACAGGCCCTCCGCCCCGACGAGGCGGCGGCCGTCCACCGCGAACTGCGGCTGGAAATGCAGCTCCAGCTCGTTGTCGGCCAGGGCATGGCGCAAGTTGCTTTCCAGCCACATCCGTTCCGACGCCCGCTTGTTCAGCTCCGGCGTGAAGAACTGGTGGTTGGCGCGCCCCGCCTCCTTGGCGGCGTACATCGCCATGTCCGCGCATTTCAGAAGCGTGTCGATGGTCGTCGCATCGTCGGGATAGAGCGCGATGCCGATGGACGGGGAAATCTGCAGCTCGTGCCCGTCCACCGGGAAGGACTCGGCCATTGCGCGCAGCACCTTGCGGGCCACCGAGCAGGCCGCGTCGGGTCCGTCCAGATCGTTGAGGAGGATGACGAACTCGTCGCCGCCCTGGCGGCTGACGGTGTCGCTGGCCCGCACCGTCTCCAGCAGCCGCGCCCCCACCGCGCGCAGCAGCCGGTCGCCGACGCCGTGCCCCAGACTGTCGTTGATGGTCTTGAAGCGGTCGAGATCGACGAACAGCAGCCCCACCTTGGTGCCGTGCCGGTCGGCGGCGAGCATGGCGCGCTCCAGCCGGTCGCGCAGCAGGAAGCGGTTGGGCAGATCGGTCAGGAAGTCGTACTGCGCCAGATGCCGGATGCGCTCCTCCTGGGCGCGCTTCTCGGTGATGTCGGAGAAGGCGGCGATGTAGTTGACGGCCTCCCCCGCCTCGTTGCGCACCATCTGGATGCTGAGCCACTCCGGATAGACCTCGCCGGACTTGCGCTTGTTCCAGATCTCGCCGGACCAGTGGCCCTCCTCCTTCAGCTTCACCCACATCGCGGCGTAGAAGGCGCCGTCCTGCCGGCCCGAGGCGAGCATGGCCGGATCGCCGCCGATCACCTCCTCGCGGCTGTAGCCGGTGATGCGGCAGAAGGCGTCGTTGACCGCGACGATGCGATTCTTCTCGTTGGTGACGACCATGCCTTCGGCGGCGTTGTCGAACACCTTGGCGGACAGCCGCAGCTCCCACTCCGCGCGCTTGCGCTCCGAGATGTCGCGGGCGATGGCGCAGTAGTAGGCGTCGCCCTCGTAGGTGACGCGGCTGGCCGTCACCTCCAGCTCCAGCGCGCGCCCGTCGCGGGTGCGGTAGAGCGTCTCGTAATGGGCCGACGCCTCGGCCGCCTCGTCGCGGAAGCGTTCCAGAAGGTCGGCGTGGCCGCCGGCCAGCCCGGCCAGCGGGGCGCCCAGCGCGGCGCAGCCGAAGGGGTTGACGTAGGCGATGCGCAGCTCCGCATCCGCCAGCACGACGATCTCGGACACATGGTCCACGAAGAAGTTGGCGAGGTAGAGCTGCCGCGCCCGCTCGCGCAGCATGCTGTCGCTCTCCCGCATGTTGGACTGGTAGCCGCGGACGATGCGGCGGACCCAGCCGGTGACCAGCCAGGACACCCCGGCCGACGCGCCCAGCGCCAGCGCCAGCACCGCCACCGTGGTCAGGATGCGCTTCTTCATGCCGGCGCTGATCTCGGCCCGCCGCTGCGCCAGCACGGAATCGATGTCGTCGGTGTAGAAGCCGGCGATCAGCACCCATCCCCAGACGTCCGGCGCCGTGGCGTAGGACAGTTTCGGCGCCGGGCGCCCGGTGACCGGATGCACCCAGTCGAAGCGCAGCTCCCCGCCGCCCTGCCGGCCGGCCTCCAGCAGGCGGGTGACCAGATCCCGCTCGGTTTCCCAGGGCAGGGCGCGGGCGTTCTTGCCCTCCGCCGCCGGGGAGGTCGGGGAGAGGAGCACCTCGCCATCCTCCCGCAGCACGGCGATGAAGCCCGAATCGCCGAAACGCCGGGCGCGCAACCGCTCCAGCGTCTCGCGCTGAAGCTTCTCCTCCACCGCCCCGACATAGTCGCCGGTGCCGATCAGCCAGTTGAACGGCTCGAACCGGCGGACATAGGCGAACTTGTCGGACATGCTGTGCGGGTTGCCCGGCGCGTACCAGCGGTAGCGGGTGAAGCCCTGCATCTCCGGATCGTCCACGGCGCGGATCAGGTTGCGCATGATCGGGCGCCCCTGGTCGTCGCGGTTGTCGAGCAGCGAGCTGCCCTCCCGCTGCGGGTCGGTGGGCAGCAGCACACAGGTGCCCTGCATGTCGTCGATGAAGTAGTAGCCGCGCCCGCCGAAGAAGCGCAGGGGCCGCAAGGTCTCCTTGATCGACTGCCGGATCGACACCTCCGGCAGATACTCCTTCTCGCGCTCGTAGATGGTCCAGGCGATGCCGTAGGCCTCGTCCACCTTGGCGCGCAGCTCGGCGCGCAGCAGCGGTTCGGTGCGCGACCGCATGTAGGCGAGGTAGGACCGCGCGTTCTCCAGCTCCTCCTGCAGGGTCTGGCGCTGCACTTCCAGGTAGCGCGCTTCGGTCTGCTTCAGATCGGCTTCGAAATCCAGCCGGTGCTGCCAGATGAAGTAGGCGCCCAAGCCCACCACCACCGCCGCGACCAGAAACAGGGAGGTCAGGAACTGCAGACGGTAAAGGCGCCTCTCGTCCGAAGTCCGGGACGGCTCGCGCATCAACTCGGCGATCGGATCGGACAACGAAAGCCCTCCTGGAACCACGCCCGGCGTTGCCCGTCCACGGCGCATATGCCACATCATTAGTGCGCGCAGCCGGGACTCGGCAAGTTCAAGGTGAAGAAGCCGGCGCGACGAATTGCCAATCTTTGCGATTTTTCCGGGAAGACGAGCCCGTCCTCGGAAACCTTATGACGCGCCCCCGCATCCATCGGGGCTGCGAAGGGGCTTTGCAGCGCCGTCCGGCGCGGTTATGGTCCCGCGCGCGAGCAACAGGGGGCGGTTTGCGCCACCGCAAAAATCCCGATACGCCCCGCCCGCCGCCGAAGCGTTCAGGTCCGCCATCCCCCGGAGAGTCCGATGA
>NZ_WHOR01000295.1:0-6624 GCF_013340925.1 Azospirillum formosense
GTAGCGGTTGGCGAGCAACAGCCCCGCCGCCCCGGCAAAGGCCGTGCCCAGCGCGAAGGTGATCAGGATCATCGCCGTCACCGGCACGCCGCAGGCCCGCGCCATCTCCGGGTCCTGCGCCGTGGCGCGCAAGCGGCGGCCGAGCTGGGTCCGCCCGAACAGCCATTGCTGCCCGGCGATCAGCAGAGCGGCGACGGCGATGATCGCCAGCGACTGCTCCGCCACCACCAACCCGCCAATGTCCAGCGCCCCGCCACCCAGCAGCGGCGGGGCCGCCCGCGGCTCCGGCCCGAACAGGACGGAGGCGCCGTTCTGCAGGATGATGCCCGCCGCGATGGTGCTGATGAAGACCGCCACCGGCGGGCGGCGGCGCAGCGGCAGATAGGCCGCCGCTGCCAGCACAAGACCCAGCCCGGCCATCAGCAGCAGCACCACCGGCAGCAGGAGAAGCCCGGGCAGCGGCAGATAGCCTGGTAGATAGGGCGCCAGCGCCACGCCGAGCAGCCCGCCGGCCATCACGAGATCGCCCTGCGCGAAATTCACCGCCGCGGTGGCGTTCAGCACCAGCACGAAGCCCAGCGCGACCAGCGCGTAGGCCGCACCCAGGGCCAGGCCGTTGACGAGAAGCTGCAGGGTGATCAAGGCGTGCTCACTTCACCATCCCGGTCACCACGCCGGTCACGTTGTCGTAGCGCTTGGCGATCGCCGGCACGCGCGAGGCGCCGTCGTAGCAGACGATCACGGCGGAATGCGCCATGTTGCCCTTGCCGTCCGACTTGTAGGTCATGGCGAGGCCCTGATGGGTCCCGGAGGACAGGGCCCTGCGGACGGCTTCCGCGCTGTCGGCACCGCCCTGCACCGCCGCCAGCACCATGCGGATGCCGTCATACTGGCCGAGCGCGAAGGCGTCGGGCTCCGCGTTGAAGGCGGCGCGGTAGGCGGCGGTGAAGGCCTCCACCTCCGGGCTGCCGCCGGAGACCGGCGAGGCCGCCGTCTCGGCGCAGACGCCCTTCAGCTCGGCCGGCTCCAGAAGCGCCGCGGTGCTCGGCTGGTGCATGGCGGAGCCGGCGACGATGGGCACGGCCACCCCGTTGGCCGCCGCCTGCCGGATGAACAGGGCGGTCGGACCGGAATGGAGATGCAGCACCAGCACGTCGGGCTTGGCGGCCAGCGCCTTGGTCAGGACCGGCAGCAGATCCTTGGCGGCGGGGTCCACCCCCTCCTCGAACACCGGCTCGACACCGAGCGTCTTGAAGGCCTGCTCCAGATGGGCCTTGCCGCTCTGCCCGTAGGCCGTCGTCTGATAGATCACGGCCGGACGCTTCTTGCCCAACTCCTCCGTCACATAGCGGGCGTGGGCCTCCTTGGTCACGGCATCGCCGGGGAAGAAGCGGAAGACCCAGGGATTGCCCTGCTCGGTGATGCTCGCCGTGCCCGACACGGTGACCAGCGGAATGCCGTAATCCTGGGCCAGCGGCAGCATCGCCAGCATCTGCGTGCCCAGCATGCTGGCCGCCACCGCGGTGACCTTGCCGCCCGCCGCGCGTTCCAGCGCCGTGACCGCGGCCTCCGGCGAGGTGCCGGTGTCGATCACCTCCGACCGCACCGCCACGCCCGCGGGCGCGTCCTTCAGCGCCAGGACGGCGCCGTTGCGCTGGCTCGTCCCCTCCAGCGACAGGAAGCCGGTCAGCGGCACCAGCACGGGGACCGAGGCCTCGCCCGCCCGCGCCGCACCGGACAGGAGGGACGCCGAAAAGACTGTTGCCGTGAGGATGGAAAGGAAGCGCCGCATCAATGTGTCTCCTCCTGCCCGGCGAAGAACCGCGCGAGGACGAGGAGGCCAGGGGTGTAGCGGCGGCACAGCCTCGAACGCTTGGCTCCCTTCGCTGGCATGACCCAGATCAGGTTCGATGGGTGTGGTCTCAGCCCGCCTTGCGGCAGGCACCCCAGCCGTTCGTATGCACAGTGTGAGCCCGACGCCCGGCTGTCAAGCGACGGTCCGCCGCCATTTCACAATTTCGCAACGCAACAGACACCGCAGAGTCGCGCTTCCCGTGGTTCCTTCCACCACCCCGGCCCGCGCCGGACCGCAGTTCCAACTGGAAAGTCTCCTAGAAGCATGCGGCCCATCCCGTCGCACAGCACCGTCACCCTTCACCCCTTCGCCACGGCTCAGGGCGGATGCGGGCTACGCGCCCTCCTGTCGGGGCGGGTCGACCACGCGGCCCTGCCCTGTCTGACGCCCCTGCTCCGCCGCGTCGCGGACGCGCGGGCCCTGACGCTGTGCGTCGACCTGGGGCGGGTCGAATTCCTCGATTCCTGCGGCATCGGCATTCTGCTGGCGCTCCGCGATGCGGTACTTGACCGCGGCGGCGCCATCGCCTTCGAGAATCATCCGCCGCGGATCCGGCGCGTCCTGGAGCGCAGCCGGATCGTCGCCCTGACGGACTCCCCGCGCGTTGTCGGGAGCGTGCTGGCGCTTTCCGCCGCCGCCTGACCCGTCAGCCGCCGCGGCGCCGCGTTTCCCGATAGAGGATGTAGAGCCCGCTGGCGATGATGATCCCCGCACCGGCCAGGACCGTGGGAGTCGGCACGTCGCCGAAGACCAGGAAGCCGAGCAGGGTCGCCCAGATCATCCCCGTATACTCAAAGGGCGCCACCACCGCGGCGCGCCCCAGGCGGAAGGCCTGGGTCATCAGCACCTGCGCCGCCCCGCCCAGCGTGCCGACCAGAAGCATCAGCCCGAGGTCGAACCCGCCCGGCTGCACCCAGTCGGGGATCGCCGCCACGCCGCTCACCACCGTGGTGGTCAGCAGCAGATAGACGACGATGGCCGTGTTGCTCTCCGTCCGCGACAGGCCGCGCACCGCGATCATCGCCAGCGCGTAGAAGAAGGCCGCGGCCACGCCGACGAGAATCGGCAGGAGCGGCGCATCGGCCTCCGGGCGGGCCATCACCACCACCCCGCCGAAGCCGACCAGCACCGCCGCCCAGCGCCGCCAGCCCACCGGCTCGCCGAGCAGCGGCATCGACAGCGCCGTGATGAACAGCGGCCCGGCGAAGCTCAGCACATAGACCTCGGCCAGCGGCAGATGCCGGAAGGCGTAGAAGAAACAGCCCATCGACAGCAGCCCGGCGAGCGAGCGGAAGACGTGGGCGACGGGCCGCCGCGTGCGCATCCCGCCCCAGCCGCCGCGCGCCACCGAAATGCCGCCGACCAGCACCAGCGCCACCACCGACCGCGCGAACATGAGCTGCGCCACCGGATAGCCGCTGCTCAGATATTTGATGAGCGTGTCCATGCCCGCGAACAGGAAGATGGCCAGCACGAAGCAGCCGATGGCGCGGCGGGTGTCATCGTTGTTTTCGGCGGCGGCAAGAGCGGCGGCTTGGGTCATGATTGCACAGTATCTGAGCAACCATGACGCTGCCCAATGCCGCAACCGCAGATCTGGCCCGCGCCACATCGCCCGGAAAAGGCACCGGCGTTTCCCGCTTCGTGAATCGACGTGCGGGCGATTGGCGAAGCGGAACCGGCCTTTCGCGGATCGGCGCTGGCCCCGCCCGACGCTTTGGACAGTCTGGCGGGCGTC
The DNA here is from genome assembly GCF_013340925.1 of Azospirillum formosense. GTDB lineage: Bacteria > Pseudomonadota > Alphaproteobacteria > Azospirillales > Azospirillaceae > Azospirillum > Azospirillum formosense. The sequence continues at coordinate 3,594 of NZ_WHOR01000295.1, forward strand.
ACCACCCCAAAGGGTCCGCCATGCCGACCATAGCCTCGCTCAATGCCACACTCGCCACCAAGGTGAAAGCCGCTGCCTGCCGTTTCCTGCCGGAGCGGGTCATTGCCCCGATCCTTGCCCGCCGTCTGGCCGAGCGGGAGCCTCACCCTTGGCCCGCGCCCGTCGTCCTTGGGCAGGAAACGGCGAAGGACGGTGTCGTCGTCGTGGGCGCCGGCATCGGCGGGCTGACCGCGGCGGCCCTGCTGGCGGAGGCCGGGGTCCGCGTCACCGTCCTGGAGGCGCACGACCGGCCGGGCGGCTACTGCTCCTCCTGGGAGCGCAGGGTACGGCTGCGCGACGGGACGGTGGGGCGTTTCACCTTCGACGCCGGGGTGCATGACGTCAGCGGCACCCGTCCCGACGGCCCGGTCGGGCATCTGCTGCGCACGGTGGGCGTGGCGGACCGCGTGCCCTGGCACCCGGTGACCCGCGGCATCGTCCGAAGCGGTGTTCTTGAGCCGCTGCCCGGCGACGCCGCGGGCCTGGCCGCCTTGATCGCGCGGGAGCATCTCGGCAGCGCCGCCGGGGCCGCCGCCTTCCTGGAGGAGATGCGCGGCGTCCACCGCGACCTCTACCGCGGCTGTGCCGAGACCGGCCTTCCCCACATCCCGCGTAACGTCGCGGCGATGCGCGCCTACCCGCTGGAGTGCCCGCAGGCCTTCCGCTGGCAGGACCGCGGCTTTCTGGAGATGCTGGAACACTATGTGCCTGATTCCGGAGCCCGCGCCCTGCTGTCCAGCCTGACCGGCTATCTGTCCGACCAGCCGGAGCGGCTGAGCGCCACCCAGATGGCGCCGATCTTCGGGTACTTCTTCGACGGCGGCGCCTACCCGGAGGGCGGGTCGCAGCGGCTGGCCGACGCGCTGGTCGAAGCGATCCGCGCCAAGGGCGGCGAGGTCCGGCTGCGCACCCCCGTCCGCCGCATCCTGGTCGAGGGCGGCAAGGTCGCCGGCGTCGAGACCATGGACGGGGAGCGCATCGCCGCCGCCGCGGTGATCTCCAACGCCGACGCCCGGCGGACCCTGCTGGAGCTGGTGGGGAAGGAGCATCTGCCCGCCGGCTTCGTGGAGCGATACCGGGCGTTGCGTCCCACGACCTCCGCCTTCCTGGTCACGCTGGCTCTGGACGTCCTTCCCGATCTGCCGGCGATGACTTTCCTAAAGGATGCAGGGATGGCGCTGGCCCTGCCCTCCGCCCATGACGCAACTCTGGCGCCGCCGGGCTGCGCCTCGCTGACGCTGATGCGGCTCGACCCGGCGGGCGGCGCCTGGGACCGCTCCGCCCCCGGCTACCGCGCACGAAAGACGCGGGAGGGTGACGCCATGATCGCCGCCGCCGCGGCCGTGATCCCGGATCTGGAGCGCCACATCCTGCACCGGCAGGAGGCCAGCGCCGCCACCTTCGCCCGCTACACCCACACGACGGAGGGGGCGATCTACGGCACCGATCCGGCGCTTCCCACCAAGTCGCCGGTGCCCGGCCTGGTGCTGGCCGGCGGCGGGGTCTTTCCCGGCCCGGGGGTGGAGGCCTGCGTCATCTCGGGCCGCCTCGCCGCGGAGGCTCTGGTGGGGCCGGTGCGGGCGCGACAGGCCGAGGTTGGACGCCGCGCCGCGTGACTCCAGCCCTTAAAGCCGAATGCGGTCGGCGATCAGCGGCCCGGCCGGCGGGGCGGTGTCGGCCACGGTGAAGGCCCGGCGGAGCAACGCCGCCGCCTCTTCCGCCTGCGCCGCGCTGCGGGCGTGGACGACGGCGAGGGGGCGTCCGGACGGTCCCACCGAAGCGCCCAGCCCGGCCACGTCGGCGAGTCCGACCGCGAAGTCGATGGGATCGGTCGTCTTGGTCCGCCCGCCGCCCAGGGCCACCACGGCGATGCCGACCGCCCGCACGTCGATGGCCGCAACCACGCCGGCCCGCTCGGCGAAGACCGGCTGGACGACGGGGGCGGCGTCCAGATGGCGGTCCGGCGCGTCCAGCAGGTCCGCCGGGCCGCCCAGCGCGTGGACCATGCGGGCGAAGCGCTCGGCGGCCTGCCCGCTCGCCATCGCCTGGTCGAAGCGGGCGCGTCCTTCGGCAGTGTCGTGGGCCAGCCCGGCCAGCACCAGCAGCTCGGCAGCCTGGGCGGCGGTGACCTCGTAGAGCCGGGAGTCGGCCGTGCCGCCGCGCAGGATGTCGATGCACTCCCGCATTTCCAGCGCGTTGCCGGCGGTCCGGCCCAGCACCTCGTTCATGTCGGTCAGCAGGGCGACGGTGGGCAGCCCGGCGCCCTCGGCCACGGTGACGAGGCTTTCGGCCAGCTCCCGCGCCTTGGCGATGTCGGGCAGGAAGGCGCCGGAGCCGAACTTCACGTCCATCACCAGCGCGTCCAGCCCGGCCGCCAGCTTCTTCGACAGGATGGAGGCGGTGATGAGGTCGATGGTCTCCACCGTCGCCGTCACGTCGCGGATGGCGTAGAGCCGGCGGTCGGCGGGCGCGATGTCGTCGGTGGCGCCGATCACCGCGCAGCCGACCTCCTTCACCACCCGCTCCAGCGTCGCCCGGTCGGGCTTGGCGCGGTAGCCGGGGATGCTTTCGAATTTGTCGAGCGTGCCGCCGGTGTGGCCCAGCCCGCGGCCCGAGACCATCGGCACGAAACCGCCGCAGGCGGCCAGCGCCGGGGCGAGGATCAGGCTGACCTTGTCGCCGACGCCGCCGGTCGAATGCTTGTCGACCACCGGGCCGGGCAGGTCCAGATGGTCCCAGCGCATCACCGTCCCGGAATCCCGCATGGCCAGCGTCAGGGCCACCCGTTCCTCCAGCGTCATGCCGCGGAAGAAGACGGCCATGGCGAAGGCCGCCGCCTGCCCTTCGGTGACGGAGCCGTCGGTGATGCCGCGCACGAAGGCGCCGATCTCCGCCGCGTCCAGGCGTGCGCCGTCGCGCTTCTTGCGAATCAGTTCCTGGGGAAGCATCCGTGCGTCCGTTCCGTGGTCGGGTCTGTCGCGCGGTTCAATAG
>NZ_WHOR01000296.1:0-6538 GCF_013340925.1 Azospirillum formosense
CGCTCGACCGGGTGTGGTACGCGGTCGTCGCGGTGGCGGCGCTCGCCCTGGGCTGGACCCTGGTGACCTTCATCGCCGGCGGGGCCGGCTGGGGCGACGTCGGGACCGCGCTGCTGCTCGGGACGGCGACGCTGCTGCGCGTCGTGGTGCTGATCGCCATCGCCTCGCTGGTCTGGGTGCCGCTCGGCGTGCTGATCGGGCTGCGCCCGCGCCTCGCCGAGGCGGTCCAGCCGCTGGCGCAATTCCTGGCGGCCTTCCCGGCCAACCTGCTGTTCCCGGTCGCCGTCGTCACCATCCTGCGCTTCGACCTGAATCCGGACGTCTGGCTCAGCCCGCTGATGATCCTGGGCACGCAGTGGTACATCCTGTTCAACGTCGTCGCCGGAACCGCCGCCTTCCCCGGCGACCTCAAGGAGGCGGCGTCCAGCTTCCGCATGCGCGGCTGGCAGTGGTGGCGCGATGTCATGCTGCCCGGCGTCTTCCCCTATTACCTGACCGGCGCCGTGACCGCGGCGGGCGGCTCGTGGAACGCCAGCATCGTCGCCGAGACGGTGCGCTGGGGCGACGCCGAGGTCACCGCCCACGGGCTGGGCAGCTACATCGCCCAGGCGACCGCCGCCGGGGACTACCCGCGCATCGTGCTCGGCATCGCCGTGATGTCCCTGTTCGTCACCCTGCTCAACCGGCTGCTCTGGCGTCCGCTCTACGGCTACGCCGAACGCCGCCTGCGCCTTGACTGAGGGAGGCCGTACCATGATGACGCAGAATTCACCCCTCTTCGAACTCCACGGTGTCCGGCAGGCCTACCGCAAGCCGTCCGGCCCGCCGTATGTCGTGCTCGACGGCGTGGACCTGACGCTGCGCGACGGCGAGATCGTCGGGCTGCTCGGCCGCTCCGGCTCGGGCAAGTCGACGCTGCTGCGCATCGTCGCCGGGCTGGCGCGGCCGACCGCCGGCCAGGTCCTGCACCGCGGCGCTCCGGTGGCCGGGCCGACCGACGGGGTGGCGATGGTGTTCCAGTCCTTCGCGCTGTTCCCCTGGCTGACCGTCGAGGAGAATGTCCTGGCCGGGCTGAAGGCGCTGCGCGTTCCCGCGGACGAGGCGGCGGCGCGCGCCGAGGAGGCCATCGACCTGATCGGCCTGTCCGGCTTCGAGAGCGCCTACCCCAAGGAGCTGTCCGGCGGGATGCGCCAGCGCGTCGGCTTCGCCCGCGCGCTGGTGGTCCATCCGGAAATACTGCTGATGGACGAGCCCTTCTCGGCGCTCGACGTGCTGACGGCGGAAACGCTGCGCACCGACCTGCTCGACCTGTGGATGGAGCGCAAGCTGCCGACCCGGTCGATCCTGATGGTCTCCCACAACATCGAGGAGGCGGTGCTGATGTGCGACCGCATCCTGGTCTTCGCCTCCAACCCGGGCCATGTGGCGGCGGAGATCCGGGTGGACATCCCGCACCCGCGCAACCGGCTGGCCCCGGACTTCCGCGAGCTAGTCGACGACATCTACGGCCGGATGACGGCGCGCAAGCCGCTGGCCGCCCCGGCCGCGGTGCCGGAGACGGCGACCGGGCGGCCGCGGCCGGTCTATGCCGAGCCGCTCCAGCAGGTCCCGCCCAGCCGGCTGGCCGGCCTGATGGGGACGCTGGCCGCCCCGCCCTACCACGGCAAGGCGGACCTGCCCCACCTCGCGGCGGCGCTGCGGCACGAGATCGACGACCTCTTCCCCATCGCCGAGACGCTCCAGACGCTGGGATTCGCCGAGGTGGCGGAAGGCGACATCCGGTTGACCGAGCCGGGCCGCCTGTTCGCCGAGGCCGGGATGGACGACCGCAAGGCGCTGTTCGCCGAGCATCTGGTCCATTTCGTGCCGCTCGCCGCGCACATCCACGCCGCCCTGTCGGAGCGCCCCGACCACCGCGTTCCCTACGCTCCGTTCGCCCGCGAACTGGAGGCCTTCATGAGCGAGGCCTACGCCGAGGAAACGCTGAACGCCGTGACCAGCTGGGCCCGCTACGCCGAGCTGTTCACCCACGACACCGAGGCCGGGGTCTTCTGCCGGGAGGAGACCGAATAGCCGCCCAGGCCCGGAAGGCTTGACCGGGGCGCCCGCCGCTGCCAGGAACACGGGCGGCGCCCTTCTCCACCATCTCGCAGTGTCCATGAGCATCCCGCCCCTTCCCATCGACCCCGTGCTTCCCGAGCTGCTGGCCGCGCTGGACGGGCGCGGCGTGGCGGTGCTCCAGGCGCCGCCGGGGGCGGGCAAGACGACCCGCGTGCCGCTGGCCCTGCTCGACCGGCCCTGGCTGGCCGGGCGCAAGGTGATCGTGCTGGAGCCGCGGCGGCTGGCCGCCCGCGCCGCCGCCCGCCGCATGGCCGCGATGCTGGGGGAAAGCGTCGGCGAGACGGTCGGCTACCGCGTGCGGCTGGACACCAAGGTCGGGCCGAAGACGCGGATCGAGGTGGTGACCGACGGCCTGTTCCTGCGCCAGCTCCAGGAGGACCCCGAACTGCCGGCGGTCGGCGCCGTGCTGTTCGACGAGTTCCACGAGCGCGGCATCGACAGCGATCTGGCGCTGGCCCTGGTGCAGGAGGCGCGCGGCGCGCTGCGCGACGACCTGCGGCTGGTGGTGATGTCGGCGACGCTGGACGGCGGCCCCGTCGCCGCCCTGCTGGGCGACGCCCCGATGGTGACCAGCGAGGGCCGGGCCTTTCCGGTGGAGACACGCCACCTCGACGCTCCGGCCACCGGAACCCGTATTGAAGACGCCGTGGCCGCCGCCGTCCGCCGCGCCCTGCGCGAGGAGAGTGGCAACGCTCTGGTTTTCCTGCCCGGCGCCGGGGAGATCCGGCGGGTGCAGAGCCTTCTGGAGTCGGCGGACCTCGGCCCCGGCACGGTGATCGCCCCGCTCTACGGCGACCTGACGGCCGACGCCCAGGACCGCGCCATCGCCCCCAGCCCGCCGGGCACGCGCAAGATCGTCCTCGCTACCCCCATCGCCGAGACCAGCCTGACCATCGAAGGCATCCGCATCGTCGTGGACGGCGGATTGATGCGCGTCCCCCGCTTCGACCCGCGCAGCGGCATGACGCGGCTGGTCACCGCCAAGGTCTCCCAGGCGTCGGCGGAGCAGCGGCGGGGCCGAGCCGGCCGGCTGGAGCCGGGCGTCTGCTACCGCCTGTGGCCGGAGCCGTCGCACAAGGCGCTGGCCGCCTTCACCCCGCCGGAGATCATGGACGCCGACCTCGCCCCGCTGGCGCTGGAGCTGGCGGTGTGGGGCGTGTCCGACCCGGCGTCGCTCGCCTGGCTCGACCCGCCGCCCGCCGCCGCCATGGCCCAGGCGCGGGAACTGCTGCGCGAGCTGGGGGCATTGGACGCCGACGGTGGCATCACCGCCCATGGCCGCCGCATGGCCGGCTTCGGCGTGCATCCCCGGCTGGCCCACATGATGCTGAAGGGCAAGGCGATGGGGCTGGGCGCGCTGGCCTGCGAGGTCGCCGCCCTGCTCGGCGAGCGCGACATCGTCCGCGCCCAGCCGGGCTTCCGCGACGCCGACCTGCGGCTGCGCGTGGAGTTGCTGCGCGGGCTGGACGATGACGGCCGGGTGCGCGGCGCCGGACGCGGCCTGACCGTGGAGCGCGGCGGCGCCCAGCAGGCGTTGAAGCAGGCCCGCAACTGGAAGCGCCAGTTGGGTGTGAAGGGCAATGGTGGCGATCTCGGCGCCACCGGCCTGCTGGTCGCCCTGGCCTACCCCGACCGCATCGGCCAGCGCCGTCCCGGAGGCAGCACGGGCGGGGCCGCCGCGCAGTACCGGCTGTCCAACGGGCGCGGCGCCTATTTCCAGGACGCCGAGCCGCTGAGCGCCGAGGACTGGCTGGCCGTCGCCGACCTGGACGGGGCCGCCCGCGAATCGCGCATCTTCCTTGCCGCCCCGCTCTCCCAGGCGGAGCTGGAGGAGGCCTTCACCGAGCATATCCGCAGCGAGACGGTGGTCGCCTGGGACGGGCGGGAGCAGACGGTGCTGGCCCGCCGCCGCCGCATGCTGTTCGCCCTGGCGCTGGAGGACAAGCGCCTGCCCAACCCGCCCGCCGAGGCCATCGCCGCCGCCATGCTGGAGGGCATCCGCGAGATGGGGCTGACCGCCCTGCCCTGGAGCGACGATCTGCGCAAGTGGCAGACGCGCGTCCTGTTCCTGCGCCGCCGGGAGGGCGAGGAGTGGCCGGACGTCTCCGACGCCGCCCTGCTGGAGACGATGGGGGAGTGGCTGGCGCCCTTCCTGAACGGCGCCTCGCGCCGCGCCCATCTCGACCGGGTGGAGCTGGGCAACGCGCTGCGCGGGCTGCTGCCCTGGGCGATGCAGCAGCGGCTGGACAAGGAGGCGCCGACCCATGTGGAGGTGCCCAGCGGTTCCCGCATCCCCATCGATTACAGCGGGGACGAGCCGGTGCTGGCCGTCCGGCTGCAGGAGATGTTCGGGCTGGCCGAGACGCCGCGCATCGCCGGCGGGCGGGTGCCTCTGCTGCTGCACCTTCTGTCCCCGGCCCGCCGCCCGGTGCAGGTGACGCGCGACCTCGCCAGCTTCTGGGCCAACGCCTACAAGGCGGTGAAGGCCGACCTCAAGGGGCAGTATCCCAAGCATTATTGGCCCGACAACCCGCTGGAAGCCGAACCCACGGCGCGGGCCAAGCCACGCGGGCGGTAACAAGGGAGGTGGATGGATATGGCGATCATCGGCGTGATGGGGTCGGGGCAGGAGGAATGGGCGGACCACGCCGAGCCGCTCGGCGCGTGGATCGCCGGGGCCGGGCACGACCTGCTGACCGGCGGCGGCGGCGGGGTGATGCGGTCGGTCGCAAGGGCCTTCCACGGCACGCCGGGGCGCCGGGGCCGCTCCATCGGCATCCTGCCGTCCGAGCCCGACCCGCTGCGCGGCCATGCGCCCCTGCCCGGCTACCCCAACCCCTACATCGACCTGCCCATCCTGACGCCCTTCGCGCGCAAGCCGGCCGGCGCGCCGCCGACGGAGCTGAGCCGCAACCACGTCAACATCCTGACCAGCGACGTGATCGTCGTCCTGCCGGGCCGCCACGGGACCTTGGACGAGGTCCGGCTCGCCCTGCGCTTCGGAAAGCCTATGATCGGTTTCGGACCGGAGCTTGACTTTCAAGCCATGCCCGCCGAATTGCGGACAACCGGCGACTTTGGAACGGTCACGGCCTTCATCGCGGACGTCCTGTCCAGCCGCTGACCCTCCGTTCCCGGAAAAGGCGACCTGTGGCAGGATGGCGGGCATGGATGCACAAGGAATTCTCGACCTCAGCCGCTGGATCGCGGAGGCCGGGCTGCGGGGGGTGCCGGAGACGGACCTCATCGGCGGCTTCTGCGAACGGCTGGTCGCGGCGGGGGTGCCGCTGACCCGGACGGTGGTCGGGGCGGACACGCTGCACCCGACCATCGCCGGCCATGTCGTCACCTGGGACAGCAGCGGGCGCAACGCCGCCGAGGTGCGCCGGACCGAGTATGGCGGCGACGGCAGCGATCCCGACATCGACGAGAAGTGGCTGCGCAGCCCCTTCCACCGGCTCTACACCTCCGGCGAGACGATGCTGCGCCTGCGGCTGACCGACGGCGCGGAGGGCGGCGAGTTCCCGATCGTCGACGAGCTGCGGGCGCAGGGCGCCACCGACTACATGGCCATCGTCAACCGTCTCGGCCCCCGCGCCGCCATCGGGGAGCTGGACTGCATCTTCTCCTCCTGGGTGTCGCACCACCCGGACGGTTTCAGCGACGCGCAGCGGGACGCCCTGCTCACCCTCACCGGCAGTCTGGCGCTGGCGCTGCGCGGCCACGCCATGGCGCACATCGCCAACACGCTGGCCGAGACCTATCTGGGGCGTGACGCCGGCCACCGGGTGCTGCGCGGCCATATCCGCCGCGGCGTCGCGGAGGAGCTGGACGCCGTGCTGTGGTTCAGCGACCTCCAGGGCTTCACCCGCATCACCGACACCGCCGCCCCGGAAACCATCCTGCCGCTGCTGAACGATTATGCGGAGCTGGTGGTGACGGCCATCCACCGGCACCACGGGCAGGTGCTGAAGTTCATGGGCGACGGCATCCTGGCCGTCTTCGACCGCTCCAGCGCCGAGGACGCCTGCCGCGCCGCCCTCGAAGCGGCGGAGGAGGCGCGGGCGCGCTGCAAGGAGCTGAACGCCCGCCGCTCCGCCGCCGGGCTGCCGGTGACGCGCTTCTATCTCGGGCTGCACCAGGGGAAGGTGTTCTACGGCAACATCGGCGGGGTGGACCGTCTGGACTTCACCGTGGTCGGCCCGGCGGTGAACGAGGCCAGCCGCATCGCCGCCATGTGCCGGTCGCTCGACCAGGACATCCTGCTGTCGTCCGCCTTCACCGAGTCCGCTCCGGAATGCCGGGAGCGGCTGATCTCGGTTGGGCGCTACCTGCTGCGCGGCGTGGCGCGCCCGCAGGAGTTGTACACGCTGGACCCGGAGACGTCGGGGTCGGCCTAAAGCCTATCGGGAACGGG
>NZ_WHOR01000297.1:0-6523 GCF_013340925.1 Azospirillum formosense
TTGTATAAGAGCCAGAGGGCGGGCTCAGTCGTCTGCTAGAACGCCGCCCCCTCCTCCACCCAATCCTGAACGCTCGTCGCCAGCGGCTGCCCGTCGGGCAGGAAGGCCAGCGAGACGGAGTTGATGCAGAAGCGCATGCCGGTCGGCGCCGGGCCGTCGGGGAAGACGTGGCCCTGGTGGCTGCCACAGCGGGCGCACAGCGTCTCCACCCGCACCATGCCGTAGCTGTTGTCCTGCACCAGCTTCAGATGCGCGTTCTCGTAGGGCGCGGTGAAGCTGGGCCAGCCGGTGCCGGATTCGAACTTCGTCCCGGAGCGGAACAGCGGCAGTCCGCACAGCCGGCAGGCGTAGGTGCCCGGCTTCTTGTTGTCGAGCAGGCCGCCGCAGAAGGGCGCCTCCGTCCCGTGGCTGAGCAGGACGTGCCGCTCCTCGTCCGACAGGCGCTCCACCAGCGCCGCGCGCTGCTCCGGCGTCGGCGGCGTCAGGTCGAAGGGTCCGGCGGTCGGGGAACGGTCGGCGGGGGCGGACATCGGGCGGCTCCAGTGACGGGATGACGGTCCTAGGGGATATGGGCCAGTCGGTCGCGGATGACACCCGGCGTCAGGCTGCTATCTTCCCTGCACGGAACGAATGGAGGGAGAGACCAGCCATGACCGGAACGACCACCGGAAAGACCATTGGCGCGACCGGCGCCTGGACGCACCTGACGGCGTCCGACGGGCACCGGCTGACCGCCTACGAAGCCCGGCCCGTCGGGCCGGAGAAGGGGCGGCTTCTGATCGTTCAGGAGATTTTCGGGATCAACAGCCACATCCGCCGCGTCTGCGACGGCTACGCCGAGGACGGCTACCACACGCTGGCCCCAGCCCTGTTCGACCGGGCGCAGCGCGGTGTGGAGTTGCCCTACGACGAGGCCGGCGTCCAGCGCGGCCGCGACCTGATGGGTGCGGTCAGCATCGACGACGCGCTGACCGATGTGGCGGCGGGGCTCGCCCATCTCGGCGGGGCGGGAGGGGCGGCCATCGCCGGCTATTGCTGGGGTGGCACCATCGCCTGGGCCGCAGCGTCGCGCCTGCCGGTCCGCGCCGCCGTCGCCTATTACGGCGGCGGCATCGGCAACCGGCTGGACGAGGTGCCGCGCACGCCCGTGCTGCTGCATTTCGGCGAGACGGACCACGCCATTCCCCTGACGGTGGCCGAGGCGGTGCGCCAGCGCCATCCCGGCGCCATCACGCATCTCTACCCCGCCGGCCACGGCTTCAACTGCGACGAGCGGGCCAGCTACGACGCGGCCAGCGCCGCCCTGGCCAAGCGGCGCACGCTGGGCCTGCTCCAGGCGGTGTTCTGAAAAAGAAAAAGGCCCTTCCACCGGCTCCGGAGGAAGGGCCTTTCTTCCGATCACGCCGTTACGTGGCGACGTCCGGCTTGGTGCGGCCGGTGTGGCGCTCGATGCCGGCCAGCTCCGCCGCCAGATCGGCCAGCGGCTTCAGCGCGACCGGGGCGTCCAGCCCATGCTCGCCGCCGACCGGCTCGTACCGCTCGAAATAGACGCGCAGCGTCGCGCCCGACGTGCCGGTGCCGGACAGGCGGTAGACGATGCGCGACCCGTCCTCGAAGCCGACGCGCAGGCCCTGCCGCTCGGACCGGCTGCCGTCCACCGGGTCGGTGTAGGCAAACTCGTCCGCCGCCGCGACCTTGCGCCCGCCGAGGGCCGTGCCGGCCAGCCCCGGCAGTGTCCCGCGCAGCTCGGCGATCAGGGCGTCGGCGGCCTCCTGCGGGATGGCCTCGTAATCGTGGCGGCCGTAATAGGTGCGCCCGTAGGTGCCCCAATGCTCGGCCATCAGCTCGGCCACCGACAGGCCGCGGGCGGCCAGGACGTTGAGCCACATCAGGACGGCCCACAGCCCGTCCTTCTCGCGTACATGGTCGGCGCCGGTGCCGAAGCTCTCCTCGCCGCACAGGTTGATGCGCCCGGCGTCGAGCAGCGTGCCGAAGAACTTCCAGCCCGTCGGCGTCTCGTAGCAGGAAATCCCCAGCTTCGCCGCCACGCGGTCCACCGCCCGGCTGGTCGGCATGGAACGGGCGACGCCGGCCAGACCGCCCTTGAAGGCCGGGACGTGGGTGGCGTTGGCCGCCAGCACGGCGAGGCTGTCGCTGGGCGACACGAAGACGTTGCGGCCGAGGATCATGTTGCGGTCGCCGTCGCCGTCCGAGGCGGCGCCGAAGTCCGGCGCGTCTGGCCCGAACAGCCGCCCGACCAGCTCCTCCGCGTGGGCGAGGTTCGGGTCGGGATGGTGCCCGCCGAAATCCTCCAGCGGCGTGCCGTTGATGACGGTGCCGGCGGGGGCGCCCAGCCGGCGCTCCAGGATCTCCGTGGCGTAGGGGCCGGTGACCGCGTGCATGGCGTCGAACACCATGCGGAAGCCCGACGCGAACAGCTTGCGGATCGCCGCCATGTCGAACAGCGATTCCATCAGCTCGGCGTAGTCGGCCACCGGGTCGATGACCTCCACCGCCATGCCGCCGAGCGAAGTCTCGCCGAGCCGGTCGAGATCGAGGTCCGGCGACTCCAGCGTCTTGAACTCGGCGATGCCCTTGGAGCGGGCGAAGAAGGCGTCGGTCATCGACTCCGGCGCCGGGCCGCCGTTGGCGGCGTTGAACTTGATGCCGAAATCGCCGTCCGGGCCGCCGGGGTTGTGGCTGGCCGACAGGATCACGCCGCCGATGGCGCCGCGCTTGCGGATGACGCAGGAGGCCGCCGGGGTCGACAGGATGCCGCCGCGCCCGACCACCGCGCGCGCGACGCCGTTGGCCGCGGCCATGCGCAGGATGGTCTGCACGGCAGTGCGGTTGTGATACCGCCCGTCGCCGCCGATCACCAGCGTGGCGCCGGACAGGCCGTCCACGCAGTCGAAGATGGATTGGACGAAGTTTTCCAGATAGCGCGGCTGCTCAAAGACCTTCACGGCCTTGCGCAGCCCGGAGGTGCCGGGCTTCTGGCCGTCGAAGGGCGTGGTCGGACAGGTGACGGGAACCACTGGACGTCCTCTCTTGGTCGTGTCGGGCCGGGGCGGCGCGCCGTCGCACCGCCGTCCCGGCCCAGCCACGATGCGCGGCTTTGCGCCGCCGTTCAACCGGGCCGAACGACACCTTACCTTCGGTGGATCATCGTCAATGGACCGAGGCCTTACGCCTCTTCGACCGAGACGGCTTCCGGACCCTTGTCGCCCTGGCGGACGGAGATGCGGACGCGCTGGCCGTCGTTCAGACCCTGCAGGCCGGAGCGCTCCACCGCCTTGATGTGGACGAAAACGTCCTGGCCGCCGCCGTCCTGGGCGATGAAGCCGAAGCCCTTGGTGGCGTTGAACCACTTCACGGTGCCTTCGGTCTGGGTGGCCGGGCCTCCCGCCGCCGCACGGCGCGGGCCGCCGAAGCCGCCCCGGTCACCGCCACGGTCATTAAAGCCGCGATCACCACCCCGATCGTTGAAGCCACGGCTGTCGCCCCGGCCAGCGAACCCGCGATCACCGCCGCGATCACCGCCCCGGTCGTTGAAGCCGCGGTTGCCGAACCCGCGGTCGCCCCCACGGTCGTTGCGGTCGCCGAAGCCACCCCGCTCACCGAAGGACGGGCGCGGCCCCTGGGCACGGGCCGGGCGCGCCGGGACGGCGGTGGAGGTGTCGACCGAATGCAGGGCGGAGACCTGGTTGCCCTTGCGCCCCTCGACGATGTCCACCACGACGGTGGCGCCGTCCGGCAGGGACTCGTGGCCGGCGGTGGCGACGATGGCGGCGGGGATCAGGGCGTCGGGCGACCCGTCCTCGAACTTGACGAAGCCGAAGCCGCGGTTGGGATCGTACCACTTGACGGTGGCCTGAACCTGGGTGCCGAGGACGACGGGCTGGCGGTAGACGTGCTGGCGCGGGGGTTGACGGTGCATGAGACCCACTGAACTCCAAAAGGCGACTCGGCACCGACCTTCGGTGCCGAGAGAAGACATCGCCTTTCCCCACGCGAATCACAAGACCGCAGGCGCGCCGTTTCGCGCGCCTGCGGCCCTGGTGCCATTTTTCTCCCCGGCGGGCGGTTTCAGGCCAGCCGTTCGGGGTTCGGCGGCGGTTCCTCCGGCGGGACCGGAATGGCGTCCGGCGGCTCCTTGATCGGCGGCCGCGACGGGTCGCCGGGCATGTCCGGCATGCCGGGCGGCGGCACCGGCATGTCGGGGGTCGGCGGGGAGGGTGGAAGGGGACCGGCAACGCTCAGGTCGGCGGCCATCAGTTCGGCCATCATCCGCGTTGTCGCCATCAGCCGCCCCCGCCCATCGTGCCACCCGCAGCGCCCGGCGCGGCGCGGGTCAGGCCGCGCGCCTTGTCCAGCGATTCCATGCAAAGCTGCTCGTTGCCGTCCTTCGCGGCGGAACGCGCGGCGGTCACCAGCGATTCGACCTGGGCGTTGCGCGCCGCCTGCCCCATCGACCCGCTCTCCATGGAAGAGCCGCTGTTCGGCGCGGCGTCGGGCCGCACCGCCGGGGCGGTCGGCATGGGAGCTCCGGTGCGCGGCGGCTCGATCACCGCCTGATCGCCCGAGGCCGGAGGAGCCACCACCCCGCCCGAGCGGGCGAGCTGGTCCGGCGTCGTGCCGGAACTGCCACTCGGCGACGCCCCGTCCCCCGCGGTGGAGCCGGAACTGCCCGGCGGCGTCGCGACCGGCGGCGGGCTGGCCGACAGGTTGTTCTCGGCGGCGAAGCGGTCGACCAGCGCGGCGCAGCTTCCCTGCGCCAGGGCGGGACCGGCGCCGCACAGCACGAGGCCGGCGGCGAGCAATAGGCCCTGTGGGATCGGATTTCGTGCCATCGGTTGCCTCCCCATCAGCAATACCACCCTCAACCGGTGTAGCGGCGCTCCGGTTCCGCCCAGCCTTTTTCCCGCCAGGGGCTCCATGGGGTGGTGCCGTTTCGCCCACTTCTCCTGTTGAAGGCGCGACGGACAACGGCGGGGGAGAGGGGATGCGATGGACGGCGACCGCGAAAGCCTCGGGCGCGAAAGCCTCGGGCGCGAAGGCCGTGCGGATGTCTCGGCCGAGGCCGAGGCCTTCTACACGGAAAGCCTGAAGGTCCTGAAGGAGTCCGGCATTCCCTTCCTGCTGGGCGGCACCTACGCGCTCAGCGCCTACACCGGCATCACCCGGCCGACCAAGGACATCGACATCTTCTGCCGGGGCGGCGACTTTCCGCGCATCCTCGCGCATTTCCAGGAACGCGGCTTCGACACGGAGATCGAGGACGAGCGCTGGATCGGCAAGGTCCTGCACGGCGACCTGTTCTTCGACGTGATCTTCAACTCCGCCGCCGCCATCAACCCGGTCAACGACCGCTGGTTCGAGGAGGATCACCGCGCCCTGGTGTGCGGCGCCGACGTGCAGCTCATCCCGCCGACGGAAATGGTCTTCTCCAAATCCTTCGTGCAGATGCGGCACAAGTATGACGGCCCCGACGTCGCCCACATGATCCTGAAGCAGCACGCCCACATCGACTGGAAACGGCTGCTCGGCCACATGGAGCAGTATTGGGAGGTGCTGCTGATGCACGTCCTGAACTTCCGCTTCATCTACCCGACGGAGCGCGACCACATCCCCGGCTGGCTGTTGCAGGAGCTTCTGGACCGGCTGAACGAGCGCGCGAAGCTGCCGGTGCCGCAGACCCGCATTTGCCGGGGGCGGCTGTTCTCGCGCGAGGATTATCGGATCGACGTCACGGACTGGGGGTTCGCCGACGTCGTCGGCGAGGAAACCAAGCATGGCTGAAGCAAGATTGAAGGTCGCCGCCATCGGCGACATCCATGTGGGGGAAACCTCCACCCATCCCTACCGCGAACTGTTCCAGGAAATCGCCGACCGGGCGGACGTCCTGGCGCTGGCCGGCGACCTGACCAACCACGGCAAGCCGCGCGAGGCCGAGGTGCTGGCCGAGGACCTGCGCGCTATCGGCATACCGGTGGTCGCCGTGCTGGGCAACCACGACCATGAATGCGGCCATGTCGAGGAGCTTCAGCGCATTCTGGAGCAAGCCGGCGTCCGCTTCCTCGACGGCAACCCGGTGGAGATCCGCGGCGTCGGCTTCGCCGGGGTGAAGGGCTTCGGCGGCGGGTTCGAGAACCGCATGCTCGACGCCTTCGGCGAACCGGCGATCAAGCAGTTCGTGCACGAGGCGGTGAACGAGGCGATGCGGCTGGAAAGCGCCCTGCGCCAGCTGGAAACGGAACGGACGATGGTCGTCCTGCACTACGCCCCCATCGCCGAGACGGTGCGCGGCGAGCCGACCGAGATCTATCCCTTCCTCGGCTCCTCCCGTCTGGCGGAGACCATCGACCGCTTCCACGTCCAGGCGGTCGTCCACGGCCACGCCCACCACGGCAGCTACGCTGGCAAGACCCTGCGCGGCACGCCGGTCTACAACGTCGCCCAGACCATCGAGAGAGAGGCGGGGCAGACCCTCACCATTGTAAACAACTGAACACGCCGAATA
>NZ_WHOR01000298.1:0-6510 GCF_013340925.1 Azospirillum formosense
TTTTATGGGCGGGCTACCCACCGAGACTTATACAGGATGGGTCGTCGGCAGCGTCAGATGTTGATAAGAGAAAGGTTCGAAATCGGCGTCGCCTCGATCTTGCGGCGCGGCGCGGCCTTGATCGAGGGACCGGTGTTGTCCTCCGGCTTGGCGACGGTGGTCGTGGTGCCGCGGGCGGCCTGGACGGGCGCGCTGCCGCGCAGGCGCAGCAGATGCATCCGCACATAGGCGGTCGACCCCACCGCCTGCACCGCCACCCAGTCGGTGCCGCGGGCGCGGCCCAGGACCTTCAGGGGCTGGCCGGGCGGGAAGGTGGCGACGATGGGCGCGCCGTTGCTCGGCTGCGACCGCAGCGCGGTGGTCTTGTCGGTTTCCCACTCGCCGGAGACGGTGTCGAGCCCGGCCGGGGAGGCGCTGGCGGTCCCCTGCACCACGGGCGCGCGGTTGGTCCGCTCGCCCGTCTGGCAGGCGGTCAGCATCACCGCGCAGGCCACGGCGAGGGAGACGGGAACGAGGCGCAGGCGTCTGGTCATCACGGACTCGGTTGGGTAGCCCTTTCGATCGGGCGACCATACAGGATGCGCCCCCACCCGCGCCACCGCGCCGCGGCAAAACGGCTATGCACTGTTTGTGGCAGGAAAGTGGCGCCGCCCCAGAGACCGTATCCCTAGGCGAGGACGCCCAATTGCCAACCGAGGAAGACGCCCAGCGCCACCGCGATGGTGAGGAGCTGCTTGCCCGTCACCACGCAGACCAGCACGGCGGCCAGCGCGCCGACGAGCTGCGGGTTCCTCCAGGTCAGCTCCAGCCCCTCGCCGTTCGGCGACAGGATCATCGGCACGATGATGGCGGTCAGCACCGTGACCGGGACGAAGCCCAGCGCCTGCTTCAGCAGCGGCGGGAAGACCACCCGGTCGCCGAGCACGAACAGCGCCGCCTTCACGAAGACGGTCACCGCCGCCATGCCCAGGATCATGACGGTGTTGGTCAGGACGGTCCCGGTCATGCCGCCTCCTCCTCCCGCCGCCCGGCCTCAAGCCCGCCGGAGCGCCAGCGTTGCAGGGCCATCCCCACGGTCACCCCGGCCACCACGGCGGCCATCAGCCCCAGCTTGTAGGGCACATCCTGCCCCAGATAGGCCACGGCCCCCGCCGCCACCGCCGCCGCGAAGTTGGGCAGGCTGGCGAGCTGCGGGACGACGATGGCGATGAAGGTCGCGACCATCGCGAAGTCGAGCCCCAGCGACTGGAGCTGCGGGAAGGCCGCGCCGAACAGCAGGCCGACCAGGGTCCAGAACTGCCAGTTTGCGTACATCGACAGGCAGGAACCCAGGAAATACCAGTGCCCGAGCGGCGCCCGCGGGTGCCGGGCGTAATAGCCGGCCATCACCGCGAAGGTCTCGTCCGTCAGGAAGAAGCCCAGCGCCCAGCGCCAGCGCGCCGGAAGATGGGCGACGTGCGGCAGCAGCGTGGCGGCGTAGAGGGCGTGGCGCAGGTTCACGATCAGGGTGGTCAGCCAGATCACCGCCAGCCCGGCGTGGCCGGCGACCAGCCCCAGCGCGATGAACTGGCTGGACCCGGCGAAGACCGACAGGGACATGAGCTGCCCCTGCCACGCCGCCAGCGGCCCGGCGGCCACCAGCGTGCCGAAGATCACCCCGAAGGGCGCCGCGCCGATGACCATCGGCAGGGTGTCGCGGGCGCCGGCGGCGAAGCTGGATCGTCTGGTCATGATCGTTCTGAAGCGTCTTGTCGGACCGTTCCATGGAACAGCGTCGGGTTGCGGACCATAGCGCTGCGACGAGCGCGCCGCCCGCCTTTTATTGTCCGGGAGACAAGTCCATCCACCCCGCCCCGCGCAAAATGCCGCATGCGAACGAGCGATGAAAATTTCCCGTATTTGGGGTATTTCCTTGGAACTCTCGCACTCGCTGCGTCTGCTGGGGAGCCCGCTCGCGTGAAGGTACCGTTCAACAACAAGGCCCGTTGGATCGACGACGTCATCTGGCATCAGATCCCGCGCCTGAAGATCGAGCCGCGGCGCAAGCTCGCCGCGGCGTTGGTCGCGCCCTTCCGGCCCCGCACCCCTGGCTTCAAACCATCTGAACAGGCGTTGAGCCTCAGGACGCAACTGGAGACGCGCGGCTACACCGACGCCTTCCGCCTGATGACCGACGAGCAGGTCGCGGCGATGCGGCGCTATTTCGAGGAGCAGCCCTGCTTCGACGGCGGCCACCGGCAGTACGGCTCCTTCACCATCGACAAGGTGCCGTCGCCGGACATCCAGATGGCCCGTTATGTGGAGGAGCAGTTCCTGGCCGCCCCTCACCTGCTGGACACCATCAACCACCCGCTCGTCCTGGAGGTCGCAGAGGCGTTCCACGGTTGTAAGCCGACCATCGACGGCATGTCGGTCTGGTGGTCGCTGGCCCGGCCCAACCCGCGGATCAGCACGCAGAACTACCACCGGGACTACAACCAGGTCCGCCACTTCAAGATGTTCCTGTACCTGACGGACACCGACATGGGCGGCGGGCCGCACATCTACGTCCCGGCCTCCCAGCACGGGCAGGAGCTTCTGGAGCGGCGCAATCACTCCGACGCCGAGGTCGAGGCGGTCTACGGCCCGTCGGCGCCCGTCGCGCTGACCGGGCGGGCGGGCGACTGCTTCCTGGCCGACAACATCGGGATGCACAAGGCTCTCCAGCCGACGCACAGCGACCGGCTGATCGTCGTCACCGAATACACGTTGCTGCGCAACCGCTTCTGCCCGCTCCAGCCGGTGCTGCCGAATCCGGACCGCCGTTACGACCCCTACGTCAACCGGGTCTATCTGCGGAGTTAACGATTCCGATAGGGCCGGCGCGCCGGGGAAGGGCTTTCCATCCGTCCGCCTTTCCGGCAGGCTGGTCCGATGAAACCCGATTCCTGCTTCGAGTTTCCTGTCCACACGGCGGGGGAACGTGCGGCGGACGCGGTCATCCACGCCATCGGCGTGATCGCCGGCCTGATCGGCGCGTCCTGGCTGCTGGTCGTGACGGCGGGCCATGCCTCCGCCACCGAGATGGTGTCGCTGGTCGCCTACGGCGCCGGGCTGGTCGGCATGCTGAGCGCATCGGCCGCCTACAACCTGGCCCCGCCGGGCCGGCGCAAGGCGGTGCTGCGGCGGCTCGACCACGCGATGATCTATGTGATGATCGCCGGCAGCTACACCCCCTTCACCCTGAACCGGCTGGACGGCGCCGCCGGGCTCGCGCTGGGGATCGGGGTGTGGGTGGCGGCGCTGGGCGGGGTGGCGCTGAAGCTGTTCGCCTCCTGGCGGTACGAACGGCTGGGTTTCGTGCTCTATCTGGGGCTCGGCTGGGCCATCCTGTCGGTGGCCGAACCGCTGTGGCGGTCGCTGTCCCCGACGACGCTGCTTCTGCTGGCGGTGGGCGGGGTGGTCTACACGGTCGGCGCCTTCATCCACACGCTCGACCGCCTGCCCTACAACATCCCGGTCTGGCACGCGCTGGTCATCGTGGCGGCCTCCTGCCACTTCGCCGCGGTGGCGCGGGAGTTCGTGGTGACATGACGAACGAGGGGCCTCGCGAAAGGCCCCTCGCCGGCGTCGTCAATGGACGGTGGTCACCGGCTGTGTCGCCGCGCTGCGAACCTGGGCGGAGACGGGCAGGCCGTTGATGGTCAGCTCGCCGCCTTCCGCCCCAACCTTCACCGTCTGGCCGTCGGCGACGCGGCCCTCCAGGATCATGGTCGCCAGCGGGTTCTGCAGCTCCCGCTGGATCACCCGCTTCAGCGGGCGCGCGCCGTAGACCGGGTCGTAGCCGGCCTCGGCCAGCCATTGCGTCGCCGCCTCGTCCACCTCCAGCGTGATGTCGCGGTCGGCCAGCATGCGGACCAGCCGGCCGAGCTGGATCGTCACGATCCCGCCCATGTGGCTGCGGTCCAGGCGGTGGAACAGCAGGATCTCGTCCAGCCGGTTCAGGAACTCCGGCCGGAAGTGGGCGCGCACCACCTCCATCACCTCGTCGCGCACGGCGCCGCTGTCCTGGCCTTCCGGCTGGGCCGCCAGCACCTCGGAGCCGAGGTTCGAGGTCATGATGATGACCACGTTGCGGAAATCCACCGTCCGCCCCTGCCCGTCGGTCAGGCGCCCGTCGTCGAGCACCTGGAGCAGCACGTTGAAGACGTCCGGGTGGGCCTTCTCCACCTCGTCGAACAGCACGACCTGATAGGGCCGGCGGCGCACCGCCTCGGTCAGCGCCCCGCCCTCCTCATAGCCGACATAGCCCGGAGGGGCGCCGATCATGCGGGCGACCGAGTGCTTCTCCATGTATTCCGACATGTCGAGCCGAACCATGGCCGTCTCGTCGTCGAACAGGAACTCGGCCAGCGCCTTGGTCAGCTCGGTCTTGCCGACGCCGGTCGGGCCGAGGAACAGGAAGGAGCCGATCGGCCGGTTGGGGTCCTGCAGGCCGGCGCGGGCGCGGCGCACCGCGTTGGACACCGCCACGATGGCCTCGTCCTGTCCGATCACGCGGGTCTTCAGGCGGGTTTCCATCGCCAGCAGCTTCTCCCGCTCGCCGGCCAGCATCTTGTCCACCGGCACGCCGGTCCAGCGGCTGACCACGGCGGCGATGTCGCTGTCGCGCACCTCCTCGTTCAGCATGCGGTTGGCGGCATGGGCCTCCGCCTCCTTCAGACGCTTCTCCAGGTCGGGGATGACGCCGTAGGCCAGCTCGCCGGCCCGGCCCCAGTTGCCGTCACGCTGTGCCTGCTCCAGCTCGGTGCGGGCTCTCTCCAGGTCCTCCTTGATCTTCTGGGCGCCCTGGAGCTGGTCCTTCTCGGCCTGCCACTTGGCGGTCAGCTCGGCGGATTCCTGCTCCAGATCGGCCAGTTCGCCTTCCAGGTTGGCGAGCCGGGCGCGCGAGGCGTCGTCGGACTCGCGCTTCAGCGCCTCCCGCTCGATCTTGAGCTGGATGATGCGGCGGTCCAGCTCGTCGATGGTCTCCGGCTTGCTGTCCACGGCCATGCGCAGGCGGCTCGCCGCCTCGTCGATCAGGTCGATCGCCTTGTCGGGCAGGAAGCGGTCTGTGATGTAGCGGTTCGACAGGGTCGCCGCCGACACGATGGCCGCGTCGGTGATGCGCACGCCGTGGTGAACCTCGTAGCGCTCCTTCAGGCCGCGCAGGATGGAGATGGTGTCCTCCACCGTCGGCTCCGGCACGAAGACGGGCTGGAAGCGCCGCGCCAGCGCCGCGTCCTTCTCGATGTGCTTGCGGTACTCGTCCAGCGTGGTCGCGCCGACGCAGTGCAGCTCGCCTCTGGCCAGCGCCGGCTTCAGCATATTGGAGGCGTCCATGGCGCCGTCGGCCTTGCCGGCGCCGACCAGGGTGTGCAACTCGTCGATGAAGACGATGATCTCGCCCGCCGCCGCCTGGATCTCCTGGAGCACGGCCTTCAGCCGCTCCTCGAACTCGCCGCGGTACTTGGCGCCGGCCACCATGCCGGCGAGGTCGAGCGACAGCAGCTTCTTGTTCTTCAGCCCTTCCGGCACGTCGCCCTTGACGATGCGCTGGGCGAGTCCCTCGACGATGGCGGTCTTGCCGACGCCCGGCTCGCCGATCAGGACAGGGTTGTTCTTGGTGCGCCTCGCCAGCACCTGGATGGTGCGGCGGATTTCCTCATCACGCCCGATGACGGGGTCGAGCTTGCCCTCACGCGCCGATTCGGTCAGGTCGCGGGCGTATTTCTTCAGCGCGTCATAGCCCTGCTCGGCGCTGGCGGTGTCGGCGGTGCGGCCCTTGCGCACCTCGTTGATCGCGGTGTTCAGCGCCTGCGGGGTGACGCCCGCGCGCTTCAGCACCGCGGCGGACGGCGTGCCGTCGGCCATGGCGAGCGCCAGCAGGATGCGCTCCGCGGTGACGTAGCTGTCGCCGGCCTTCTTGGCGACCGTCTCGGCCTGCTCGAACACGCGGGAGAGTTCCGGCGTCAGGTACACCTGACCCGCCCCGGCGCCTTCCACCTTGGGCTGCTTGTCCAGCTCGGCGTCCACGCCCGACAGCGCCAGGGCGGGATCGCCGCCGGCCGCACGGATCAGGTTGGCGGCCAAGCCTTCCTTGTCGTCCAGGAGGGTCTTCAGCAGATGCTCCGGCGTCAGCCGCTGGTGGCCGCGCCGCAGGGCCAGGGTCTGCGCCGCCTGCACGAAGCCGCGGCTGCGCTCGGTGTATTTTTCGAAGTCCATGATGTGCTCCCTTCATCGCCGACCGTCCGCGAGGCAGCCCGGTCAGTCCGATCCACGTTACCAGTGCGATCCGCAAGGATGCATGCGTCGCCGTAGATGTGGGAGAGGCCCATCCGTATGCAAGACCCCCCGGTACGCGTGGTTATTGCTTTTGTCGGATCCGCGCCGAAAGGGTGGCTTTCCGCGGCCCGCAGGAAAAGGCTAGGGTTTTGCCCCAATGCCACGGACTCCCGCCTTCATGACGTCCACGCCCACCAGCCCCCCGCC
>NZ_WHOR01000299.1:0-6510 GCF_013340925.1 Azospirillum formosense
CCCACCCCGGCCCTCCCCCGCTTCGCAGGGGAGGGAGGATGATCCCCTCCCCTGCAAAGCGGGGGAGGGTTAGGGAGGGGGCACCACGCAGCCAAGTCACCAAGAGGCGATCAGACGGTCCTCACGACCCCTTGCCGCCGCACTTGCCGGTCTTCACGTTGAAGTTGCCGCAGGACATCGGGGCGCGCCAATCGGAGATCAGGTCCTTGCTGTCCGGCAGGAAGTCCGACCACTCGTCGCCGGCCACGAGGCCCGGCGTCTTGGAGACGGTCTCGAACTGGCCGTTCTCCTGCACTTCGCCGATCAGCACCGGCTTGGTGATGTGGTGGTTCGGCAGCATGGCCGAGTAGCCGCCGGTCAGGTTCGGCACGGCGACGCCGACGAGGCTGTCGATCACCGCGTTGCTGTCGGTGGTGCCGGCCTTCTCGACCGCCTTCACCCACATGTTGAAGCCGATGTAGTGGGCTTCCATCGGGTCGTTGGTGACGCGCTTGTCGTTCTTGGTGAAGGCCTGCCACTTCTTGATGAAGTCGCTGTTCTCCGGCGTGTCCACCGACATGAAGTAGTTCCAGGCGGCGAGATGCCCGACCAGCGGCTTCGTGTCGATGCCGGCCAGCTCCTCCTCACCCACGGAGAAGGCGACGACGGGGATGTCCTGCGCCTTGACGCCCTGGTTGCCCAGTTCCTTGTAGAAGGGGACGTTGGCGTCGCCGTTGATGGTCGAGACCACCGCGGTCTTCTTGCCGGCGGAACCGAACTTCTTGATGTCGGCGACGATGTTCTGCCAGTCGGCGTGGCCGAACGGCGTGTAGTTGATCATGATGTCCTCGGACTTCACGCCCTTGGACTTCAGGTAGGTTTCCAGGATCTTGTTGGTCGTGCGCGGGTAGACGTAGTCGGTGCCGGCCAGCACCCAGCGCTGCACGCCCTCGGTCGCCGCCAGATAGTCGACGGCAGGGATCGCCTGCTGGTTCGGGGCGGCGCCGGTGTAGAAGACGTTGCGCGAGGACTCCTCGCCCTCATACTGCACCGGGTAGAACAGGATGCTGTTCAGCTCCTCGAACACCGGCAGGACGGACTTGCGGCTGACCGAGGTCCAGCAGCCGAACACCGCGGCCACCTTGTCCTTGCTGACCAGCTCGCGCGCCTTCTCGGCGAACAGGGGCCAGTTGGAGGCGGGATCGACGACGACCGGCTCCAGCTTCTTGCCGAGAACGCCGCCCTTCTTGTTCTGCTCTTCGATGAGCATCAGCATGACGTCCTTCAGCGTGGTCTCGCTGATCGCCATGGTGCCCGACAGGGAATGGAGGATGCCGACCTTGATGGTGTCCTGGGCCGACGCCGGGGCGGCGAAGCCCGCGGCGAACGTGACGGCAAGACCCGCGGCCGCCGCAAGGGTGCGACCGGTCTTGAAGCCCGACTGGAACCCCGTCTTGAACATTGTGAATACCCCCCGTTCTTTGGTCTGGCGCCCGCCTCAGGCGCCCGGGGGTGTCCTTCGCAAATGTGATGCCACAGCGGGTTTTCAGGAAGGCGGTTCAGGAAATCCGCAGCGATTTACAGCCCAGCATTCGATTACGAATTATGCACGCCGTCGCTTTATGATCAAATTTTGCTCACTTCCACCAGAATGACTGATTTTTAGGCGCCCTCTCACACCGAAGACCGATGCCGTTCGACACAGACCGACAGCACCTCATCCAAAGGTCGTGCCCACCACTGGCGCGAGAATATTTCGACCTCGGAATAGCCTTGGAATCCAACGGTTTCCACCCAGCCACGGATCATTGGAATATCGATCATTCCGTCGCCCATCATGCCGCGATCCTCCAGCAGGTCGGCGGTTGGCACCAGCCAATCGCACACATGGAAGGCACACAGGCGATTCCGGCCCGCCCGCTGGATCTGCGCCTCCAGTTCCGGATCCCACCAGACGTGGTAGACGTCCAACGCCACGCCCAGCGCTCCGGTTGCCTGGGGGTCCAGCCGGTCGCAGAGGTCGAGCGCGTGGCGCATCGTGTTCACGCAGGCGCGGTCGGCGGCGTACATCGGGTGCAGCGGCTCGATGGCGAGCGGCATCCCGACGCCGCGGGCGTGCTCCAGCAGTTCGGCGATGCCGTCCTCCACCTGGGCGCGGGCCAGCGCGATGTCCTTGGACGGAGGGGAGCCGGGGCGGGAGAATTGCGGCAGCCCGCCGACCACCAGCACGAGGCAGGGGGCGCCCAGCGCCACCGCCTCGTCCACCGCGCGGCGGTTGTCGTCGCGCACCTCGGCCCGGCGGTCGGGATCGGCGGGGAACATGCCGCCGCGGCAATAGCCGGACAGTTCCAGCCCCAGCTCCTTCACGGCCCGCGCGGCGCGGTCCAGCCCCACCGCCGCCACCTGATCCCGCCAGGGGGAGACGGCGCGGATGCCCTGGCGGGCGCAGGCATCGAAGATCTGCAGCAGGTCGCCCTGCTTGCGCACCGTGGCCGTGTTGATGGACAGCCAGCGATGATCGCCGGAGAAGTCGCGCATGATCGTGGTCCTCATTGCGAAATGCCCTCTCCCGCCTCTCGCGCCCGCATGCGGGCGCTAATGGCGTCAGGCGGCCTTTGGCCGCCGAGAGCCCCGGGAGAGGGTGCCCGCGACAGCGGGCGGGTGAGGGTCGTGCGAGGATCGACGCACTAATCCTTGGCGGCACCCTCACCCTTCCCGCGCATCGCGCGGGCCCCTTCCCTCTCCCGGGGCGGGAGAGGGAATTACCCTTACCTCACACCGCCTCGATGCCGCGGACGGCCAGGACGTCGGCCATGCGCCACACCGCCTCTTCGGGGTCGCGCAGCAGACCGGCCTTGTCGGCCAGCCGGAAGATTTCCGCCAGATGCAGGGTGGAGCGCGTGCCCTCCTGTCCGCCGATCATCGTGAAATGGTCCTGGTGGCCGTTCAGGTAGGCCATGAAGACCACCCCGGTCTTGTAGAAGCGGGTCGGCGCCTTGAAGATGTGGCGGGACAGCGGGACGGTCGGCTCCAGGATTTCGTGGAAGCGTCCCTCCTCGCCCGCCGCCAGCTCGGCCAAGGCCGCCGCGGCCGCCGGGGCGATGGCGTCGAAGATGCCCAGCAGAGCGTCGGAATGCCCCTCCGCGTCGCCGGCGATCAGCTCCGCGTAATTGAAGTCGTCACCGGTGTACATGCGCACGCCGGGGGCCAGCCGGCGGCGCATGACGATCTCCTTGTCCTTGTCGAGCAGGGAGATCTTCACCCCGTCGACCTTGGCCGCGAAGTCGTTGATGATGCCGACCGCGGTGTCGAGGGCCACCGGGAAGTCGTTGGTTCCCCAGTAACCGGCCAGCGCCGGGTCGAACATGTCGCCCAGCCAGTGGATGATCACCGGGCTGCGCACCTGGGAGAGGATGCGGCTGTAGACGCGGACGTAGTCGTCCGGCCCCTTGGCCACGCGGGCGAGCGCGCGCGACGCCATCAGGATCACCCGCCCGCCAAGGTCCTCGACCGCGGCGACCTGCGTCTCGTAGGCGCGGATCACGTCGTCGAGCGAGCGGGCGTCCTCCGGCGCCAGATGGTCGGTGCCGGCCCCGCAGGCGATCAGCGCGTTGCCGCGCGCCTTCGCCGCGGTCAGGGAGCGCCGGATCAGCTCCAGCGAGGCGTTCCAGTCCAACCCCATGCCGCGCTGCGCGGTGTCCATCGCCTCGGCCACGCCGAAGCCGAGGTCCCACAGATGCTCGCGGAAGGCGATGGTGCGGTCCCAGTCGATGGCCGGGGTCAGCCAGGGGTCGTTGTCGGCCAGCGGGTCGGCCACCATGTGCGCGGCGGCGTAGGCCACGCGGTTCAGGGGCCGGTCGGTGCGGGCGGGGAAGCCGCGCGCGGGGGCGACCTCGTAGCTTTCCAGCGAGCGGTCGGCGCGCGGCAGCTTGATGGTCAGTGCCATGGACAAGGCCCTCCGGTCAGGCGGTCAGCGAGGGAACGTCGACCCAGCGGCGCTCCTTCCAGCTCTTCAGCGCGGCCTCGACGAGTTGCACGCCCTTGGCGCCTTCGATCAGCCCGTGGTTGAAGGGAGCGTCCTCGACGACGTGGCGGATGAAGGATTCCCACTGCGTCTTGAAGCCGTTGTCGGTCGGCTGGTTGTCGGGCACCGGCTGCCACGTCGCGTAGAAGTCCATGGTCTGCTTCTGGTCCGGGTTCCACACCGGGCGCGGCGTGCCCTGGCGCGGCTGGATCACGCAGTCGCTCAAGCCCGCGACGGCCGAGCCGTGAGTGCCGTCCACCTGGAAGGTCACCAGATCGTCGCGGTACACCCGCGTCGCCCAGGAGGAGTTGATGTGGGCGATGACCCCGCCCTCCAGCTCGAAGGTGGCGTAGGCCGCGTCGTCGGCGGTGGCCTGATAGCGCTTGCCCTGCTCGTCCCAGCGCTCCGGAATGTGGATGGCGCCGAGGCAGGAGACGCTCTTGACCTGCCCGAACAGGTTGTCGAGCACGTAGCGCCAGTGGCAGACCATGTCGAGGATGATGCCGCCGCCATCCTCCTCGCGGTAGTTCCAGGAGGGGCGCTGCGCCGGCTGCCAGTCGCCCTCGAACACCCAGTAGCCGAACTCGCCGCGCACCGAGAGGATCTTCCCGAAGAAGCCGCTGTCACGCAGCATCTTCAGCTTCTGCAGGCCGGGCAGGAACAGCTTGTCCTGCACGGTGCCGTTCTTCACCCCGGCCTCCTCGGCCAGCCGGACGACGCGCAGCGCCTCTTCCAGGTTGGTGGCGATGGGCTTCTCGCAATAGACGTGCTTGCCGGCGCGGATCGCCGCCTCCAGCAGCGTCGGACGCATCTGGGTGGTGCCGGCGTCGAAGAAGATCGTGTCGTCCGGGTTCGCCAACGCCGCGTCCAGATTGTCGGTCCAGCGCTCCACGCCGTGGCGCTGGGCCAGTTCACGGATCTTCTCGGCGTTGCGCCCGACCAGGATGGGGTCGGGCATGACGCGGGACCCGTCGGACAGCGTGACGCCGCCTTGCGCCCGGATGGCGAGGATCGACCGGATCAGGTGCTGGTTCATGCCCATGCGGCCGGTCACGCCATGCATGATGATACCAAGGCGCTTCGTGCTCATGTCGGGGACTCCCTAGGGGATTATTCGTTCTGTAGAGGGGACAGGCGGTCCCATCGGGGCTGCGCCGCGCTGGCGAAGCCGGGGACGGCCAGGGTTTCGGTCGGCAGGCTGCCGCCCGCCGTGGCGAGACGGACAATGCCGTCCCGCCGGGTGTAGAAGCCGGGATGCGCGTCGAGGAAGGCGTCGGCCTCCGGCGCTCCGTCGAAGCCGTTTCCGTACTGGTGGCCGTTGCGCTCCGCGTCGGCGATGCCGAGCAGCGCGACCAGCGCCGTGTCCTGCTGCACCGCCAGCCCGGCCTGACAGGTCAGGTCCTCCGCGGCGATGAAGTGCGGCGCCCCCCAGGCCGCGCAGCGCGCCCGGTTGAGGATGGCCTTGTAGAGCCCCTTGCAGGACTTGGACGACACGCCGCGGTAGCCGGCGGCGCGGGCGCGCGGGAAGGCGTCGTAGCCGTCGTCGGACTCGTCGATGATGAAGGGGATGCGCTCCGCCACGGCGCCGAGCGGCGCCTCCAGCGCGCGCTCCCGCGCCACGGGCTGCTCGATGTAGAGCAGGCGCCCGCGGAAGCCGGCCAGCGCCGGCTCGCGCTCCAGCCCGCCCAGGAAGGCGGCGAGGGCCGCGGCGTCCGCGTATTGTTCGTTGCCGTCCAGCGTGGCGCGGTAGTCGCCCGTCGCCGCGTCCAGCACACCGGCGATCGCCGCCAGGCGCGCGAGGTCGGCGGACGGATCGCCGCCCAGCTTGATCTTGAAGCGGCCCAGCCGCTCCCGCGCCAGCAGGTCGCGCAGGGCCTCCGGATCGTCGAGCAGCCCGACCGTGTGGCGCAGCGCCACGGACGTCCGCACTTCCAGCCCGGCGAGGAAGCCGTCCAGGTCGAAGCCCGCAAGATCCGGTGTCAGCCGCGCGTCGATCCCGGCGCGGTTCGCCCGCATGCCGGTAAAAAAGTCGGTGTTCAGGACCCGCAGCAGCCCGTCCAGCACCGCCTTGTCGATCAGCGCCGGCCCGTAGGCGGCGGTCAGGTCGGGCAGCCCGGCGGCCCGGCAGGCCGCCCGCTGGATTTCATAAGCCGCCGCGTGGTGGCCGAAGGCGGTGTCGGCGCGGTCCGTCCGGTAGGCGTCGCGGGCGAGGCGCAGGGAGCGGCGCAGTCCGTCCACCGTCTCGTCCGGGCTGCGGTCCGGGTTTTTGTCGAACCACTTCGGCATCATCATCTCGGCGGTGCCGCCCCACGCCTCGCCGACGCCGTCCACATGGACCAGGGTGCGGACGAAGGCCTGGGGAGCCGCCTCCACCGTCACGCTGCCGAAGCGGAAGGGCTTCACGAAGCGGACGGGGCATTCATAGAGGTCGATGGCGCGGATGGTGAGGAGGGGGGCGGGTGCGGTGCCCCCACCCCGTCTCCTTTTAAAACTGTGCGCTGGCCGCG
>NZ_WHOR01000029.1:0-33852 GCF_013340925.1 Azospirillum formosense
GGGGAGGGTTAGGGAGGGGGGCCCTCCTCGACCACCTGCACACAATCTCTACCGCATTTTTCGAAATAGGCCGCCCATGACAGCCGCGTTCGTCGCCGGCGCCGATGCGTCGTCCGAGGTGCCTCTCAAGCGCCGCCTGAAACGGGCGGAGCGGACGCGCCGGCTCAAGGCCCTGGCGCTGATCCTGCCGCTCCTGCTCTTCCTGCTCTTCACCTTCCTCGGTCCCATCGCCGGCATGCTCTGGCGGTCGGTCGACGACTGGGAGGTGCGTCAGGTCCTGCCCCACACCGTCGCGGCCCTGGCCGACTGGGACGGCAAGGACGTCCCGGGCGAGCCGGCCTTCGCCGCGCTGGCCGGCGACATCCGCACGGCGCGCGACGCCGGCACCGTCGCCATCGCGTCCAAGCGGCTGAACTACGCGCTGAACGGCTTCCGCACCATCATGGCGGGCACCGCGCGCAACCTGAAGACCCTGCCGGAGCCGGGCACCGCCAAGGACACGCTGATCGGCATCAACCCGGCCTGGGGCGAACGCGCCACCTGGGCGGCGATCAAGGGCGCCAGCGGGCCGCTCACCAGCTTCTACCTGCTGGGCGCGCTGGACCTGACGCGCAACGTGGACGGCGCCATCGTCGCCGCCCCCGAGGAGCAGGCGATCTACCGCGACGTCTTCGGGCGCACCTTCACCATCAGCCTCGGCGTGACGGTCCTCTGCCTGATCCTGGGTTTCCCGGTCGCCTACATGCTGGCGACGCTGCCCACGGGCCAGTCGAACGTGCTGATGATCTTCGTGCTGCTGCCCTTCTGGACCTCGCTGCTGGTGCGCACCTGCGCCTGGATCGTCGTGCTGCAGAGCGAGGGCATCGTCAACGACAGCCTGCGCTGGATCGGCCTGATCGACGAGCCGCTGCGGCTGATCTACAACCGCTTCGGCGTCTATGTGGCGATGACCCACGTCCTGCTGCCCTTCATGATCCTGCCGCTCTACAGCAGCATGCGGTCGATCTCCCCGGCCTACATGCGGGCCGCGGCGTCGCTCGGCGCCTCGCCGGTCACCGCCTTCCTGCGCATCTACCTGCCGCAGACCGTGCCCGGCATCGGGGCGGGCAGCCTGCTCGTCTTCATCCTGGCCATCGGCTACTACATCACGCCGGCCCTGGTGGGCGGCGCCGCCGACCAGATGATCAGCTACTTCATCGCCTTCTACACGACGGAAACCGTCAACTGGGGTCTGGCCTCGGCGCTGGGTGCCGTGCTTCTGCTCGCCACGCTGCTGCTGGCCGTCGTCTACGGAAAGCTGGTCCACGGCCAGCAGGTCACGGGAGGGATGAAGAATTGAGTGACAACCATTCCCCCCGCACGGCCAGCCAGCGCATCGCCTGGATCACCACCGTGGTCGTCGCCTCGCTGGTGCTGGTCTTCCTGATGGCGCCGATCCTGGCGATCATGCCGCTGTCCTTCAGTTCCGGCTCCTACCTGACCTACCCGCTGCCCGGCTTCTCGCTGCGCTGGTACGAGGATTTCCTGAACTCGCCGCGCTGGGTGTCGTCGCTGAAGAACAGCGTGATCATCGGGGTGGCCTCGACCATCCTGTCGATGGTGCTGGGCACGCTCGCCTCGCTCGGCCTCGCCCAGTGGAAGAGCAAGTTCAAGCCGCTGGTGCTCGCCATCGTGCTGTCGCCGGTCGTCGTGCCGGGCGTCATCACCGCGGTCGGCCTGTACTTCTTCTTCGCGCCGCTGGGCCTGACCGGCAGCTACGCCGGGCTGATCCTGGCGCACACCGCGCTGTCCACGCCCTTCGTGGTCATCACGGTCAGCGCGACGCTGCAGAGCTTCGACATGAATCTGGCGCGGGCCGCCGCCTCGCTCGGCGCCTCGCCCCTCTACGCCTTCCGCCGGGTGATCCTGCCGCTGATCCTGCCGGGTCTGGCCTCGGGTGCCCTGTTCGCCTTCGCCACCAGCTTCGACGAGGTGGTGGTGGTGCTGTTCATGGCCGGTCCGGAGCAGCGCACCCTGCCCCGCGAGATGTTCAGCGGCATCCGCGAGAACATCAGCCCGACCATCACGGCGGCGGCGGTGATCCTGACGACCATCTCGGTCATCCTGCTCGCCACGCTGGAGGCGCTGCGCCGCCGCAACGAGCGGCTGAAGGGCAACCTGCGCTGACACGAAAAAGCCGGGCGGCCCCGATGGGCGGCCCGGCCTTTCCTCAAATCCGGTGGAGTGATGTCACAGGTACGGCGGGGTGCAGGCGCTGATGATTTCGCATTCCTCGTCGCCGAGGTTGCGGAAGCGGTGCGGGATGCGGCTGTCGAACAGATAGGCGTCGCCGGGGCCGAGGATCTCCTTGCGGTCGCCGACCGTCAGCTCGATCCGGCCCTTGATGACGATGCCGCCCTCCTCCGATTCGTGCTGGAGCATGGTGCGGCCGCCGGTGTCGGCGCCGGGGGCGTACTTCTCGTGCAGCACCTGGAGGTTGCGGCCGCGCAAGTCGCCCACCTGCCGGAAGGAGATGGAGCCGACGCGGCTCTTCACCAGCCCGGTCAGCTCGACCAGATCGCCGCCCTTGAAGAAGATCTGCTCGCGCGGCGGCAGGTCGTCGGAGGAGAAGAACTCCGCCAGGGTCATCGGAATGCCCTGGAGCACCTTGCGCAGCGAGGAGACGGACGGGCTGCACCGATTCTGTTCGATGAGCGAGATGGTCCCGTTGGTCACGCCCGCCCGTTGCGCCAACTGGCGCTGGGACAGGGCGTGCGCTTCGCGAACCTGCTTGAGGCGCGCGCCCACGTTGAAATCGACAGCGTCCATGTCCATGGATCGGTTCCTCGCTCCTGACCGGAAGGCATACCGGATTCGCGTGTGTGCGTCATCAAAAACTCAACACCCGATTAGGGTTGTTTAATTTATTAAACATGGGTACGCTCCCGTCACATCGCAAATCGAGGCTGATTCCCATGCTGTCGCTGAACGACCAGAGCCTTCTTCGGACACAAGCCTATGTGAACGGCGCGTGGCGCGACGCCTTCTCCGGCAAGACCTTCGCGGTCACCAACCCGGCGACGGGCGAGGAACTGGCCCGGGTCGCCGACGTCGGCGCGGAAGAGACGCGGCAGGCCATCAACGCCGCCGACGCCGCCCTGCCCGCCTGGCGCGCCAAGACCGCGAAGGAGCGCGCGGCCATCCTGCGCCGCTGGTTCGAGCTGATCATGGCGGCGCAGGAGGATCTGGCCGTCCTGATGACCTTGGAGCAGGGCAAGCCGCTGGCCGAGGCCCGCGGCGAGGTCGCCTACGGCGCCAGCTTCATCGAGTGGTTCGCCGAGGAGGGCAAGCGGGTCTACGGCGACGTGATCCCCAGCTTCGCCGGCAACAAGCGCATCGTCGTCCTGAAGGAGCCGATCGGCGTCGTCGCGGCGATCACCCCGTGGAACTTCCCCAACGCGATGATCACCCGCAAGGTGGGTCCGGCGCTCGCCGCCGGCTGCACCATCGTGGTCAAGCCGGCCGAGGACACCCCGCTGTCCGCCCTGGCGCTGGCCGAGCTGGCCGAGCGCGCGGGCGTTCCGGCCGGGGTGTTTAACATCGTCACCGGGTCCGACCCGGTCGCCATCGGCGGCGAGCTGACCGCCAGCCCGATCGTGCGCAAGCTGTCCTTCACCGGCTCGACCGAGGTCGGCAAGATCCTGATGCGCCAGTCCGCCGACACGGTGAAGAAGGTGTCGCTGGAGCTGGGCGGCAACGCGCCTTTCATCGTGTTCGACGACGCCGACCTGGACGAGGCGGTCAAGGGCGCCTTGGCTTCCAAGTACCGCAACTCCGGCCAGACCTGCGTCTGCGCCAACCGCCTGCTGGTCCAGGCCGGCGTCTACGACGCCTTCGCCGCCAAGCTGGCCGAGGCGGTGAAGCAGATCCGCGTCGGCAACGGCATGGAGGCCGGGGTCACCCAGGGTCCGATGATCAACGGGCAGGCCGTCGAGAAGGTCGAGGAGCTGATGGGCGACGCGCTGGCCAAGGGCGCCAAGGTCGCTCTCGGCGGCAAGCGGCACGCCATGGGCGGCACCTTCTTCGAGCCGACGATCCTGACCGGCGTCACCACCGAGATGCGCGTGGCCCGCGAGGAGATCTTCGGCCCGGTGGCCCCGCTGTTCAAGTTCGAGACGGAGGCCGACGCCATCCGCATGGCGAACGACACCGAGTTCGGTCTGGCGGCCTATTTCTACAGCCGGGACATCGGCCGGGTGTGGCGCGTCGCCGAACAGCTCGAATACGGGATGGTCGGCATCAACGAAGGCATCCTGTCGACCGAGGTCGCGCCGTTCGGCGGCATCAAGCAGTCGGGCATCGGGCGGGAAGGCTCCAAGTACGGTGTGGAGGACTTCCTGGAGATCAAGTACCTGTGCGTCGGCCTGGGCGCCTGACGCCATCCTTTCCAATCGGGGGTTTGAGATGAGCAACCAGTCCTTCCAGGATCGTCGCAACGCCGCCGTTCCGCGCGGCCTCGCCAACGCCATGCCGGTCTATGTCGACCGCGCCGAGAACGCCGAGCTGTGGGACGTCGAGGGCAACCGCTTCATCGACTTCGCCGGCGGCATCGCGGTGCTGAACACCGGCCACCGCCATCCGAAGATCATCGAGGCGGTGAAGGCCCAGCTCGACCGCTTCACCCACACCTGCGCGATGGTCACGCCCTACGAGTCCTTCGTGACCCTGGCGGAGCGGCTGAACGCGCTGGTTCCGGGCTCCACGCCGAAGAAGACCGCCTTCTTCACCACGGGTGCGGAAGCCGTCGAGAACGCCGTGAAGATCGCCCGCGCCCACACCGGCCGTCCGGGCGTGATCGCCTTCTCCGGCGCCTTCCACGGCCGCACGCTGCTGGCGATGGCGCTGACCGGCAAGGTCGTGCCCTACAAGGTCGGCTTCGGCCCCTTCCCGGCCGAGGTCTACCACGCGCCCTTCCCCAACGCCTACCGCGGGGTCAGCGTCCAGGACAGCCTGAAGGCGCTGGAGTCCCTGTTCAAGTCGGACGTGGACGCCACCCGCGTCGCCGCGATCATCGTCGAGCCGGTGCAGGGTGAGGGCGGCTTCAACATCGCCCCGCCGGAGTTCCTCCAGTCCCTGCGCAAGATCTGCGACGACAACGGCATCCTGCTGATCATCGACGAGATCCAGACCGGCTTCGCCCGCACCGGCAAGATGTTCGCCATCGAGCATTCCGGCGTCGAGCCCGACCTGATGACCATGGCGAAGAGCCTGGCCGGCGGTTTCCCGCTGTCGGCGGTCACCGGCAAGGCGGAGATCATGGACGCCCCGATCCCCGGCGGCATCGGCGGCACCTACGCCGGCAGCCCGCTGGCGACCACCGCGGCGCTGGCCGTGCTGGACGTCATCGAGGAGGAGAAGCTGATCCAGCGCTCCAACGACCTGGGCGAGCGCATCGCCGGCCGCTTCCGCAGCATGGCCCAGCGCAACACGCTGTCGGTGATCGGCGACGTGCGCAACCTGGGCGGCATGATCGCCATGGAGCTGGTGAAGGACCGCGGCACCAAGGAGCCGGCGCCGGAGCTGACCAAGGCGCTGGTCGCCAAGGCGGCGGAAAAGGGCCTCGTCCTGCTGTCCTGCGGCACCTATGGCAACGTGATCCGCATCCTGGTTCCGCTGACCGCGTCGGACGCGCTGGTGGACGAGGGTCTGGACATCATCGAGCGCTCCCTGGAGGAGCTGGTTTCGGCCTGAAGCCGCACCTGATTTTTCAGTGAAGTCCCCAGACTGCACGCCCTCCTTCCCGCAAGGGAAGGAGGGTTTCTTTTTGCGCGCCCGCCCGCCCACGCTTTAGGATGGGGCCGCAGGGCGGAGGGGACGGGCGCATGGCCGGCGGGATCGACATCGTCATCATCAAGAAGAACGGGCTGGGCGACGCCGGAGCCAGCGTCTTCGCTGAGGTCGCGGAAACCCTGTGTTTCGCGCTTCGCCGCCTGGGCATTGACGCGGAGATCGCGTGGAACCGCGTCGGCCGCCGGCGCCGCGCCATCGTGCTGGGCGGGCATGACCTGACTCCGGAGGAAGGCGACCGGCTGCCCAGCGGCACCATCCTCTACAATCTGGAGCAGATCGCCACGCTCCACCCCCGCCACGCCCACTATCTGGACCTGCTGCGCCGCTGCCGGGTGTGGGATTACAGCCCGCGCAACATCGCCGATCTGGCCCGCCAGGGCATCCGGGCGCGCCACGTCCCCATCGGGCATGTCGACGAGATGACCCGCATCCCCAACAGCCCCTCCCCCGGCATCGACGTGCTGTTCTACGGCGCCGTGAACCCGCGCCGCCGCGCCATCCTCGACGCGCTGGGCGAGTGCGGCCTGACCGTGGTCAGCCTCCAGCATTATTACGGAGCGCTGCGCGACCGCTTCGTCGCCGACGCGAAGCTGGTGCTGAACCTGCATTACTACGAGGCGGGCATCTTCGAGATCGTCCGCGTCTCGCACCTGCTGTCGAACCGCAAGGCGGTGCTGGCCGAGCGCCACCCCGACACCGAGATCGACCCCGACCTGCTGGACGCCATGGCCTTCGCCCCCTACGACGGGCTGGTCGAGGCCGCCTGCGCGCTGGTCGCCGACGACGACCGCCGCGCCGGTCTGTCGGAAGCGGGGTGGCGGTGCATGAGGAAACGGGATGCGGTGGAAGTGATGCGCGCCGCCGCAACGGAGCTCGGCATCTCCGGCCTTTGATGGGCCTGCACACCGGGTCACGGGGAAGCGGACGCCCTTGACCTCCGTCCCTCCGCAAAGGAAGGCTTGTTTCCGAGCATCGTTCGCGCGCGCGATCCGATCCTCAACGAAACACACCTTCATGATTGCGTTTCCTGTCTGCGCTTCCATAAAAACGGCGCGCGCTCATGCATTCTCTATTTTGAAAAGAATTCGCGGAACGATTATCAAGAACTGGAAAACATCATCTACGGATGAACAAAATTAATCCTACCTCTTTTGGCTTTTTTTAACCCATCCGCTTTATGCCTCATGACATAGGAAGATGAGCGCCGCTCTGGAAGACACCTCTTCATAAGATCGGAACCGGCAGAGGGGATTGGGACGTTGTCAACGATGACCATAAAATCAAAGGTTGCGATCGTTTTCTTTGTTCTGGCGGCGGTGACCATCGCTTCCAACTTATTGTCCATCAACCGCCTCTCGGCCGTGAACGATCTCACGACGGAGAGTGAGGAAAATTGGATGCCGAGCGCGGTGCTGCTGGGCACGCTCAACACCAACACCTCCGACTACCGCATCCTGGAAGTGTCGCACATCCTGGCCGCCAGCGCCGAGGAGATGTCCACGATCGAGCGGAACCTCGCGGCCATGAAGGCGACGGTGCAGAGCAACCGCGCCAAGTACGAAACGTTCATCTCCTCCGCCGATGAGCGCCGCGTCTACGAGCAGTTCGGCCAGAACTGGGACCGCTATCTCACCCTCGGCAGCCAGGTCATCGAACTGTCCCGCAACAAGGACACGGTCAAGGCGGCTGAAATCCTCCGAAATGCGTCGCGAACGCTGTTCGACACGGCGTCCGGCAATCTGATCGAGTTGATCGACATCAACGCACGGGGGTCGGCGGAGGCCAGCCGGCATGGCGACGCCATATACGGCACCGCCCGCATGCTTCTGATCGCGGCCTTCATCCTCGGCACGCTCGTCTGCCTGGTCGGGGCGCTGACGATGATCCGCGGCGTGTCGGCCCCGATCGCCGCGATGACCGAGGCGATGCGGCGTCTGGCCGGCGGCGACAGGACCGTGGCGATCCCCTCCGTGGAGCGGAAGGACGAGATCGGCGCCATGGCTTCGGCCGTCCAGGTCTTCAAGGAGAGCATGATCGAGCGAGAACGCCTCGCCGCCGAGCAGGAAGCCGAGCGGATCGCCAAGGAAAAACGCGCCATGGAGGTGGAGCGCCTGATCGAGGGCTTCGACCGCACGGTGTCGAATGTCCTGAGCAGTGTGGCGTCGGCTTCCACCGAACTCAGCCGGACGGCCGGGAGCATGGTCGAACTGGCGCACCAGACCAACCAGCAGGCCGGCTCGTCGGCCGCGGCGGCGGAACAGACGTCCGCCAACGTGCAGACGGTCGCCGCGGCAACGGAGGAGATGGCCGCCTCCACCCAGGAGATCTCCCGTCAGGTGTCGCGGTCCACGGAAGTCGCCGAGCAGGCCGTGCAGGAGGCCCAGCAGACCGGCGTGACGGTGCGCGGCCTGGCGGACGCGACCAACCGCATCGGCGAGGTGGTGAAGCTGATCAGCGACATCGCCAGCCAGACCAACCTTCTGGCTCTGAACGCCACCATCGAGGCCGCCAGGGCCGGCGAGGCCGGCAAGGGATTCGCCGTCGTCGCCAGCGAGGTGAAGGCGCTCGCCAACCAGACGGGCAAGGCCACGGAGGAGATCGCCACGCAGATCGCCAGTGTGCAGTCGGCCACGAGCGGCACCGTCACCGCCATCGAGGGAATCGGGCAGACCATCACCAGAATCAACGAGATCGCCGCGACCATCGCCGCCGCCATCGAGGAGCAGAACGCCACGACCGGCGAGATCACCCGCAACGTTCAACAGGCGGCCCAGGGCACCCAGCAGGTCAGCAACAACATCCTGCAAGTCAACCAGGGGGCCACACAGACGGGCGCGGCGGCAACGCAGGTGCTCGGCGCGTCCGACGAGCTGGCGCGCCAGTCCGAAACCCTGCGCCGCGAGGTCGAAACCTTCCTTGCCGGCATCCGCGCCGCCTGACGCGGCCAAGCGGTCGCCGAGCGAACGGGGCCCTTCCGTGCCGGCGTGGCAAGGAAGGGCCTTCGCGTTTCACGTCAGCTTCCGGGCCAGCGCCCGGGTCAGCCGGGGTCGCTCACAGCTCGACGACCGGCGCGAAGCCGCCGAAGATCATCCGCTTGCCGTCGAAGGGCATCGGGTTTTTCTCCGGGCTGAACCGCTCGTCGGTCTTCATCAGCTCCTCGATCCGCCCCATCCCGGCGTCCCGCGTCGCCTTGTCCGGCCATTCGATCCAAGAGAAGGCCACCGTCTCGTCCTCCGTCGCCTGCACGGCCCGGCGGAAATCGGTGAGCTTGCCGTTGGGCACGTCGTCGCCCCAGCATTCGATGATGCGCGTCGCGCCAAGCTCCTTGAACAGAACGTCGACCTTGTTCGCGTGGTCGATGAAGGCCTGCTTGTTGGCCGTCGGAACCGCGATGACGAACCCGTCGATGTACGCCATGTCCTTCCTCCCTTGTTTGGTTGAAGCTTCGGCCCCGCCCGTCAGGACGCCGCCGCGTCCGGGCACTTCGCGCCGGTGTGGTTGAGCATCCAGGGCGTGCCGAAGCGGTCGGTGACCATGGCGAAGCGCTCGGCCCAGAAGGTCTCGCCCGGCGGCATCTCAACGGCGCGGGCGTCCTTCGCCAGCACGGCGAAGATGCGGTCGAACTCGGCGAGCGACGGCGGGGCGATCTGCACCCGGAATCCCTGCGGCGTGCTGTACATGCTGTCCGGCGAGTCGGACGCCATCACCGTGGTCGCCCCCAGCTTCACCATCATGTTCATCACGAGGTGATCGCCGCCGGGCATCCGGCTGTCCGCGTCCGGGGCGTCGCCGTTGCGGAACACATAGACGACCTCGCCGCCGAGGGTTTCGGCGTAGTGGGTCATCGCCTCCAGGCAGGTCCCGTTGAAGAACAGGTAGATCGTCGGTTCCATGGTGTTGTTTCCTCCCGGTAAGACTGTTTTGGGGTCAGAGCGTCTTGAATCAGAGCGTTTTAGCCAGGGCTTCGAGCTGGTCGGTCGCTTTGCCCCAGCCTTCGTGGAAGCCCATCTTCTCATGCTCGTCGCGCGCCTCGGCGCTCCAGTGCATGGCGCGCGCGGTGTAGAGGGTCCGGCCGGCGCCCGCGTCCTCGAACCGCACGTCGGCGGTCATGAAGGCCCGGCCCGACGGCCGCCAGCCGGGGCGGAAGGCGTCGGTGAAGACCAGACGCCGCCCCTCCTCCACGTCGAGGAAGACGCCGGGCTCGCCGAAGGATTCGCCGTTCGGACCGTTCATCAGCGTGAAGAACTCGCCGCCCGGCCGGAGGTCCATCCGTGCCTCGGACACGAACCAGGGCTTGGGGCAGAACCACTGTTTCAGCAGCTCGGGTTCGGTCCAGCAGCGCCACAGCGCGCCGCGCGGCGCGTCGAGGCTGCGGGTCAGAACGAGGTCGCGCTCAACATCCGTCATGGGGAGTCCCTTTCGAGCGGGGCTGTGAAAAGAGCAGCGTGAGGTAGCGTTTCAGGTGATCGACGCTCTCCAGCGCCTCCTCGCGCCCGCCCGTCGCCTTGGCGAGGATGAAGGCGCCCTGGAGCACGGCCTGGGTGTGCCGCGCGAGGCTCGCCGGGGTCCAGTCGGCCTCGATGCCGCGCGCCGCCATGGCCGCCGCGATGTCCGGTTCCAGCGTCGCCGCGTGGCCGAAGATGCTGGCGGCGCAGGCGTCGCGGATCGCCGGGTGCGACCCGTAGACCTCCTGCGTCATGGTCCCGACGAGGCAGGTGAATTCGGCGGGATCGCCGTCGATGATCGCCTTGCGGAAGTCGACATAACCGAACAGCCGGTCGAGCGGGTCGTCGAGCCGGTGGTACGGCGCGTTCGCGAAGAAGGCCGAGGTGGTT
The DNA here is from genome assembly GCF_013340925.1 of Azospirillum formosense. GTDB lineage: Bacteria > Pseudomonadota > Alphaproteobacteria > Azospirillales > Azospirillaceae > Azospirillum > Azospirillum formosense. Next base: position 10,665 of record NZ_WHOR01000029.1, read on the forward strand.
TCCGCCCAATAGGCGGCGGCGGCGACGCCGAGCGCTTCCTTGGTCTCGAAATGATGGAAGAACGCGCCCTTGGTGACCCCCGCCGCCTTGCAGAGATCATCGACAGAGGTCGCCGCAAAGCCCTTGGCTCGGATGACGTCCCGCGCCGCTTCGAGGAGCCGGGTGCGGGCGTCGCCGCGTTCGGGGTGATGTTTGGCGGGTCTCGGCATGGGTCGAAACATACCGGGCGGTTGGTATGTTCGTCAAGCGTGGAGAGACGCCGCCCCGACGTCCAGCGCGGCAGCCTCGGCGCGCCGGACGAGCGCTGCCTGACCGTGATTAGTCTTGGAATGCAGATCAAACCTCCGCTGGTCCGAGCAAAACCAATGGCTTGCCCCCATAAAGACGGGGTTTTGATCCATACTCTTAAGCATTGCCACGGAGCGCTCTGCGACCACTTCGTCAACGATACGCAAATCATGGACATCTAAAGGCAAGCATGCTAGACAAGAAGAAATTTTTTTGGGGCAACGTGAAACATGATAAAATCTGTAAGCATTAAAAACATCAGGTCGTTCTCCAACCGTACATGGAATTTCAAAATCAATCCTTTGACTGTGTTTTGCGGAACCAACAGCGCAGGAAAATCGACAGTCCTTAAAACGCTCCTTTTGCTCCAACAATCTTTTGAGGATAAGGAGTCTGATATTTCCCGCGAAGGACATCTACGTTTTAACGGGAAAAGCGTCGACCTTGGAAATTACGCGACTTTTGTTAGCGGGAATGATGAGAAAAAAGATATATCAATATCTCTAACCCTGGAAGGCGATTTTCGAAAATATTATTTCGAGAAAGTTCTTGAGAAAACGCTTTCCTCCAGAAATAGCGCAAAATTGAAAAAATGGATCTTAAATTCAGAAAAACTGAAATATGACTTGGTCGCTGACTTTAGGTTTACTTACAGCTCTGAAAACCAAAGAGACCCTGAAGAAACGTCAACGCCAGGAGCCTCTCAAGGAATATTACACTCTGCCAAGTTTAAAGTAATGCTTAACAACGTCAATACCATGGAGTTTAGCGTTGAGAGAAGCACTTCATTTTCTGAAATTGATCAAGAATTCAAGAACATAGCTAGCCAATTTGATTACTTGCTGGTTATCCCAACCTCAATTTTTAATGCATCCGGCGGCGAGAAAGTACTAAAGCCAATCCTTGAAACCGAGGATGGAAATTCTGTATTTATCGCAATAATGGGCGGAATAATACCGCGCGGCATGTTTGGCATGCCTCCGGATGGAAAATACAAGATAGCAAAGAGCGAAAGGAACATTGCATTCGCACAGCTTCCGCCATTTCTTGAAGATGCCTTAACAATGCTTCGCTCGCACATCAAAAAGATTCATTATCTCGGTCCCTTGCGAGCAGCTGCCAAAAGATATTATGTTCTCGATAGAGACATTGCACCAGGATATGATCATGCTGGTGAATTTCTCCCGTACATCCTCCGTGATCGTATGGAGCAAAAAATTAATTTCCCACTTCCATCAAACATTACTTCCAGTTCTCAGTATACTCTGAAGGTACAGATAAATCATTGGATGCATTACCTCAGGACGGGTGAGCTTATGACCACTTACAGAACAAGGGAGGTTGATACTTCATATCACAAGAATGTTTTGGGTGAGCTTATGGTAACAAGCGTCTCCGGAAAAGGATACGCTCTTGCTGATTCTGGCTTTGGATACTCGCAAGTCCTACCCATAATTGTGAGAGGCTTGCTGTCTGAGAAAAGCTCAACTTTTATTGTTGAGCAGCCAGAGTTACATCTCCACCCTGCTTTACAGGTTCGATTAGCTCTTTTCTTCGTCGCCATGTCGCTTTCAGGAAGAACCGTTCTTCTTGAGAGTCATAGCGAGCACCTCGTTAACTCTTTTCGAATTCTAGCAGCAGAACACTCGAGCAATGAAATTTCAGAAAAGCTTTCCATTACATTTATCTGTGCCGAACGTGGAAAACCTGAAGTGCATGATATGTCAGTTCGACCAGATGGGACTATCCCTGAATGGCCCAAGTCATTCTTTGGTGAAGCCATTGAACTTGCCACTAGACTTCTAAAAGCTCAAAAAGGAAAAAGATTAGAAAACTCGCGAAGCTAACGGGGAAATTTCACAATGATGCCCTTTATTTCCTTATCACCCATGGCATTAGACCATAGCTTTCCTCGATCAGGAGAAGATCTTGACACAGCAGTTGACGCAATTGCAGGCGTAATTGCTTTGATTCATGACAACAAAGCCAGACTGATCATAACAGATATGCTCGCAGAATTTGTTCACGACTTCGATTGGTCGCGTGGTGAAAGTGTGCCAATTCTATGGGATATTCACAGAATGCTGACAAGCGTAATTTTATATAATACGAACTCATGCATGATAAGCGACACAACGGATGTAAAAAAATTTCAGGTGCACCCTTTGCCATCACATTGCGCCAGCATTGGAAACACTAATATATGGCAAGAAGAGATGGGTAAACTTCTCCAAATCCATGTCCAAAGCCACTCAGGAAGCGGCTATTGCATCGGAATAGCATGTGATAATGCATTTAGCGGAAAGAAGAAGTCCATCTATTTAAGTGAAGAATTATCCTTTCCTCTCGTCTCCCCAGAAGAAATCCACTCACTTTTAAGCGGACAACTGTGGGATATACACCCCGATAGTATCTCTGGCGACATTTCTTTCTTGACGGCAAAAAAGAATCTTAAGGTTCTAGGTGACGTAAGAATTACTAAACTAAATGGCGGAAGCCATTATAAAGTAACTTTTTTAAAAGGAGAGCGCCCGTGGGCTCTCGACAAAAATGACGACCCTGTTCCCGAGCCCTACCTAAAGGAATTGATAGACATCACTAAACTCCCATACGATGTTATTCGATACGCCCTAATAAACGGGAAAATGCCGCCCAAGAAATGGAGAATACCAGTAAAAACTGAAAAAATCTAGATATGGAAATTCCTTGTGGTTCAACAACTAAGCTGGGGACCAAAATCAACAAAATTTCTGCCGTGATTTCAAAAAATGGCTCCTTGGTCAATAATAAAAGGATACTCTCACGCGCTCAGCAACGGCCCCGTCCGGCGCAGCGTCGTCCCCGCCACCTTGGCGATCCGCTTGCCCGCCAGGGTGAAGCGGGTCGCGCTGTGAGCGTAGAGCACGCCCGCCGATTCGCTGCGCACCGGGGTCATCTCGCCGGTCAGCGGGTCGAGGATGTCGGCGACCACGGCGCCGGCCTCCACGCGGTCGCCCGCCTTGTGATGGAAGACCACCACGCCGCCCACCGGGGCGGTCAGGGGTTCGGAGGATTCCAGCGGGGTCGGGGCGCACAGCGGCTCCGGCAGGGCCGGCGGCTCGCCGGACAGGACGCCGACATGGGTGAGGAAGCCGGCGATGGCCCGGGCGTCCGCTTCGCCCTGGGCGTGCTCCACGTCGGCCTGCCCGCGCAGTTCCACGGTCACGGAATGGCAGCCGAAGGGGATCGGGCGGTCGGGCCAGCGCTTGGCAAGCTCGTTCCAGGGGCGGCTGACCGCCTCGTCGAAGGGGTCGCCGCCGGATTCCTCGGCCAGGAAGACCGCCTGCGCGCCCAGAAGCCGCTGCAACGGGGCGAAGGCCTCCGCCGAGGGCGTCAGGGTGTAGAGGTGCATCACCGCTTCCAGGTCGCAATGCAGGTCCAGTACCCAATCGGCCTGGAGCGCCAGTTCCAGAAGACGGTGCTTCATGTGCTCCGTCTCGGTGCGCGGGGTGCGTTCGGCCAGCGCTTCGGCCAGGGCGGCGCGGATGGCGGCCTTGTTGGCCTCGCCGTCGTCGGTCAGCCGGTCGGCCACGCGCTCGGCCACCGCCTCGGTCAGGTGGGGGTAGTCGCGGTTGAAGTTCTTGCCGTCGTCCTGGTCGAAGCGGCCCAGGTGATGGTCCATCAGCGACTGGCCCAGCCCCACCGGGTTGGCGACCGGGACGAGGATCACCTCGCCGGCGATCCGCCCCTCGGCCTCCAGCGCGGTCAGGATGCGGCGCAGCTTGTCGGCCACCAGCATCGCCGGGATCTCGTCAGCGTGCAGCGACGCCTGGATGTAGGCGCAGGGCCGCGCGCCCGCCGTGCCGAAGCGCTGGACGGTCAGGGTCCTCCGGGTGCCGGGGGTGGCGGACGGAAGGTCGATGATGGCGCTGTGCATGGCGGATCGCTGCTGGATGGATGGAAAGCCCGCCCCCACCGTGGCGAAGGCCGGGGCGGGCCGCAAGCGCCTTTTCCGCCGGGCACCTTTTCCACCGGGCAGCCTTTACGGGAGGGCGGTTCCCGTCAGCACGGCGTCGAACTGCTCCAGCGCCCAATCGACCTGCTCGCGGGTGATGACCAGCGGCGGGGCGATGCGGATGGTGTGGTCGTGGGTGTCCTTCGCCAGGACGCCGTGCGCCCGCAGCGCCTCGCAATAGCGGCGCGCCCCGCCCGCCTCCGGGTGCAGTTCCACCGCCAGCATCAGGCCGCGCCCGCGCACCTCGCGGATCACGTTGCTGCGGATGGCGCCGAGCTGCTCCAGGAAATAGGCGCCCTGGGCGGCGGCGTTGTCGATCATGCCCTCCTCCACCAGCACCCGCATGGCGGCGCGGGCGACGGCGCAGGCCAGCGGGTTGCCGCCGAAGGTGCTGCCGTGCTGGCCGGGCTTCAGCACGCCCAGCACCTCGGAGTTCGACAGCACCGCCGACACCGGGTAGAAGCCGCCGGACAGCGCCTTGCCGATCAGGGTGACGTCGGCCTCCACCCCCTCATGCTCCTCGGCCAGCAGCTTGCCGGTGCGGCCCAGCCCGGTCTGGATCTCGTCCAGGATCATCACGACGTTGCGCTCCGTGCACAGGTCGCGCACCCGGCGCAGATAGCCGGCGGGCGGAATGACCACGCCGGCCTCGCCCTGGATCGGCTCCAGCAGGACGGCCACCGTGTTGGGGGTCATCGCCGCCTCCAGCGCCGCCGCGTCGCCGAAGGGCACGGTGCGGAAGCCCGGCGTGAAGGGGCCGAAGCCGCCGCGGGCGTCCGGGTCGGTGCTGAAGCTGACGATGGTGATGGTGCGGCCGTGAAAATTGTCCGAGCAGACGATGATCTCCGCCTGGTTCTCCGGCACGCCGCGCACCTCGTAACCCCACTTGCGCACCGTCTTGATCGCCGATTCCACCGCCTCCGCCCCGCTGTTCATCGGCAGGATCTTGTGGGAGCCGGTGAGCGCCGCCAGCTCCTCGTAGAACGGCGCCAGCTGGTCGTTGCGGAAGGCGCGGGAGGTCAGGGTCAGCTTGGAGGCTTGGCTCACCATCGCTTCCAAAATCTTCGGGTGGCAATGGCCCTGGTTGACGGCGGAGTAGGCCGACAGGCAGTCGAGATAGCGGTTGCCCTCGGTGTCCCAGACATAGACGCCCTCGCCGCGCGCCAGCACGACGTCCAGCGGCTTGTAATTGTGGGCGCCCAGGCGGTGTTCGGTCCCGATCAGGTCGGCGGCGTGCTGAAGCATGGCGTTCTCTCCGGGAGTTGTTTCTTCTTCAGACGGCTTGGCCGCCGATCTGCGACTGGGTGACGGCGGGGTCGATGATGCGGCGCCCGAACAGGCTCGCCACCAGATCGACCAGCAGCAGCGCGCTCTTGCCCCGCTCGTCGAGGAAGGGGTTCAGCTCCACCACGTCCAGCGAGCCGACGACGCCCGCGTCGTGCAGCATCTCCATGATCAGGTGCGCCTCGCGGTAGGTCGCCCCGCCGAGCACCGCCGTGCCCACCGCCGGCGCGATGGCGGGGTCGAGGAAGTCCACGTCCAGGCTGACGTGCAGATGGCCGCCGGCCTGCCGCACCCGCTCGATGATGCGGCGCATATGGACGCCGACCCCGTGCTCGTCGATCAGCCGCATGTCCACCACGTCCACCCCGCGGGCGCGCAGCAGGCGCCGCTCGCCGGGGTCGAGGGAGCGGATGCCGAACAGATGCACGTGCGCCGGGTTCACGGTGGCGCGCTGTTCCGGCGGGAAGACGTCGTCGAAGCCGTCCTCCCCGCACAGCAGGGCCACCGGCATGCCGTGCCTGTTGCCGGACGGCGAGGTGTGGGGGGTGTTGAAGTCGCCGTGCGCGTCCAGCCACAGCACGAACAGCGGCGTGCCGGCCTCCCGGCAATGGCGGGCCACCCCGGTGACCGAGCCCATGGACAGGCTGTGGTCGCCGCCCAGGAACACCGGCACGCCGCCGCCCTGCATCATGGAATAGGAGCGGTCGGCCAGCGCCCGCGACCAGGCGGTGATCTCCGCCAGACGGGCGGTGGCGGCGTCGCCCTCGCCCCAGGGGTCGGGTGTCAGGTCACCAAGGTCGCGGACCTCGTGCCCCAGCTCGCGCAGGGCGCGGACCAGACCCGCCGTGCGCAGCGCCGCCGGCCCCATCAGGGCGCCGGGATGGCCGGCCCCCGCCTCGATGGGAACGCCGATGATCTCCACGAAGCGCTGATCGTCCCGATCCCCCGACGCCATGCCGTCCCTCTCTGTGTGCGATCGTGCCTCCCATGACTATCGGGGGCGGCACCGGCGGCAGAAAGACGGAAAAGTGCCAACGAACGGCGGCCATTTTGACAGTTTGCCAAGCCCGACTTATCATTTCGGCATGGATGACCTCGACCACCGCCTGTTGGGCCTGCTGCGCGCCGACGCGCGCCAGCCCGTCGCCGGCCTCGCCGCCGCGCTGAAAGTGTCGCGCGCGACCGTGCGCGCCCGCATCGACCGTCTGGTCGAGAGCGGGGTCATCGCCGGCTTCACGGTGCTGCTGCGCAAGGACTTGCGGCCCGCCATGGTCCGGGCCATCACGATGATCGAGGTGGAGGGCCGCGCCGCCGAGACGGTCATCGCCCGCCTGCACGGCTTCCCGGAGGTGCGGACCGTCTACACCACCAACGGGCGCTGGGACGTCGTCGCTGAAATCGAAACGGAGTCGCTGGAGGCCTTCGACGACACGCTGCGCCGCGTCCGGCAGATCGCCGGCATCGCCTCCACCGAGACCAGCATCCTGCTCTCCGCCCGCAAGGCGGTGCTGTAGCCTACCCGCCGAGAGATCAGCCCCCCAGGCCGGCCAGGACGCCGCCCAGAAGCGGTTGGCCGAACAAAGCCCCCAGGGCGAAGCCGACCATCAGCCCGACCGCCGCGGCGACCAGCGCCCGGCCGGCGCCGCCCTTCGGCGCCTCAGCCCCAGCGCTGCGTCCGTTGCCGCCGCCCGTGGAGTCGTCGCCCTCGTCCGGTGCCGCCGCGCGGCGGGCGCTGTAGGAGGAGTCGGTGTCGGCGTGCCACGCGCGGATGCGGTCCTGCGCCGGCTTCAGCTGCTCGTCGGTCGGGGAGGAGCCGCGTCCGTGGACGATCTCCCAGCCCAGCGCCAGGAAGCGCGTGGTTGTCCGCCCCTCCGGGCTGAAGATCGCGGCGGGCATCCGGCGGTAGGTCGCCTTCACCACGTCCACGTCGTAGGGGATCGCCGTGCGGAACATCTGATCCGGAAATTCGGAGCGCAGCAGGGTCAGCGATTCGCGCCCGACCTCGTCGTTGGTGATCGACAGCATCAGGATGCCGGCCACCGACAGGTTGGGGTTCATGCCCTTCTGGATGTGCTCGACCACCGACAGGGTGCGCTTCAGCCCGTCCAGCGCGTAGCGCCCCGGAAAGACCGGAAGCACCAGCCGGTCCGACGCCGCCAGCGCGCCGGCCGCCAGATGGCCGAGCGCCGGCGGGCAGTCGATCACCACGTAATCCGGCGGGTTGCGCGAGAAGTGCAGCGCCTTGCGCAGGCCGCGCTGCGACCCGCCGCGGGCGTCCAGCGCGTGCTCCAGCGAATAGAGCTTGCGCGCCCCGACGATCATCGACAGCCCGTCGAAGCTGGTCGGGGTGATGGCGTCCTCGACGAAGGTGTCCTGGCTCAGCAGGTCGTTGATGCCGACGCGCGCCTTCTCCCGCAGCAGGAAGTTGCTGGTGGCGCTGCTCTGCGGGTCGAAGTCGATCAGGACGACGCTCTTGCCCAGCGCGGCCAGCGCCAGGGCGAGGTTCACCGAGGTGGTCGTCTTGCCGACGCCGCCCTTCTGATTGTACACCGCCAGGATGGTCGGCTGCCGCGTCTCCGGCGCGTCGAAGACGTCTTCGTGGCTGGTCATGTCCATTCCGCTTCGTCGTTTCGCGGGTGTTCGTCCTGCGGGCCAGGAGCCACCCCAAGCGGGGCGGGCAAGCGGCGCACTATACGCATTGGAACGCGCCGGTGTCTTCCCGCAGATGCGCGGGTGTCCCGAAAGGTAACAGCTTCAGCGTGCCTTGAAGGCCGCCAACTGGCCGGGCAGCGGCGCCATGGTCAGGCGGACGCGCACGATCTCCCATCGCCCCTCGGCACCGGGAGGAGCCCCGTCGCAGGGGCGGCGGTCGAGGATGTCGAAGGACAGGCTGGACAGGCCGTCCTCCTCCGGGATCGCCCCGCCGGCCCAGTTCGCCTGGAACACCCGCTTGTTGACCCGCGAGATGGGCGAGGCCGAGGCGTCGGGGTTGAAGCCCTCGTTGTCGTGGTCCAGCGGCTCGAACCGGCCGGGCCGCCGCGCGGTCGGGATGCGGCGGGAGCGGATGCGCAGCGACAGGTCGAAATCCTCGTAGCCCCAGCCCCAATAGGCGTTGGAATAGCCGTCGATCCGCCGGAACACGTCGTTCGGCATCAGCAGGACGCCGCCCATCGTGCTCTCCAGGTCGGTGGTCACCGTCTGGTCCGAGCGGCCCGGCGCCACCGGCCGCTGCTCCGCCCCGAAGGACAGGATGGGGGTCGGCCGGTCGACCCAGGAGTAATCGGCGTCGACGGGCAGATAGTCGATGTCGTGCAGGCAGGTGTAGCCGCTCTCCGCCTCGCCCAGCAGGAAGCCGACATTCTTGACGGCGCCCCGGTTGAAGGGCAGCCCGGCCTCCTGCTCGACGATGGTGACGCGGTAGTCGATGGGATCGGCGAGCGTTGCGAAGTAAGCGCCGACCCGCGGCACGAAGTTCCGCAGATGGGCCGCGCGGTCGCGGTAGGGCACGACGATGTGAAGGCGCCGGTCCATGGTTGTCATCGCGCGTCTCCTGCCGATGCGAAGCGTTGCTGGATCGCCCGATAGGCGTCCTCCAGATCGCGGGCGAAGCGGTCGCCGTCGAACAGCGGGCTGGCCGTCCGCGCGGCCGCCAGGCGCGCCTTCAGCCCGGCCAGCCGCTCCGCATCGCGGGCGAGGACCAGGGCCAGCGCTTCATAGGACTCCAGCGAGTTCGTCACCAGTTCCGGCAGCCCCACCGTGTCCAGAAGGCTGGCCGCCACCCGCCCGGCGAAGGTCCCGCCGCGGCAGGTCACCACCGGAAGCCCGGTCCACAGCGCGTCGCTGGCCGTGGTGTGGGCGTTGTAGGGCAGCGTGTCGAGGAACAGGTCGGCCAGCCGGTGCCGCGCCAGATGCTCCGCCAGCGGGCGCGGCGGCGCGAAGACGAGACGCTCCGGTTCCACGCCGCGGGCCGCCGCCTCACGCCGCAGGTTGCCGGCCACCAGCGGGTTGCCGGCGTAGAGCCACAGCACGCTCCCCGGAACGGCGCGCAGCAGCCGCGCCCAGACGTCGAACACAGCGGGCGTCAGCTTGTAGGGGCTGTTGAAGCAGCAGAAGACGAAGCCATCCTCCGGCAACCCGCAGTCGGCGCGCGTCGGGGTGCGCTCCGCGATGGCGCGGTGGCGGTCGTTGGGCTGGTAGCAGTGGGGAAGCCGCACCACCGCCTCGCGGTAGAAGCCCTCCTCGCCCGGCGGGATGGTCACCGCGTCGGCCAGGATCACGTCGATGAAATCCGCCCCCATGGTGCCGGGATAGCCCAGCCAGTTCACCTGCACCGGGGCGGGCCGCGCCGCCAGGATGGCCGTGCGGGCGAAGGCCGTGTAGCCCTTCAGGTCCACCAGGATGTCGATGCCGTCGGCGGCGATGGCTTGCGCGGCGTCGCGGTCGGAGCGGTCGCGCAGGTCCACGAAGCGCTCCACCGCGGCGGTCAGGCGGCGGCGCATCGGGCTGCCGTCGTCGATGCCGGTGGAATAGGCGGTGACGGCGACGCGTGTCCGGTCGTGCCGCTCCAGAAGCTCCGCCATGAGATAGGCGGTGGCGTGCTCATGGAAGTCGGCGGAGAGGTAGCCGATGCGCAGGCGCCCGTCTCCGGCAACGGCGGGACGCGCCACCGCCGGCACGCCGCGCGCCTTCTGCCGCGCCCAGCGCTCCGCCGCCGCCCGCTGGTCCGCCACGGTCGTGTCCACCGCCAGCAGGCCGAACGGCGGCACGCCCAGCGCCCCGGCGCGCATACGCCCGATCAGGTCGCCTTCCAGCGCCGGCAGGTCGCGCCAGTCGCAGGCGTGCCTCTGCTGCTGCACCAGTTGCGCCAACGCCGGGTTGTAGGCGGGGGAGAGCCGGCGGACGCGGCGGAGGGCCTCGATGGACGGCGCAACCCGGTCGGCCAGGATCGCGGCGGCAGCCAGATCCTCCCACCCCGCCGGGTCGCCGGGATCGAGGGCCACCGCCCGGCGCAGCGCGTCGAGCGCGGCGTCCGGCCGCAAACCGCCGGTCAGCGTCTGGCCGAGAATCCGCCACGCCGCGCCATGCTCCGGATGCCGCCCGATCGCGCCGCGCAGCACCGCGAGTGCGCCCGCCGTGTCGTGCAGGCCGAGCAGTTCCACCGCCAGATCGACCGCTGCCGTTACGGACTCGGGCTGGAGCCCGAGAACCGTCCGATACTCCGCCACCGCCTCCTCCCGCCGGCCGGCGGCGGCCAGCGCGTTGGCAAGGTTGCGGCGCAACGCAGGATCGTCCGGGGCCAGCCGCACCGCCACCGCGTTCGCCCGCACCGCCTCGCCCCAACGGCCCGCCGCGTGGGAGGCGTTGCCCAGCAGCATCCAGCCGTGCCGGTCCGCCGGGTTCAGCGCCGCCATGCGGCAACCGATCCGCCACGCCTCGTCCGGGCGCCCGGCGGCCAGGGCAAGGCCGCCGAGGTTGTTCAGGGACACCGCGTGCTCCGGGTTGCGCGCCAGCGCCGTACGGTAGGCGGTTTCGGCCTCGCCGGTCCGGCCCAAGCCTTCCAGCGCCACCGCCAGATTTTTCCAGGTGCCGGCGTCCTCCGGCCGGTGGCGCAAGGCCTCGCGGTAAGCGGCTTCGGCCTCGCCGGGGCGGCCCTGCTCCTGGAGCGCCACGCCGAGGTTGTTCCACACCTCGCCAAGGCCGGGGCAGGCCGCCAGGACGGCGCGGTAGTGCGGCTCGGCCTCCGCCGGGCGTCCTTGGGCATGAAGGGACAGCGCCATCCCGTAATGGGCGTCGGGGGAGTCGGGCTCCAGTTTCAGCGCCGCGGCGTAGACCGCGCCCGCCGGCCCCCATTGCGACAGACCCGCCAGCAGGCTGCCGAAATCCAGATAGATGTCCGCGTGCTTGCGCAGCGCCAGCGCCTGCTGGAACAGCGCCACGGCGTCCCGCAAGCGGCCCTCGCGCTGGGCGGCGACGGCCTGCCGGTGCAGCGCGGCGGCCCGTTCGGCGGTTTCGGGACAGTCCATGCGCCCTCTCAGTCCCGCTGACGGGTGTGCAGAAGGATGCGTGGGATCTCCGGCGGGCGCCGGTCGTCGCCCCATTGCGAGATGTCGGGGATCGTGCTCACCCCGCGGCGGCGGGCGAGCAGGCTGAGGATGCTCTGGTCGTGCCGGTGGTCGCGGAATTCCGGGTAGTCGGGCTTGCCGCACTCGTTCGGCGCGTCGGTGAGGATGCGCTCGTCCTGGGCGAAGCGCAGCCATTCGGAGACGAAGGCGATGGTCTCCGGCGTCCGTTCGCAGACGATGAAACTCGCCAGGATCTGCGTGGCGTCGGTGTATTCCGGCCGGTCCAGCCGCATGAAATGGAAGCAGTCGCGCTTGGTCCAGCCGCGGTTCTTGAACGCGTCCTGCAGGGTGAACAGCAGGATGGGCAGGTCGCGCCGCTCCCGGCAGAGGTCGATCACCGGGTCGGCGCGGTGCACGAAATGGGCGCCGCTGTCGCAGTAGAACAGCACGTCGCCGTCCTTCAGATGGTCGCGCAGCAGGGTCCAGATGGCCCAGGGTTTCCACAGCCAATAGCCCGCGCCACGCGGCTGGTCGAGGATGAAGCGGTTGCGCTCGACAAAGGCCGGGTCGATGTGCCCGCGGCCCAGCATCGCCACGGAATCGAAGCCGCCGATCTCCATCCCGCTCTGTGCGTTGCGCTTCTGCGCCGCCAGAAAGGCCCCGTCCGCGTAGTTCAGCAGCACCCGCGCCATCGCTCCCCCTCCCCCCGGCCCCTACAGCCGGCTCTCGATCCAGTCGGCGAGGCGGTAGGCGTCGAAATGGAACTCCTCCGTCCCCAGGAAGGGCGCCACGGCGCGGTGGGCGCAATAGGCGTCGTAATCGTCGTCCACCGCCAGGATGTGCTCCACCGCCTCCTCGTCCGTGGCGAAGCGCGACACGTCGATGAAGCTGCCGGCCGCCACCTCGCGCTCCAGGTCGGGATCGCCCCAATAGAGCGGGACCGCCCCGGCCTGGAAGACGTCCAGGATCTTCTCCGTCAGATAGCCGGGATGGCTGGCGTTCTCGAAGGCGAAGGCGAAGCGGTAGCGTTCGAAGACGCGGATCTTCGACAGCCAGCCCATCTTGACGACGCTGCCGGTGTTGTTCAGGTGCCAGCCCACCGAATCGACGCGCCGCCGCCCGTCCAGCGCCGGGAAGAAGCGGTTGCGGCGTTCGCCGTTTGGGTTCTTGTAGAGGAAGGCGCAGAAGCCGCGCTCCGCGAAGGCCGCCCGCGTCGGCGGCACCGGCGGCAGGACCGGCGAGCAGAAATGCGGCACCGCCCCCTCCCGCATGTGCTCGTAGGCGTGCATGACGTAGAGCGGCAGGCGGTAATGGCGCGGGTCGTCGAGGCGGTCGAAGGACACCGCCATGTCGAAGCCGTCCAAAGGCGGACGCACGTTCTCCCCGGTGAAGAACAGGGTCCGGCGGCTGCGCGCCGCGCGGTGCCGCCCGCCGAAGACCGAGACGATGGCGAGGTCGCTGTCGTCCTCGACCACCGACAGGTCGAAACGGCTGGACAGGATCTCGATGAAGAAGTTCGTGCCCGTGTCGAACTCCGGCCAGAAGTCGTGGAAGGCCAGTTTCAGCCGGGGCCGGCCGCCGCGCCGCCCGCGGTAGGGGCCGTGCAGCAGGAAACGGTCGAGCCGCTCGGGATCGCCGCCCGGCTTCGCCAGGAATTCCTCAAGAAACGCGCTTGTCCGCTGATCGAGCATCCCGCCATCCGTGCCGGATCGTTGCGCGACGCACGATACGGTCGCCGCGACGGGAACGCCACCCCTTCCGCGCGCTCGCACAGCCGGGAGACGCGGCGCGGACAACAAAAAACGCCCCGCGGATGACGGAGCGTTCGAAACACCACAACCCCTTGAAGGGAAGAAGTGGTGCCCAGGGACGGAGTCGAACCGCCGACACGGGGATTTTCAGTCCCCTGCTCTACCAACTGAGCTACCTGGGCACCGAGGCCGCGGTGGAAACCGCGGCGCGTCGAGGCGCGCTTTGTAGGCAAATTCGCCGGGCCTGTCCAGCCCTAAAATGCAGAAATCCGCCGCCCCGTCACTCCCGCTCGTCGGCCTCCTCGGCGTCCGGGCGGTCGGGGCTTTCGATGCGGTAGACGCCGCCCAGCCAGCGTGACAAATCCACGTCGGCGCAGCGCTTGGAGCAGAAGGGCTTCGTCTCCTCCACCCCCGGGCGGCCACAGATCGGGCAGGCTTTGTCGGTGGGTTTCGGGCCAACCGGCTTCTGGTTGTCGTTCATCGCTCAATCCTCCGCCGCGGCCCTACGGACGGTTCCCAGCAGATCGGCCAGGGCCGTGCCGCGCCGGGCGCGGGTCATCTCCACCAGACCCAGCTTGGACAGACCATAGACCTGGGTCTGCGCCGGGTCGTCCTCCACCGCGCGGGACAGGGCGTTCAGCAGCCGTTCGGCGTCGCCCCGGTTGCGCATGTTGACGAAATCGACGACGACGATCCCCCCGGCGTTGCGCAGGCGCAGTTGCCGGGCGATCTCCGCAGCCGCCTCCAGATTGACGTCCAGCGGGTTCCCACGTTCCCCCGCGTTGACGTCCACGACGGTCATCGCCTCGGTCCGCTCGATGACCAGCGACCCGCCGCCGGACAGCGGCACCCGCGTGCCGAGCAGCGTGTCAATCTCAGCGTCGAGATCGCGCAGGTCGAACAGCCGCTGCCGACCGTCCGAGGGTGCGGCCAGGAGCCGGGCGTCGAAGGGCTCCACCCGCCCCTCCAAGTCCGGCGCGCGGTCGGCGCACCAGTCGGCGAGGTCGCGGGCCAGAGCCGCGTCGTCCACGATGATCCGCGACGGAACGCTCGCCCCATGCTCGATCAGGGCACGGCGCGGCGCGTCGGGACCGGCCAGCAGCAATGAGGGTCCGCCGCCCCGCTCCGCCGCGTCGCGGATGGACCGCCACGCCAGATGCAGCGCGTCCGACTCCGCGGCCAGCAGTCCGTCCGGGGCGGTGGCGGCACCCGCCCGGACGATCCAGCCGGCGCCGGGGGCGATGTCCTGGATGCGGCGGGCCAGTTCGGTGCGCTCCGGCCCGCTACCCAGCCGCTTCGACACCGCCACGTCGCGTCCCAGCGGCGCGTGCACCAGGAAGCGGCCCGGCAGGGTGATGTCCATGGTCAGGGACGGCCCCTTGGCCCCGGTGGCGTCGGCCTTCACCTGCACCAGCACCGTCTGGCCGGTGCGCAGCAGATTGCCGATCCGCTCGCCCTTGGCTTTCGGTCGCCCCTTCGGTCCGCGGGCGTCGAGCGCGGAGAGCAGACCCGATTTGCCGGTGCCGAGATCGACAAAGGCGCCGTCCAGCCCGGTCGCGATGCGCTCCACCCGGCCGAGGAAGACATGGCCCAGCAGGGACGGACGCTCGGCGTGGTCGATGTAGAGGTCGGTCAGCCGCCCGCCGGCCAGCACGGCGGCCCGCGTCAGCGGGCCGTCGCGGTCGATCAGGATCTCCGCTGCGGCGCCGACGGTGGGATCCGTCACGGCAGCGGGAACCCCGCTCCACGCAGCAGCGCCGCCACTTCGAACAGGGGCAGCCCGACCACGTTGCTGTAGGAACCGCCGATCCAGCGGACATGGGCCGCCGCCCGCCCCTGGATCGCGTAGCCGCCGGCCTTGCCCTGCCATTCGCCGCAGGCGATGTAGGACTCGGTCTCCTCGTGGGACAGCGACTTGAAGGTCACGTCGGTGCGCACCAGCCGATCCGACCGGCGCAACACGTCTCCTTCCCTCGAAGGCGATAGAAGCACGACCCCGCCGAACACCCGGTGCCGCCGCCCGGACAGCAGGCCGAGGCAGGCGCGCGCCTGCTTCTCCTCCTCCGCCTTGGGCAGGATGCGGCGGCCGCAGGCGACCACCGTGTCGGCGGCCAGCACGAAGGCGCCGGGATGGCGCGCGGCCACGGCGGCGGCCTTCTCGCCGGCCAGACGCAGCGCGTGCTGGGGCGGAAGCTCCCGCGGCTGGGGCGACTCGTCGATGTCTGCGGGGTCGACCGCGTCGGGCACCACGCCGATCTGGCGCAACAGGTCGAGCCGGCGGGGCGAGGCGGACGCCAGCACGAGCCGGTGGGCGGTTTCGGTGCTCATAACGCGGGGAGGATGGCCGATGGTGGAAACCGGTTCAACGCGGGAAACCGGTTCAATCACTTGAACCGGAACGTGATCCGGCCCTTGGTCAGGTCGTAGGGCGTCATCTCGACGTTGACGCGGTCACCGGCCAGCACGCGGATGCGGTTCTTGCGCATCTTGCCGGAGGTGTGCGCCAGCACTTCATGCTCGTTGTCGAGCTTCACACGGAACATCGCGTTCGGCAGCAGCTCGACGACGGTTCCGGAGAACTCGATCAGATCTTCCTTAGCCATAGCCCCTTAAGTCCGTAACAGTTTCGAGGCAATAACTGACCTCCCGAAGCCGCCCGGTCAAGGGGGATTCCACCGGGGGCGGTGAGCCTCCGGCGTGGGGGTTGGCCAAAGCCTTCCAGATGGGACGGAAACAGCCGGCGGTTCAGCCGAGCGGGTTTCCGCCGCCGTTTTCATACTCCGACACGCCGCCCGCGTCCATGCCCGCGGTGCCGCCAAGCGCCGCCGACTGGAAAGAACTGAGCGGCGACGGGCCGCCATCCAGCCGGACGCGGGGTTCCGCGGCCTGCGCGATGCGCTCGAACATCTCTTTCTGGTCGGTGTCCATGCGGCGCGTCAGCCGCGCGACGGTCTCCGACGCGGTCAGCGCCCGGCCCGACGCGCGGTCGTAGAACAGGCCGCGGTTGCTCCGCGCCGCGGCCGGCAGAAGCTCCGCCGCGGCGGCCCTGGGCGACGACTCGGCGGCGCGGATCAGCTTGGCCGCCCCGCCGACGCCCAGCACATAGGCGATGCGGCTCTCGGTCTCCGACACCGGGCGCTTCAGCCGCTCCTCCAGCCGGTCGCGCCCTTCGGACAGGTAGCGCGCAGCCATCCCGGCGGAGAGGTCGACGTCGTGGCGCAGCGCCAGGATCTGGCGGCGCACCCCCGGGTCCTTGACCGAGGGGATGCCGTTGCGGCTCTGGATCGCGCTCGCCAGCTCCCCCTGGCCGTAGGCGGAGCCGTGGCGGCGGAACAGGTCGAGCCATGTGCGATCCAGGAACTGGAACGGACCGGCGGCGGAGCTGGAGCGGTTGCGGGCCGCCGGGTCGAGCCCGCTTTCCTGGGTCGCCTGGGCGAGGATGGCGGTGAAGCTGTGGCCCGACAGGCCGGCGACCTGCTGGGCCGCCAGCAGAACCACCTGCCCGGCGGCCGGGTTGTTCGCCAGGGCGGCGCCGATCACCGTCGACTGCTGGGCGGAGACCGGGGCGGCGTCGGGCTTGCGGGCGGGAAACGGCACGCGGGTCCCGTCGGCAAGCTGGATCGGCGCCTCCGGCTTCGTGGCCGGCAGGGGCGGCACCTTCTGCCCGTTGGCAAGCCGCCCGCGTGGGACCGGCTGAAATTCCGCCAGCGCGCTTCGGAACGACCCGCCCGACGCGGCGCCCGTGGAGGATGGCGGCGCGGGAACATCCGGCTTGCGCTCGGGAAGCGGGACGAGTGGAGGCAGCGCGACCTTCATGGGACACCGGAACCGTCAGACCGGAACCGCCATCGCGGAACCCTTCGGCGCAGCTTTAGCACAAAAGCCTTAATTATTCTTAATCATTGACGGGATCACGGTGGAAGAACTCGATTGCCCGGCGTGTCGGCCATGCGGATGGGTCCGGCGTCGACCGCCGTCCGCCGCCCCTCACCGTTCCAATGATCGATGGCGCCCAAAAGGCGGCTTTTGTCCAAGGGCTTGGCCAGATGATCGTCCATTCCGGCCTGTCGGCAACGCTCCACCTCCACGGCCAGCACCCCCGCCGACAGGGCCAGGACCGGGATGCGGCCCAGCGGGCCGGGAAGCGCCCGGATGCGCCGCGTCGCCTCCAGCCCGTCCATCACCGGCATCTGCACGTCCATCAGAACGAGGTCATAGGCGCGCTCCTGCACCGCGGTCACGGCGGCGGCGCCGTCGGGCACCGCATCCACATGATGCCCGGCCCGGGTCAGCATGGTGACGACCAGATCGCGGTTCATCGCCAGATCCTCGGCCAGCAGGATTCGCGCGCCGCGGCTCGATGGCTGGGGCTGCACTGCACCACCGTCGAGGTCGTCCCGTTCCGGGGCGCTGGCGGGCTTCAGAGGCAGGCTGAACCAGAAGGTGCTGCCGACTCCGGGGCGGCTTTCCACACCGATCTCGCCGCCCATCAATTCCACCAGGCGGCGGCAGATGGCCAACCCCAGCCCCGTGCCGCCGCGCCCGCGGTCCAACTGGCTGAAGCGCTGGAACAGCTCGCGCTGGCGGTCTTCCGGCACGCCGATGCCGGTGTCGCTGACGGTGAAGGTGTAACGGCGGGAGCCGGACTCGTCGCCCATGGCCTTGACGGTCAGACGGACGCTGCCCGTGTCGGTGAACTTCACCGCATTGCCCAGCAGGTTCAGCAGAATCTGGCGCACCCGGTCGGGATCGCCCATCACATAACCGCGCGCCGCCGCGGAGACGGAGGTGTGCATCTCCAGCCCCTTCTGCTCGGCCGCCAGCCGCACGATGGCCTGACAGCGGTCGGCCAGATCGTCCAGCCGGAACGGCACGCAGACCAGATCCAGCTTGCCCGCCTCCAGCTTCGACAGGTCCAGCACGTCGTTGATGACGGTCAGCAGGGAGCGTCCGGCCTCCCGCACCTGGGAGGCGTAGCGCCGCTGCTCCGCCGTCAGTGGCGTTTCCAGAAGCATGTCGGCGAACCCGATCACGCCGTTCATCGGCGTGCGGATCTCGTGGCTCATGGTCGCCAGGAAGTCCTCCTTGGCGCGGCTGCCGGCGCGGGCCTCCTCCATGGCGGCGCGCAGTTCCTGCTCGCGCTGCCTCAGCCGGCCCGACATGTCGTTGAAGGCGTTGGCGACCAGCCGGATCTCGTCGGGCGCGCCGCGGGCCTCCACCACGGCCCCGACGTCGCCGGCGCCGATCCGGGTCGCCGCTTGGCTGAGCACGCGCATCCAGCGCAGGACCGAGGCGTGCAGCAGCGACCAGAGCGCCGCCACGCTGAACAGCCCGGCGATGCCGAGCAGGACCAGCCCGCGCAACAAGTCGCGCCGGGCGTCCGCCACGATCGGTCCGGTCGGCATGCCCACGGCGAAGACGGTGTCGGTCTCCGGGGAGTGGCGGAAGGCCCAGATGCGGTTCAGCCCGTCGGCGCTTTCACCCTCGAACGCGCCGCTGCCCTCGGCCAGCATGCGCTTGATGTGTGGGAAGTCCCCCAGACTGCGCCCAACCCAGCCCTCCGGATCGGGCTGGCGCGCGATCAGCACGCCGTGTCGGTCGAGCACCAGGATGCGCGCGTCGTCCTGCTTCGTCACCTTCACCAGGTCGGTCAGCCAGGCGAGATCGATCGCCACCCCCAGCACCCGCTCGACCTCGCCGTTCGCCAGCACCGGCTGCACCGCCAGGATCAGCGGCTTTCCCGACCGCTTGCCGATCACCACCTCGCTCAGCACGAAGGACTTGGTGTCCAGCGCCCGCTGGAAATACTCGCGGTCGCGCAGGCTGATCCCGGAGCCGGGGCCGGTCGTGTCGCAGATGAGGAGGCCGTTCGGGTCGGCCACCCACACGCCGGTCGTCCAGCGGTGCTGCCGCGGCATCGGCGCCAGCGTGGCGACACAGGCATCGGTATTGCTGTGGCCGGAGTCGCGGACCGCCGGCACCAGGGCGAGGACACTCAGCAGGTTCCGCGCCTCGCCGATCAGGTCGCGCTGGCGCTCCACCCCGTCCTCGGTCAGGTGCCGCGCCAGTTCCCGGGCGCTGCTCAGGCGCTGGTCGAGCTGTTGGTCGAAGAAGTACAGTGCCCCAGCCAGCGGCAGGGCCAGGGACGCCAGTACGACGCCCATCAGACGCAGACGAAGACTCCGCAGACCGGTGGCACGAAACAGGCGGGACGGCAAACCGGCGAGCATCAGGCAAAGAACCTCTCGAAGACCTTTAGAGAATAGGCGGAGGCGCGCACGTCATTCGATGATTCATCTCAATAGCACCTCAACCCACCCTTGAAAAAGGGCTTCACAAAATCCCGCGCCGAAACCGCCGGACGGTCAGACCGTCGGGCCGCGGGACAGCGGAAACCGCTCCTTGATCCTGCCCAGCAGCCCATCCCGCACCTTGCGGTAGGCGTCCAGCATGGCCTCGCGGTTGCCATCCACCAGGGTGGGGTCGAAGGTGTTCCAGAACTCCACGTCGCAGGCCATGGTGCGGGTCATTTCGATGGCGCGGTGCTGCGCCTCCGGCGAAAGCGACACGATCAGGTCGAAATTCGTATCCTCCAGATCCTCGAAGCTGCGGCAGCGGTGGCGGGACAGATCGATGCCCATCTCCTCCATCACCGCCACGGCGAAGGGATCGACCTCATCCCCCTCGCGCACGCCGACCGAATCGACGTAGACGCGCGTGCCATGGAAATGGCGCATGATCGCCGCCGCCATCGGCGAGCGGATCATGTTGTAGGTGCAGGCGAACAACACGCTCGTCACGGGGAGCGGTTGCAGCACCGGGGCCATGCGCCGCCCGACCCCGTCAGCCGCGGATGTGGAGGACGCAGATCAGCGTGAACAGCCGACGCGCCGTCTGGAGATCCATTTCGACCTTGCCGGCCAGCCGTTCGCGCAGCATCTCCGATCCTTCGTTGTGCAGGCCGCGGCGTCCCATGTCGATCGCCTCGATCTGCGAGGGCGTGGAGCGCTTGATCGCCTGATAGTAGCTTTCGCAGATCAGGAAATAGTCCCGGACGATGGACCGGAAGCCGGTCACCGGCAGGGTGATCTTGTCCAGCGCGCTGTCGTCGTCGCGCCGGACGTCGAAGACCAGCCGGTTGTCCTCGATCGACAGATGCAGGTGATAGGGGCCGGAGTCCGCGTGCTCGCAGGGGCAGAACTCGTTGTCTTCGAGCAGGTCGAAGATGGCAACCGCGCGCTCGTGCTCCACCTCCGGCTTGCGCCGGATCACGGTCTTCTCGTCGAGCGTCACGTGGACGATGCGGCGGTTGCCCTTCGTGCTCACCCCTGACCTCCTCCCGGCAGGCGCAGCGCCACCGACAGCGCGTGCGCGTCCAGACCCTCCGACCGGGCCAGCGTCACCGCCGCCGGGCCGATCGCCGTCACGCTCTCCGCGTCGCAGGCGACAAAGGTCGTCCGCTTCATGAAATCCAGCACGTTCAGACCGGACGAGAACCGCGCGGAGCGCGCCGTCGGCAGGACGTGGTTCGGACCCGCGACGTAATCGCCGATGGCCTCCGGCGTGTAACGGCCGAGGAAGATGGCACCGGCGTTGCGGACCTTCGCGGCCAGCGCGTCGGGGTCCTCCACCGCCAGTTCCAGATGCTCCGGCGCCAGCCGGTCGATCAGGGCCGGCGACTCGGCCAGCAGGTCGCGCACCACCACGATGGCGCCGTGCTCCCGCCAGCTTTCCCCCGCGATGGCGGCGCGCGGCAGAGTCTCCAGGTGCCGGTCCACCGCCGCGGCCACCGCGTCGGCGAAAGCCGGGTCGTCGGTGATGAGGATCGACTGGGCCGAGGTGTCGTGCTCCGCCTGGGACAGCAGGTCCATGGCGATCCAGGCCGGGTCGTTCCGGTTGTCGGCGACCACCAGGATCTCCGACGGGCCGGCGATGCTGTCGATGCCGACCGTGCCGTAGACCAGCCGCTTGGCGGCGGCGACGAAGGCGTTGCCGGGGCCGACGATCTTGTCCACAGGCGCGATGGTCGCCGTGCCGTAGGCCAGCGCGGCCACCGCCTGGGCGCCGCCGATGCGGTAGATCTCGGTGATGCCGCAGCGCTTGGCGGCGGCCAGGACCAGCGGGTTGATCGCCCCGTCCGGGGTCGGCACCACCATGACGATGCGCTCCACCCCGGCGACCTTGGCCGGCAGGGCGTTCATCAGGACGGAGCTGGGATAGGACGCCGTGCCGCCCGGCACATAGAGGCCGGCGGCGCCGACCGCCGTCCAGCGGGCGCCCAGCCGCACGCCCTGGGCGTCGCGGTAGTCGGTCGTTTCCGGCACCTGGAGCCGGTGGAAGCTCTCGATCCGCTCCGCCGCGGTGTCGAGCGCGCGCAGCAGGTCGTCGCCGCACTGCCCGACCGCCGCGTCGACTTCCTCCTGGGAGATGCGCAGCGTCGCGGGGGTCAGCGTCTGGCGGTCCCAGCGGGCGGTGTAGTCGATCAGCGCCGCGTCGCCGCGCTTGCGCACGTCGTCGATGACGCCGGCGACCAGGGCCTGCACGTCCTCGCTGGTCTCGCGCTTGGCATGGAGAAGCCCCTCGAAGCCCTTGGCGAAACGGGGGTCCTGGGCATCAAGCCTGACGGGCATTCACAGCCTCCCGGAAGCGGTCGATCCAGCCGGAGATTTCCTCGGGCCGCGTCTTGAAGGCGGCCCGGTTGACGATGAGGCGGGAGGTGACGTCGGCGATGTGCTCGATCTCCACCAGCCCGTTCGCCTTCAGCGTCGAGCCGGTGGACACCAGATCGACGATGCGGCGGCACAGGCCGAGGGTCGGGGCAAGTTCCATCGCGCCGTTCAGTTTCACGCACTCCGCCTGCACCCCGCGCGCCGCGAAATGCTTCCTGGTGACCTCCGGGTATTTGGTCGCGACGCGCACGTGGCTCCAACGCGACGGATCGTCGCTCTCCCCCAGTTCGACCGGTTCGGCGACCGACAGGCGGCACTTTCCGATGCCGAGGTCGAGCGGCGCGTAGATTTCCGGATAGTCGAATTCCATCAGCACGTCGTTGCCGGCCACGCCCAGATGGGCGGCGCCGAAGGCGACGAAGGTCGCCACGTCGAAGGACCGGACGCGGATGATGCTGAGATTCGGAATGTTGGTCGCAAAACGCAGGAGCCGGCTGTCCGCGTCGTCGAACGCCGCTTCCGGCTCGATGCCGGCGTGGGCGAGCAACGGGCGCAGCTCCTTCAGGATGCGTCCCTTGGGCAGGGCCAGAACCAGCGGCTGACTGGCCGACACGTTCGACGACGCATCGGCCGGCGTGCTGGGCGCCGGCGCGCCAAGAGCACGGGTATCGGCGGGCAAAGAACTCTCCTCGGGCTGAACCGCTGCCCGGATATACCACATTCCGCGCCGCCGTCACGGTCTTAGGAGGCTTAGTGCGGTGCAGGGCGGCCTTGTTCTTGGACCAGAGGGGTTCCTGGACCAGAGAGGTTCCTGGACCAGAGGAAGAACTCGCTCGGTCGGGGCCGGTTGGATTCGCCTTTCCCTGAACAGAGGACAGGAGCCATGGCCGAGGACCGCTCCAACCAGCCGATCAACCCGCGTGGCCCGCGGATCGCGGGCGACACCAGCAGCACGGGCGGCCGCGCGCCGACCGCCGACCCGCGGCGCTCCCGAACGGCTTCAGGCCGAGAAGGAGGACCGCCACCCCAAGACGTCCACCCCGGACGGCAAACCCTACGCCGACGCCATGGACCCGGACCGGCACGAGACGGGCAGCGCCACCATCGGCACGCCGGGCGGCTCGGTCTGAGTCCCGCGAC
>NZ_WHOR01000002.1:0-65497 GCF_013340925.1 Azospirillum formosense
TGGGAGGCGGTGCCAGGGCGGGGGAGCGCTCCGCCAGAAGCCTCTCCGAAGTGTGCATCACGTCCCGCCAGAAGGCGGCGGCGCGCAGGTTGTTCGCAGCCGTGAGTTCGACGAGGCGGACGCGGCTGATGCGGATGGCGGACTCGCCCAGTTCTTCCACGAGGCGGGTCGCGAACAGGAGCACGTCGTGATCGATTTTCATGACGGCATCAACACGCCGGATCGGCGGTTTGTTCCGCACGTGCGAAGGCGGTTGTTGCAGCACCGCTACATCCCGTCTTCGGTATGCGTGGCGCGCACAACGGACACTCGCCAACCAGGGGCGGTTTGGTGTTTGAATGGTCCGCCGTATCCGCAAGGTTGGCGGGTTTGACGTTTTTGGGTTTTGGAGATTGGATATGCGCAGAAAGCGCGAAGTCGTCGAAGGTCAGATGTTCCGCAAACTGGGTCCCGGCGGTGGCATCTGGCAGGTGATCGCCATCCGCAAGGATGGGTTGGGCACCCAGCACGCCCAACTTCAGCGGTCCGACGACCACAAGACCCTGAAAACCCTGGCGGTTTCCGCCCTTCTTGACCCCACCCAATTTGAAACGGTCGCCGAACCGCAGGATTGAACGGGACGCCGGCGCCGATCCCGCCGGCTTCTTATCAGTGACTCCGTGGGTGTGTTGCCCCTGCCGAAGGCGGGGTGCTTTTGTGTGTCCGGTTTGTTCGTGCTAACCGCAAACATACCCCGAAGGTCATGCTTCCCCTCCAATGGGATTAGGAAGAATTCGGCGAGCGATTGCTTTGTTCTCGAAGGAATATGAAGAGTGCGACGAACGTTCGGGTAATGCAGAAATGCAACATCTCTGTGCATCTTGTCGCAGAGGACTTGTGACGGTGGGTGGTTGCTGATATCTCGAAGTCATGACGTTTCAACCGCCGACGGAATGCGGCGGGCTCGCCCGATGAAGGCTGGAGTCACCAGACACCCGCCCTTCGAACGGTTCGCTTCGACAGCCCCGGCAACGCCGTGCACAAAGGAAAGAATAAAATGACTCTGCGTGGGATTCTGCTCGGAACGGCGCTCGCGGCGATGCTGCCGACCGCCGCCATGGCCGCTACCGAGGGCTTCTACGTCGGCGCGGGCGCCGGCGTGAACTGGACGCGCGACGCCGATCTGCGCTTCGAGAACACCCCGACGGACGCCAGCACCAGCTTCAAGCTGGGCGGCATCGGCGACATCTCCGCCGGCTACGCGACCGCCGCCGGCCCGCGCGCCGAGCTGGAGTTCGCCTGGCGCTGGCGCAACGCGATCGACAGCACCGACAGCTCCAATGCGGCGGTGAACGGTCTGGGTGGCAAGGCCAGTTCGCTCGCCTTCATGGGCAACGTCCTGTACGATATCAACACGGGCACCGCCTTCACGCCCTACATCGGCGTCGGCGCCGGTATCGCCCAGGTCCGTCTGGATCTCGGCGGTTTCGATGACCGCGACTGGGTGTTCGCCTACCAGGGCATCGCCGGCGTGTCCTACGCCCTGAGCCAGAACCTGGCCCTGACGCTGGATTACCGTTACTTCGCAACGCTCGATCCGAAGTTCGATCTGGGCGGCCCCGCCGGCCTCGCCAGCTCCACCGTGAAGGGCGAGTACCAGAACCACACCATCATGGCCGGCCTGCGCTACACCTTCGGCGCTCCGGCGGCGGCCCCCGCGGCGGCCCCCGTCGCTCCGGCGGCTCCGGTCCAGGCGCAGCCGCAGTCGGAGTATCTGGTGTTCTTCGACTGGGACAAGGCCAACATCACGGCGGCGTCCGACAAGATCATCGGCGATGCCGCCGCTTCCGCCGGTCAGGTGCGGGCGGTCAGCATCCACGTGGTCGGCCACACCGACACTTCGGGCTCGCCGGCCTACAACCAGCGGCTCTCGCTGCGCCGCGCCGATGCGGTGAAGAACGCGCTGGTCGGCAAGGGCGTCGCCGCCAACCAGATCACCGTCGAGGGCAAGGGCGAAACCCAGCTCCTGGTGAACACCGGTGCGAACGTCCGCGAACCGTCGAACCGCCGCGCGCAGATCCTCATCCGCGTGCAGTGATCGGGCGGGCCGCCGGTCCCGCTCGGGACCGGCCGGCACGGTCAGGATTGCGAGAAGGGCGCCGCCTCCGCGGCGCCTTTTTCGCATCTGCGGCAGAAGCACGCGCGGCATTGCGGAATCATGCATCAATTGTGGCATGAAACCTCCTGTCGGCGTATGAGGTTCATACCGGAAGCCGCACTTTGGTTTGAGACGACCGAGTCCGGCCCGGTCCCAGCGGATCCTGTCCTAATGGGTCGTCCCCACCAGCCGCCTCCGCCGAAGCAGGGTTGTCATGCAGGTTTTGATCGCCGACGATCACTCCATCGTTCGCAGTGGCCTGACCCATCTGGTCGGGGAGTTGGATGAACAGGCCGGCGTGGCGGCGGCGACCAGCTTCGGCCAGTTGACGCAGCTGCTGGACCAGGGACCCTACGACCTCGTCATCATGGATCTGCGCATGCCGGGCCTCGGTGGCCTGGACGATGTGGAGACGGTGGTGAAACGGGTGGCACCGGTGCCGGTCGTCGTCTTTTCCATGATCGACTCGCCGGACGAGATGCGCGCCGTGCTGTCGCGCGGGGTACGGGCCTTCATCCCGAAATCCACCGACGACGTGCTGGTCGTGAACATCCTGCGGCTGGTCATGGCCGGCGGGTCCTATGTGCCGCCGGTGCTCGGCATGCCGGGCATCGCCCAGGCGCCGGCCGCCGCGAGGGCGCATGAGCCGAGCGTCTTCGACGGCATGACCCGGCGGCAGTTGGAGGTTCTTGACCTGTTGGCTCAAGGACTGTCGAATCAGGAGATCGGGGAACGGCTGGGCCTGAACCTGTCCACCGTCAAGACCCATGTCACGGGTGTGCTGAAGGCGCTGGGCGTGGGCAGCCGGACCCAGGCGGTTCTGCTGGTCAAGGAGTCAGGCCGCGACCGTCTCGTGTAGGCTGCGGACCAAGGGTACCCCCACGGCGAACACCGTTCCGCGCCCCTCGACGGAGCGAAGCTCCAGCGGGTGGCCGAGCAGCCGGGCCAGCCGGTCGACGATGGCCAGCCCGAGCCCGATCCCCTCGCTGCGGTCGCGGTCGGGCCGGTCGAGCTGGACAAACTCTTCGAAAATGCGGCGTCGGTCGGCCTCGGCAATGCCCCGGCCGGTGTCGTAGACCTCGATCCACACGGTGTCGCCGCGGCGCCGGCAGCCCATCAGTACGCCGCCCTGTTCGGTGTAGCGCACCGCGTTGGTCAGCAGGTTGCGCAGAATGCGCTCAAGGAGAAAAGGGTCCGTCCGCACGGACAAATCCGTCGGCACGACGCGCAGCCGCAGCCCTTTGTCCTCGGCGATCCCGGTGAATTCCGCCTCAAGCTGATCGAACAGAGCGAACAAAGCGACATTGGCGGGTTTCGGCTCGACCACGCCGGATTCCAGCTTCGAGATGTCCAGGATGGCGTTCAGCAAATCGTGCATCGACCTCTGGGCGAGCCGCAGATCCTTCACCAACGCCAGGGAGCGTGGCTTGTCGAGCTGCCGTTCCAGCATGCCGGTGAACATGCTGATGGCCTGGAGGGGCTGCTTCAGGTCGTGCCCGGCATGGGCGAGAAATCGCGATTTCGCCAGATGGGCCTGCTCCGCCGCCACCTTGGCGGTGTGCAGCTCGGCGGTGCGGGCGCGCACCTGGGCCTCCAGCGTGACGTTCGTCTGCTCCAACGCCTGGGTCATACGGGTGATGTCCGCGAACTGGTGCTGCACCTGCCGGACCATCGGGCGGAAGATCACCAGCACCTCGGCGCACAGGGTCAGCAGCGTCAAAATCAGGGCGGCGAAGCCCAGATTGTGCAGGGTGGCGAAGCCGCGCTCGCCCGCCTCCTGGTAACGCGCCACCATGTCCTCCAGCCCCGCCAGCAGCGGGCCGAGCGCCTGATGGGTGACGAGGTCGGCCTCGGGCATGGCGGGCGGCAGTCCGGCGGGGCCGGCGGCGATCACGGCGCGGAGCGCGGCGATGTGGCGGAGCACCAGATCGTTCAGCGGCTCCGGCCCGTCGAAATAGAGACGGCGCACGTCCTTGCCCATGGCCGGCCCCTCGTCGGCGCCGGTCAGGCGCCGGTGGGCGCTCTCGAACATGTCGGTCGCCTCGGCAAGCCGGGCGGTCAGGATGCTCCGCTCGGCGTCGGTCGGGGCGTTGCGGAGTTGCTCCGCCAGCAGCGCGGTGCGCTGGGACAGCATGCGCTGGCGTCCCGAGATGTTCACCACCTCCAGCATGTCGGCGTGCTGGTCGATGACGCGTTCGGTCATGAGAAAGCCGGCCAGCGTGCACAGCGCGATCACCCCGAGCGCCAGCCCGTAGCGGAGCGTCATCCAGCGTGCCGTGGTGTTGCCGATGGGGACCATGCCGTCCGTCCTTCCGGTGCGGACCTTGACGACGATCAAGGCCGGGTTGTGCACGAAGGGTCACTGTAGCGCCATCGCCGATGCCCGGCATTCGCGAATGCTGCAAGCGAATGCAGCAAACTCCGGGCAGCGGATCGGGAAGGGGGAGGGCGGCCACCATGGCGATCAGTCGCGCGGATCTGTTCCGGGGACGCTTCCGGTCCGAGCCCGTTTCGTCCGAGGCGCCCCAGGCATTGGAGGCGCGCATTGGCGCGGCGTGCCTGTCCTACACCGGGACCGACTGCCGGATCTGCGGCGACCATTGCGACCGCGGCGCGATCCGCTTCCGCCCGCTTGGGCGCGGCCGCTCGCTGCCGATCATCGAAGCGGGCGGCTGCACCGGTTGCGGCGACTGCGCAGCCGTTTGCCCGGTCAAGGCGGTAACCATGGAGGCGGCGGTCGCCTGAGATTGTGGGCCGAGATTACAGGCAGAATCTGGGAACGCTGTTTCTAAACCCTCTGTTGGTAAGGCGGTTTCATCCCCTGTTTGCCAACGGAGAGACACATGTGGTGGCGCAACGTAACGCTGGTCTACGCCGCGGCCTTTACGGCCATCGGCATACTGGGCTTCATTCCGACCTTCCTGTCCCCGCCCCCGGAAGGCATGACCCTCGCCGTCGAGTCCTTTCACGGCTATCTGCTCGGGCTGTTCCCGGTGAACCTGCTGCACAACATCGTGCATCTCCTGTTCGGCCTGTGGGGCTTCTTTGCCTACTTCTCCAGCCGTCTGGCCTCGCGCAGCTACCTGCGCAGCGTGGCGGTGGCCTACGCCGTCCTGACCGTCCTCGGTTTCATTCCGGGTCTGAATACCCTGTTCGGGCTGGTGCCGCTGCACGGCAACGACATCTGGCTGCACGCCGTCCTCGCCATCGTGGCCGGCTATGTCGGTTTCATGGTGCACGAAACGGAAGTTGGCACGGAGAAGCGCGCCGAGTGGCGGGCGTAACGGCCCGGGGTCCCGGCCGTCAGGCCGGGTCGTCTCCTTCGAAACCGCAGGCGGCGAGCGCCGCGCGCATGTGAGGCGGAACCGGCGCCACCGCGCCGACCGCCTCGCGGGAGGGGTAAAGAGGCAGTGAAATGGCCCGCGATTGCAAATGCAGCGGATGCCCCTCCGGACCGCCATACTGCGGATCGCCCAGAAGCGGGCAGCCCAGCGCCGTGGCGCAATGCACGCGGATCTGGTGCGTGCGCCCGGTGTGCGGCTTCAACTCCAGCCACGTCGTGCCGTCGCCGCGGCCGAGGACCCGGTAGTCGGTGACGGCGCTCTGCCCATCGTCGGCCACGACGATGCGCCAGCCGCCGCTCTTGTTGGTCACCTTTTTCAACGGCAGTTCGATCCGCCCCTGTTCCTGGGGCGGATTGCCGGCGACGACCGCCCAGTAGGTCTTGTCGACCTTGCCGTCCTGGAACAGCTTCCCCAGTTTGCGCAGGGCCTTCGGATGCCTTCCCAAAATCAGGCAGCCCGAGGTGTCGCGGTCCAGTCGGTGGGCCAGGCCCGGTGGCTTTGGAAAGCCGAAGCGCAGGGCGTCGAAGTGGCGTTCCAGGTTCGGACCGCCGCCCGGCCCGGCATGGACGGGCAGGCCGGCGGGCTTGTCGATGATGAGCATGAGCCCATCGCGGTAGAGCACGCGGGCCTGGATTTGTTCGGGTGTCATGCCGGGGTCAGCCTCAGGCGCGTGAAAGGAGAGAACCGCAAGTCACCCCTGCGCCGACACCACCTCGCCGTGGCGGGTGCAGGATGCCTCCGCCAGCGCCACGAAGGCCTCGGCCACGTCGACCGGCTGGGCCAGCTTGGTCTGGTCCTCGCCGGGGAAGGCCTGCATGCGCAGCTTGGTCGCCACGATGCCGGGATCGACCAGATTGACGCGCAGGTTCGACGAAGCGATTTCCATCGCGTAGGTCTTCACCATCATCTCCAGCGCCGCCTTGCTGGCCCCGTACGGGCTCCAGTAGGGGTAGGGCGCGTTCGCGGCGCCCGACGTCACGAAGAGGGCGCGCCCGGCATCGGACGCGCGCAGCAGGCGGTCGAAGGAGCGGATCAGGCGGAAGTTGGCCGTAACGTTCACGTCCATCACGCGCTGCCACAGCTTCGGATCGTAATGGGCGACCGGCCCCAGCGCTTCCAGCACGCCGGCGTTGCTGACCAGGATGTCGAGCTTCCCGAACCGCTCGAAGATCGAATAGCCGAGCTGGTCGATCTTGTCGAACTGCCGCAGGTCCAGCGGGACCAGCGTGGCGTTCCGGCCCGTGGCCTGGAAGATCGCGTCATCGGTCTCCTCAAGGCCGCCGACGGTGCGGGCGGCGAGGATGACGTGGGCGCCTTCGGCGGCGAAGCGCTTGGCGACGGCGGCGCCAATGCCGCGCGAGGCGCCGGTGATGAGGGCGGTGCGGCCGGAAAGACGGGACATGGCGGCGACTCGACGATGTTCGGTAGCGGGATTGGCAAACGGGCCGGTCCGCTGGGTTGCGGCCGGCCCGTCGCGGCGACGGTCAGGCGGTCAGGCGCGGATGCGGACGTTCGCCTCGACCGGCGGGTGGTCCAGCGCGTCGGTCAACGCGATGGGATAGTCGCCGGTGAAACAGGCGTCGCAGAAGGTCAGCTTCTGCGGGTCGCGGCGCTCCGCACCCATGGCGCGGTAGAGACCGTCCAGGGAGATGAAGGCGAGGCTGTCGGCCTGGATGAAGTCGCGCATCTCCTCCACCGACATGCGGTGGGCGAGCAGCTTGCTCTGCTCCGGCGTGTCGATGCCGTAGAAGCAGGGGTGCGAGGTCGGCGGGCTGGAGATGCGCATGTGCACCTCCTTCGCCCCGGCGGCGCGCACCATCTCGACGATCTTCTTGGAGGTCGTGCCGCGCACGATGCTGTCGTCCACCAGCACCACCCGCTTGCCCTCGATCATGGCGCGGTTGGCGTTGTGCTTCAGCTTCACGCCCAGATGGCGGATCTGGTCGGTCGGCTCGATGAAGGTGCGGCCGACATAATGATTGCGGATGATCCCCAGTTCGAAGGGCACGCCGCTCTGCGTTGCGTAGCCGAGGGCCGCCGGAACGCCGCTGTCGGGCACCGGGACCACCACGTCGGCCTCGATCCCCGATTCGCGGGCCAGCTCGGCGCCGATCCGCTGGCGGGCGTTGTAGACGGAGGACCCCTCCATCACGCTGTCGGGCCGCGCGAAGTAGATGTATTCGAAGATGCAGAAGCGGCGGCCCTGCGGCTGGAAGGGGCGCAGGCTCTGCACGCCCTGGTCGTTCAGCACGACCATCTCGCCCGGTTCGACGTCGCGCACATACTCGGCGCCGACGATGTCCAGGGCGCAGGTCTCGCTGGTCACGATGTGGGTGTCGCCCAGCTTGCCGAGGACCAGCGGGCGGACGCCCAGCGGATCGCGCACGCCGATCACCTCGTTCGGGGTCAGCGCCACCAGGGAGAAGGCGCCTTCGACCTGCCGCACCGCCTCGATCAGCCGGTCGACCGGCGAGCCGCCGCGGGCGATGGCCATCAGATGGACGATGGTCTCGGTGTCGGTGGTGGACTGGAACAGGCAGCCGCGGCGGACGAGCTGACGGCGCAGCGTGTGCGCGTTGGTCAGGTTGCCGTTGTGGGCCAGCGCGAAGCCGCCGAACTCGAAATCAGCGTAGAGCGGCTGGACGTTGCGGATCGTCGTATCGCCCGTGGTGGCGTAGCGGACGTGGCCGATGGCCTGCGGGCCCTTCAGCTTGCCGATGATCGCTTCCGACGAGAAGTGATCGCCGACGAGGCCGAGCGTATGCTCCAGATGGAAGCGGTCGCCATCGTGGCTGACGATGCCGCAGGCTTCCTGGCCGCGATGCTGCAGCGCATGCAGGCCGAGCGCGGTGATGGCCCCCGCCTGCGGATGGCTGTGGATGCCGAACACGCCGCACTCCTCGCGCAGCTTGTCGTCGTCGAACGGATGCGTCGTCAGCATCGGAAGATCCTCGTCATACACAGCATCACCAAAGGGCATTGCCCCGGCGGCTCCTTGCCAGCGGGGCGTTACTCACAGGCACTCTGCACCGTGCGGCGTTCAGCGTGCGTTCTGGATCAGTCGCTCAAGGTCGCCGCGGTCCCGGTCCTTATAGCCGGTATCGGATGGCGACGCACCACCGGTCTTCGGCGCGCCGGGAACCGGCGTGGACAGGCGGTCCAGCGCTTCCTTGGCCTCAACCGCCTGCCGCGCGCGCTCCCGCGCCATGTCCATCTGGCCCAGCCCGTCCTTGCGCAGCGAGTCCGGCATCACCTCGTAAATCATGGCGGCGCCGGACACCAGCATCGGCCGGGTCTTGGCGCTCTGCAGCCACGCCGGATGCTCCGCCGGGTTCGGCACCAGCCAGGCGAAGAAGAGATAGGCGACGGAGGCGAGGATTGCACCCTTCAGCAGGCCGAAGACGAAGCCGAGCGAGCGGTCGAGCGCCGACAGGCCGGAATTCTGCACCCCGCGCGACACGACGCGGCCCAGGATTGTCAAAACCACAAGGCTGACGACGAACAGCGCCACCGCCGACGCGGCGTAAGCGGCCATCTCGACGTGGATGTAGGTCTGCGCGATGGGCAGGACGTGGGGCAGGGCGTTCAGCGTGATCAGCGCGGCACCGACCCAGGCGGCGACCGACAGCACCTCGGCCACCATGCCGCGGGTGAAGGCCAGCAGGGCCGCCAGCAGAAGCACCACGATGACGGCGAGATCCGCCGGGTTGATCGGGAAGGTGTCCATAACGCCGCTACGCCTCGTGCGCTTTCGCTTTAGAGTCTTGTCTCAATCCCGGCCGCGCGGCGGTCGGGCCCCCGATCCGGCCTGGAACAGCGGCAGCAATTCGCTGAGCTGCTGCAACTCGACCGATTTCAGGCCGGTGTCACCGCGCCCCGGCTTCTTGCCGTTCCGTCTAGCCGGAAAGATCGCCGTTGAAAACCCCAGCTTCGCGGCTTCCTTCAGCCGGGCATCGCTCTGGCCCACCGCGCGCACCTCGCCCGACAGGCCGATCTCGCCGAAGACCACGGCGTCGGCGGGCACCGGCTCCCCGGTCAGCGAGGAAACCAGCGCCGCGGCGACCGCGAGGTCCGCCGCCGGCTCGGTGATGCGCAGCCCGCCGGCCACGTTGAGATAGACGTCGTTGGCGCCGATCTGCACGCCGCAGCGCGCCTCCAGCACCGCCAGCACCATGGCGAGCCGCGCCGAGTCCCAGCCGACCACCGCGCGCCGCGGCGTGCCGAGCGGGGAGGGGGCGACCAGCGCCTGGACCTCCACCAGCACCGGGCGGGTCCCCTCCATACCGGCGAAGACCGCGGCCCCCGACACGTCGCCGCGCCGTTCCGCCAGGAACAGGGCGGAGGGGTTGGCGACCTCGCCCAGCCCGCCGTCGGTCATCTCGAACACGCCGATCTCGTCCGTCGCGCCGAAGCGGTTCTTCACCGCGCGCAGGATGCGGAACTGGTGGCCGCGCTCGCCCTCGAAATAGAGCACCGTGTCCACCATGTGCTCCAGCACGCGGGGGCCGGCGATGGTGCCTTCCTTGGTGACGTGGCCGACCAGCAGCAGGACGCAGCCGCGCCGCTTGGCGACCCGGATCAACTCCTGAGCGCTCGCCCGGACCTGGGCGACGGTCCCGGGGGCGCTGTCCAGATTGTCCACATACATGGTCTGGATTGAGTCGATGACGACCACCTCCGGCCCGTCGGTGCCGTCCAGCGAGGCGACGATGTCGCGCACGCTGGTCGCCGAGGCGAGCTGGACCGGCGCCGCGGCGCAGCCCAGCCGGACGGCGCGCAGCCGCACCTGATCCACCGCCTCTTCGCCGGAGACGTAGGCGCAGCGGTGTTCCTGCGACAGCCGGGCCATCGCCTGGAGGAGAAGCGTGGATTTGCCGATGCCGGGGTCGCCGCCGATCAGGATCGCCGATCCCGGGACGAGGCCGCCGCCGCAGACGCGGTCGAATTCCTCGATGCGGGTCATGCGGCGCGGCGGCGCCTCGCTGGACCCGGCCAGCCCGACGAAGTCCAGCCGGCGTCCGCGCGCCACGCCCAATCCCTTGGGGGCGGCTTCCGGAGCGGCTTCCTCGACGAGGGTGTTCCATTCGCCGCAGGCGTCGCAGCGACCCGCCCATTTCGGGAAGGACGCGCCGCAAGCCTGGCAGACATAGCGGGTGGTTGGCTTTGCCAAAGGTCTAGCGATTGGTTGGAGCGGCAGCGCCCCACATATAGCAAGCTGACGTTCTAAATCCTATGGCAGAGGTGATAAAAAGCTGGGGCTTTTCTCGGCTGTTCCGGTGGTAGGTTCTGCCCCCGGATTCACGATGAACAACGGATATGAGGTGACACGGTGGCGGACAAGGACGCGCGGAAGATCCCGCTGCACGGCCCTGAGGAGTTCGAGGCGATTCGCAAGGCCGGGCGGCTGGCCGCGGCGACGCTCGACCACATCACGCCCCAGGTGGTGCCGGGGGTCAGCACGGGTCATCTGAACCGCCTGATCGAGACCTTCATGCGGGACAACGGCGCCATCCCCGCGACCCTCGGCTACCATGGCTATCCGGCGGCGAGCTGCATCTCGCCGAACCACGTGGTGAACCATGGCATTCCGTCGGACGACAAAAAGCTGGTCGACGGCGACATCGTGAACATCGACGTGACGGTGATCCTGGACGGCTGGTACGGCGACACCAGCCGCATGTTCTTCGTCGGCGACAAGATCGGCGTGAAAGCGCGCAAGCTGGTGGACATCACCTACAAGGCGATGATGGCCGGCATCGCGCAGGCCAAGCCTGGCAATCATCTGGGCGACATCGGCCACGCCATCCAGACCCTGGCCGAATCCCACCGTTACGGCGTGGTGCGTGACTTCGGCGGGCACGGCATCGGGCGGGTGTTCCACGACGCGCCCCATGTCGACCATTTCGGCAAGCGCGGCACCGGGGTCCTGCTGGTTCCGGGCATGGTCTTCACCATCGAGCCGATGCTCAACGCCGGAAAGGCGGACGTGAAGATCCTGTCGGACGGCTGGACCACCGTCACCCGCGACCGCTCCCTGTCCGCCCAGTTCGAGCATCAGGTCGGCATCACCGAGACGGGCTGCGAGATCTTCACGCAGTCGCCGGCGGGCTTCACCCAGCCGCCCTACGGGACCGTGGCCGGGGCCGTCGCGGCATGAGCGGGGAGCTGAAGCCCTGGACGGTCCTGGAGCGGCGGACCCTGCTCGACGCCGGGCCTTTCCTGAAGGTGCACGCCGAGACCGTCGAGACGCCGGAGGGCCGGCGGGTGGAGAATTTCTATCAGGTCGAGCAGATGGACTTCGTCCAGATGTTCGTCGAGGACGAGGATGGGCGCGTCCTGATGCTGCGCACCTACAAGCATGGCCCACGCCGCGTCAGCCAGACCTTTCCCGCCGGGGCCCTGAACCCCGGCGAGGAGCCGCTGGCCGCGGCGAAGCGGGAGTTGCTGGAGGAAACCGGCTACGCCGCGGAAGACTGGACCGCGCTCGGCTCCTACGTGGTGCAGGGCAACCAGCGCGGCTGCGTCTGCCATATGTTCCACGCCCGCAACGCCCGGAAGGTGGCTGAGGCGGACTCCGGAGACCTGGAGGAGATGCGGTTGGAACTGCTGACCCGCGTTGAGCTGTTTGCCGCGGCGGCAGCGGGCGATTACGCCCTGCTGCCGGTCATCGCCATGCTGGGCGCCGTTCTGCTGCCGGACCTGCGCGACAGCCTCGCGCGGTCGGCGGTGCGTCCGGCGCCCTGACGGTCACCTTCCGTCGGTCGGGCCGGCGAAGAAATGGGCGAGCGCGTCGGCGGCTTCGAGCGACAGCTGGTTGTCGTTCTTGAGGAGCTGCTCGTGGGCGTTCTTGATGGTCTGCACCGTCTCTTCGTTGGTCAGCAGCCCCTTGGCCTGGAGCGTCTCCAGAATCTTGGCGCTCAGCATGAAGCTCGCGAAGGCCAGTCCGTTCGTGGTGATGTCCGCCATGCTCGTCTCTCCGATGGGACGCCGGCCTGTGGTGACCGGCGTTCGTTCTGGCCGACCGTACCGGGCGGCAGGTTAATTTTGCACAAACCGGTGACGGGCTCCGCCGACCGGTCGCGTCAGAGCGCCCGCACCTGCATCTTGATCGGACCTTCGCCCCGGCCATGGACGAACTGGTCCACATAGGGGTTGCCGGACTGGTCGATGTCGTTGGCGTGGCCGGTCCAGATGATCCGGCCCTGGTAGATCATCGCCACACGGTCGGCGATCTTGCGGGCCGAGGCCATGTCGTGAGTGATCGTCACGGCGGTGGCGCCCAGATCCTTCACGCACTTCACGATCAGCTCGTTGATCACGTCCGCCATGATCGGGTCGAGGCCGGTCGTCGGCTCGTCGAAGAAGATGATCTCAGGCTCGTCGGCGATGGCGCGGGCGAGGCCGACGCGCTTCTGCATGCCGCCCGACAGCTCCGACGGGAACAGTTCGCCCACCTCCGGGCCGAGGCCGACCGCGCCCATCTTGGCGATGGCGATGTCCTTGGCCTTGGCGCGCGGCATGTGCTCGCCCTGGATCAGGCCGAAGGCGACGTTTTCCCAGACCTTCAGGCTGTCGAACAGGGCGGCGCCCTGGAACAGCATGCCGAACTTGTGCAGCAGCTTCTCCCGCTCGCGCGGGCGCAGCTTCGTCGTCTCCTCGCCGTCGACGCGGATGGAACCGCTGTCCGGCGACAGCAGGCCGAGGATGCATTTCAGCATGACCGACTTGCCGGTGCCCGATCCGCCGATGACGACCAGCGATTCGCCGCGCCCGACCTCCAGGTCGATGCCGTTCAGCACGACCTTCGGACCGAACGCCTTGTGCACGTTCTTCAGCGCGATCTTCGGCGGATGAGCGGGGGAAACCTGCGACATGGACTCGCTCATTGGTCTGCGCTCACTTCGTCGAGAAGAAGATGCCGGTGATGAGGTAGTTCCACACCAGGATCAGGATGGAGGCCGAGACCACCGCGTTGGTCGTCGCAGCACCCACGCCCTGAGCGCCGCCGCGCGAGTGGTAGCCGTGGTAGCAGCCCATCAGCGACACCATGAAGCCGAACACCGCCGCCTTGACGAGGCCGGAGATCACGTCGACCGGCTCCAGGAACTCCCAGGTCCGTCCGATGTAGGAGGCCGGGTTGAAGTCCAGCCGGTAGACGCCGACCAGGAAGCCGCCGAACACGCCGATGATGTCCGCCACCAGCACCAGCAGCGGCAGCATGGCCAGCCCGGCGATCAGGCGCGGCGCCACCAGATATTTGAAGGGGTTGGTCGACAGGGTCGACAACGCGTCGATCTGCTCGGTCACGCGCATGGTGCCGATCTCGGCGGCCATGGCGGCGCCGATGCGTCCGGCGACCATCAGGCCGCCCAGCACCGGCCCCAGTTCGCGCGTCACCGACAGGGCGACCACCGTGGCGATGGCGCCCTCCGCCTGGAAGCGGGAAAAGCCGGAATAGCTCTGCAGCGCCAGCACCATGCCGGTGAACAGCGCGGTCAACCCGACCACCGGCAGCGAATAGTAGCCGATGTCGATCATCTGGCGCAGGATCTGCCGCGGGTAGAACGGCGGACGCACGCAGTGCGACAGGGCGGCGCCGGTGAACATGGCGAGCTTTCCGGTGGCTTCCAGAAAGATCAGGAAGGCCCGTCCGGTGGCGGCAAGGAAACCCATCAAGCGACCTCAGGCGGCGGCGGGTCGCGGTAGACCCTGTGGTAACGCGCGCCCAGCGAGGTCAGGATCTCGTAGCCGATGGTTCCGCCCTCGCTCGCCACGGTGTCCACCGGGCGGTTCGGGCCGATCAGCTCCACCAGCCCGCCGGGCGTCACCGCCTCGTCGGGAAGGTGGCTGACATCCACCGTCACCAGATCCATCGAAACACGCCCAACCACCGGAGCGGCCACGCCGTTGACGAAGACATGGCCGCGCCCGCTGAGCGAGCGCAGATATCCGTCGGCATAACCCACTGCGATGGTTGCGATTTTTCCTCTCGCCGCAACGCGGTGCGTGGCACCGTAGCCAACGGTCATAGGGCTGTCAACGTTGCGCACCTGAAGCAGCCGGGCGTCGAGCCGGATGGTGTCCCGCATCGGGTTCGCTGCGGCAGGCGTCGGGTTGACGCCGTAGAGCGCGCAGCCGGGCCGCACGAGGTCGAAATGGAAAGCCGATCCGTGGAAGATGCCGGAGGAATTGGCGAAGCTTGCCTCGGCCGCGGGCAGCCGGCCGACCGTCGAGCGGAAGCGCCCGAGCTGCTGGCTGTTCATCACCGAGTCTTCGTCGGCGCAGGCGAGGTGGGTCATCCAGACCCGGACGTCCACCCCATCCAGCCGGGAAAGGTCGCCGACCAGAGTGTCCAGCTCGTCCGGACCGAGCCCGAGTCGGTTCATGCCGGTGTCGATGTGGACGACGGCGGGCAGGGCTGTTCCCTGCGCCCTGGCGTGGGCCTGCCACGCGGCGATGTCGCCCAGATGGTTGAGCACCGGCAGGATGCGGTGGGCCGTGAAATCCGGCGCGGTGCCGGCGGGCAGGCCGCCCAGCGACAGCACGCGGACGTCCGGCGGCGCCACGGCGCGCACGGCCAAGGCCTCCTCGAACTGGGCGACCACGAAGGTCCGGCAGCCGGCGGCGGCGAGCGCCGGGACGACGCGCTCTACCCCCAGGCCATAGGCGTTCGCCTTGACCACGGCGGCGCACTCGGCGGGCGCCACCCGGTCGCGGAGCTGTGTCCAGTTGGCGACCACCGCGCCGAGGTCGATGGTCAGAACGGCGCCGGCGCGGGCCAGCGGATCACTCTGTGGGGCCGAAGTCATGGGTCGTGTCGAGGTCGCCGAATCTGGTGAACTGTCCGTCGAAGAACATGCGGACGCTGCCGATCGGGCCGTGGCGCTGCTTGGCGATGATCGCCTCCGCGGTGTTGTGCACCTCGGCGTAGCGCTTCTGCCAGTTGGCATAGCGGTCGTTGTACTTGTCCTCCGTCTCCTCCGGCCGGCGGGCCGGCTCGGCGCGCTCAAGATAGTACTGTTCGCGGTAAACGAACATCACCACGTCGGCGTCCTGCTCGATGGAGCCCGATTCGCGCAGGTCGGCGAGCTGCGGCCGTTTGTCCTCGCGCATTTCCACCGCGCGGCTGAGCTGGGACAGTGCCAGCACCGGCACCTCCAGCTCCTTGGCGATGGCCTTCAGGCCGCGGGTGATCTCCGAGATTTCCTGCACGCGGTTCTCGTTGCCCTTGGTCGAGCCGCCGCGCAGCAGCTGGAGATAGTCCACCACCACCATGCCCAGACCGTGCGTGCGCTTCAGCCGGCGGCAGCGGGTGCGCACCGCCGCGATGGTCAGGGCCGGCGTGTCGTCCACGAAGAAGGGGACACGGCTGAGTTCCTGGCTGGCCGCCACGAATTTGGGGAAGTCGCTGTCCTTGATCTCGCCGCGGCGGATCTTGTCGCCCGACACCTCGGCCTCGCCGGCAAGGATACGGGTGGCGAGCTGCTCGGCCGACATTTCCAACGAGAAAAAGCCGACCGGCGCGCCCTCGCCGCCGTTGGTGCGCATGTGCGCCTTGGCGGCGTTGAAGGCGATGTTGGTGGCCAGCGCCGTCTTGCCCATGGAGGGGCGCCCGGCGAGGATGATGAGGTCCGACGGGTGAAGGCCGCCCAGCTTGCGGTCCATGTCGCGCAGGCCGGTGGTCACGCCGGTGACGTGGCTGGACCGCCGGAAGGCCGTCTCCGCCGTGGCGATGGCCGCCTTCAGCGACTCGGAGAAGGCGACGAAGCCGCCGCGCACGTCGCCGGTCGAGGCGAGGTCGAACAGCTGCTTCTCCGCCGTCTCGATCTGGTCCATGGCGTCGATGTCGAGGTCGTGCTGATACGCCTCGTTCACCATGTCCGTGCCGACCTCGATCAACTGCCGGCGCAGGAAGAGGTCGTGGATCGTCTTGCCGTAATCGCCCGCGTTGACCACCGTCACGACGTTGGCCGCCAACTGCGCCAGATAACCGGCGCCGCCGTCCGGCGCCAGTTCGACGTCGTTGTCGAAATAGGCCTTCAGCGTCACCGGATTGGCGATCTGGCCACGCTCAACCATCTTGGCGATGGCCGAGAAGATGCGCTGGTGGGCCGGGTCGTAGAAGTGCTCGGCGCGCAGGAACTCGCCGACCTTCTCATACGCCTTGTTGTTCACCAGGATGGCGCCGAGCAGCGCCTGTTCCGCCTCCTCGTTGTGCGGCGGCGTGCGGTATTCCGCCGTCGGCTTCGCGGCACCGGCACGGGACAGCCCGCCGTCGAGGGGGCGCGGCTCGAAAAGCTGGGTGGTCTTGTCATCCATGGCGGCACTTTAGCAAAGGGCGGGACGCAAAGCTGTGCGATCGGGTTAAGGATACCCACATTCCTGTGAGTAACTTCTGTCCACAACCGGTGAGAGCTGGGGATAAGCCGAAAATCGGCAATTCTGTCAATCCGTTGATCCTGGTTCAAACCTGTGGGCCGATGCGGCTCGGACGATCCCGGTCAAGCGCTGTTGGACCCGACGTTACGACCCGTCCGCAAGGGTGGCGGCACGGCTTCGGCCAAGGCCGCTTCCGTGCGATGCATGTAGTCCCGAACGAGCGGTACGGCGCCCAGCGAGCGGGCGAGCTGCATCTGGAAAACCATGTGCCCCTGGTAGCGGAAGCTGATTTCGGCCCCCGCCAGATAGAACTCCCACATCCGGCAGAAGCGCTCGTCGTACATCGCGCGGGCGTCCTCCCGCCGGGCCGCGAACCGCTCCCGCCAGTGGCGCAGCGTCTCGGCGTAGTGAAGACGCAGAATTTCGACGTCGGTGTTCCAC
This sequence comes from Azospirillum formosense, assembly GCF_013340925.1. Classification (GTDB taxonomy): domain Bacteria; phylum Pseudomonadota; class Alphaproteobacteria; order Azospirillales; family Azospirillaceae; genus Azospirillum; species Azospirillum formosense. The sequence continues at coordinate 17,302 of NZ_WHOR01000002.1, forward strand.
AGGCCGGCCTTCTCCACCGCCGGGATCACCTCAGACAGGGCGGGAGAGTAGCCACCGGGGAAGATGTATTTGCGGAACCAAGGGTTGGTGGAGCCCGGGCCATCCGATCGGCCGATCGAATGCAGCAGGGCCACCCCGTTCTCCGCCAGAAGGTTGCGCAGCTTGGCGAAGAAGGCCGGATAATGTGGCGCGCCGACATGCTCGAACATGCCGACCGAGACGATGCGGTCGAATCGTCCCTCCATCTGTCGATAGTCGCGCAGCTCGAAGCGGACCTGACCGGCCAGCCCGGCTTGGGCCGCCCGTTCACGCGCCACGGCGAGCTGTTCGGTGGACAGGGTGATGCCGGTGACCAGGACGCCGGTCATGCGGGCGAGATAGAGCGCCATGCCGCCCCAGCCGCAGCCGATGTCCAACACCCGCATGCCCGGCTGAAGCAGCAGCTTCGCCGCGATGTGCCGTTTCTTGGCTTCCTGCGCCTCATCTAGCCCGCAGTCCGGAGTGGGGAAGTAAGCGCAGGAATATTGCAGATCGCGGTCGAGAAACAGTTCGAAGAAGGCCCGTGACAGATCGTAGTGATGGGCGACGTTGCGCCGCGACCGCCGCAGGGGATTGCTCTGCTGGATGAGCCGCAGCGCGGGGGAAAGGGCTTCCCGCAAATTGCCCAGAACGCCCTGGACATTGTCCGTTCCGGCGCTCAGCAGCGCCAGGAAATCATAGACGGAGCCACCCTCGATGGTCAGGCGGCCGTCCATGTAGGCTTCGCCGAAGCGCAGCCGCGGATTCACCACGAGGTCGCGGTGAAGCGCCTTGTCATGCAGACGCAGCGTGAGCGACGGGGTGCCGGCCCCCACCCGGTGTCTCCGTCCGTCGGCACCGACGATGTCCAGGGCGCCGGCGGTCAAGGCCGGGCTGAGCAGGCGGGCAAGCAGCATGGCGCATCTCCGCATCCGTCGAACACGACTCGGTCTGGATCCTTCGCCGCAAGCGAATCACCAAAAAGGAGAGTCGGGGTTTGGAGCGAAGAGAGGCAACCCGCCGGACGGGGCAGAGGAAGGGGCGTCCGGCGCATCCGGATGGGGAAGCACCGCATGGTGCGGAGCGCGGAAAACGGAAAAGCCGCCTCGCCCCTTCAGGGGCGGGCGGCTTCCGGACGAGCGGACTGGTCTCGTTGAGCGGGCGATCAGCCCTCCTCGGAAACCTCGGCCTCGGCGGCCTCGGGGACCTCCTCGATCTCGTCCTCGTCGTCGCGCAGGTCGGCCGCGGTGACCATGCCGCCGCGGGAACGCTGCAGTTCGGCCTCTTCCTGCGAGCGGGCGACGTTCACCGTGACGGAGACGCTCACCTCGGGGTGCAGGACGACGCGCAGCTTGAACAGGCCCAGCGTCTTGATCGGGGTCTCGATCGACACCTGCTTGCGGTCGACCTTGTAGCCGGCGGCGTCAAGGGCGTCCGCGACGTCGCGCGGGGTCACCGAACCGTACAGCACGCCGGTTTCGCCGGCCTGACGGATCACGACGACCGTCACGTCGCTCATCTTGGTGGCAACCTGCTCGGCGTCCTTGCGGCGCTCCAGGTTGACGGCCTCCAGGTGGGCCTTCTGCTTCTCGAAGAACGCCATGTTCGCCTTGGTGGCGCGCATGGCCTTCTTCTGCGGCAGCAGATAGTTTCGGGCGAAGCCGGGACGCACCTTAACGACCTGGCCCATCTGGCCGAGCTTCTCGACCCGCTCCAGCAGAATAACTTCCATCACTCGTCCTCCTGATCGGGGCCGGCGGGCCGGAGACGGCGACGCAGCCCAATCCATTGCTCGATCATGCCAAGACCGACCATCAGCACGATCGGCCAACCGAAAAGAAACAGGAACATGTAGAACCCGACGAGGATCGGCAGCTTGGCCGATCGGCTTCGGGCGAACACATGCACCACCGAAAGCCCTGCAAAGGCGAATGGCAAGGCCAGGATCAGCGCGGCGTTGACCGCAAGGAACCCGACCGGGTCCGACGCCAGCGAGGCCGCCACCATGGCCAGTAGGAACGCGGTGGCGAGCCACCGTGGCAGTTCCAGCTCGTCCAGCCGCATGGCGGGGCGCCGGTTGCGGCCGAACCGCATCAGGACGCCCTGAGCCAGGGCTCCGTTGACGATCGTCATGACGAGCCATGAGATCACCGCGAAGCCAGGCAACACCTCGGCCATCCAGATGTCCTGCGGGTCCGGAGCCTGATGGCCCTGCGCGGAGAACATCTGGTCCGCCATGCGGCCCAGCGTTTCCCGCACCGCGCCCTCCAGCCCGCCGGGCTGATCGAGCGTCAGAACCGCGGCGCCCAGAAGGCCCGCCAGTCCCATTCCGGTCAGCGCCATCAGGAGCCGACCCGGAGGATACCATTCAACACTCCCGTCGGGAGCCGCCCGCGCAAGCAGCGCCTGCCGCACCACCAGTATGACCGGGACAGCCGCGGTCACCAGATAGGCGAGAGACACAAGGATGCTGGACGATACCGCCAGGACCGCCACCGTTCCCACCGCACCGGCGAGAAGGGAGGCGGTGGAACCGAGCCACAGTCCCGCGAGGAACAGCGGCAGCGGTGCCAGATAGCCCAGGATCAGCGCCCCGAACCCGCCGAACAGGACGGCGAGGTAGAAGAACGCGCTGACCACGCCGACACCGATGGCAGCCGCCAGAGGGGCGGCCAGGGGCGAGGCCATGGGATTGCCTTTGCCTGTTGTCCGCTTCGGTCCTTACTTCACCACGTAGGGAAGCAGGGCCAGGAAACGGGCGCGCTTGATGGCGCGGGCGAGTTCGCGCTGCTTCTTCGCGGAAACCGCGGTGATGCGGCTCGGCACGATCTTGCCACGCTCGGAGATGAAGCGGGACAGGAGCTTGACGTCCTTGTAGTCGATCGCCGGGGCGTTCGCGCCCGAGAACGGGCAGGTCTTGCGGCGGCGGAAGAACGGACGGCGGGGACCGCCACCGGTGCGGGCCGGAGCGCCCGAGGTCTGCTTGTCGGACATTTAGGCGTTCTCCCCTTCGGCAACGGTGGGCTCCTGGCGGCGCGGCGGGCGCGGGCCACGATCCTCGAAGCGGCGCGGGCCGCGGTCGCCGCGATCGCCGCGGTCACCACGCTCGCCGCGGCTCTGCATCATCACCGACGGGTTGGCGTCCAGCGCATCGACGCGGACGGTCATGAAGCGCAGCACGTCCTCGTTGATGCCCATGTTGCGCTCCATCTCGAGGACGGCGGCGGCGGGGGCGTCAAGGTTGAACAGGGTGTAGTGACCCTTGCGGTTCTTCTTGATCTTGTAGGTGAGCGTCTTCAGACCCCAGTATTCGGTCTTGGCGACCTGGCCGCCGTTGTCGCGAATGATCTGGGCGAACTGCTCGCCGAGCTGTTCGGCCTGGGCGGCCGAAATGTCCTGGCGCGCGATCAGCACGCACTCGTAAAGAGCCATTGTACTCCCCATGGCTGTTCATGGTCCGGCGCTGCGCCCCATCCCCAATGGACAGGATCAGCCGCCCGGGCCTAGCCGACGGCACGCGAGCCACCGGCAAGGAGTTATGAAGCGGCGCAGTATGCACAAAAGCCCTATCCGGACAAGCGGAAACACGGGCCGGGCGACGATTCCCGCGCCCCTGCCTTTGATGTGCCTTGGAATGGCCCTTTTCTCCGTTCGCCTTTGCATCGCAGCAATGAAAAAAAGCCGGAAAAGCAACAGAAAGGCGCCAATTCCATCCCGTCAACGTTGAGCATCGCTTGACTTGCCCGAAAGGCCGGGTATGACTGTCGCCGAATTCAACGGCGGTGCCGCGGGTGGCGCGCCTTTTTACTAGGGTTCCCAGACAGCATGACCAGGGCGTTCGTCTTTCCGGGCCAGGGCAGCCAAGCCGTCGGCATGGGCCGTGAGCTGGCCGAGGCGTTCGAGGTCGCGCGGCTCACCTTTGAAGAGGTGGACGACGCGCTGAACCAGCGCCTGTCCCGCCTGATGTTCGAAGGCCCCGAGGCCGACCTGACGCTGACCGAGAACGCCCAGCCGGCCCTGATGGCCGTCAGCGTCGCCGTTCTGCGGGTGCTGAAGGACCAGGGCGGGCTCGACCTGACCAAGCACGCGGCCTTCGTCGCCGGCCATTCGCTCGGCGAATATTCGGCTTTGTGCGCGGCCGGCGCCTTCACGCTGGCCGACACCGCGCGCCTGCTGAAGCTGCGCGGCCAGGCCATGCAGAAGGCCGTGCCGGTCGGGCAGGGCGCCATGGCGGCCCTGCTGGGCGCCGAGTTGGAGCAGGCCCAGGCCATCGCCGCCGACGCCGCCAAGACCCCCGCGGGCCAGACCGAGGTCTGCACCGTCGCCAACGACAACTCGTCGGGGCAGGTGGTGATCTCCGGCCACGCCGAGGCCATCGAGCGCGCCATCGTGATCGCGGCGGAGCGCGGGCTGAAGCGCACCGTGCGCCTGCCGGTCAGCGCGCCCTTCCATTGCCCGCTGATGCAGCCCGCCGCCGACGCCATGGCCGAGGCCCTGGCCAACGTGACGATCGGCGCGCCGGCGGTTCCGGTGGTCGCCAACGTGACCGCGTCGGCCGTGTCGGACCCCAACGAGATCCGCCGCCTTCTCGTGGAGCAGGTGACCGGCATGGTTCGCTGGCGCGAAAGCGTGCTCTATATGAAGGAGCAGGGCGTCGACACGCTGGTCGAACTCGGCTCCGGCAAGGTGCTGTCGGGTCTCGCCAAGCGCATCGACAAGGAATTGGCCGGCACCTCCGTTCAGGGCCCGGCCGACGTCGAATCGTTCCTGAAGACCCTGTGAGGCATTCCATGTTCGACCTGACCGGAAAGAAGGCGCTGGTCACCGGCGCCTCGGGTGGCATCGGGGCGCAGATCGCCCGCTCGCTGCACGCGCAGGGCGCCACGGTCGCCCTGTCCGGCACCCGCGTCGCCCCGCTGGAGGCGCTCGCCGCCGAGCTGGGCGAGCGCGCCCTTGTGGTGCCCGGCAACCTCGCCGACGCCGCCGGGACCGAGCAGCTCGCCAAGGACGCGGAGGCCGCCCTCGGCCAGATCGACATCCTGGTGAACAACGCCGGCCTGACCCGCGACCAGCTGGCCATGCGCATGAAGGACGACGACTGGCAGTCGGTGCTGGACGTCAACCTGACCGCCGCCTTCCGCCTGTCGCGCGCCGTTCTGCGCGGCATGATGAAGCGCCGCTGGGGCCGCATCATCGGCATCACCTCGATCGTCGGGGTCACCGGCAACCCCGGCCAGGCCAACTACGCCGCCTCGAAGGCCGGCATGATCGGCATGTCGAAGTCGCTGGCCGCGGAGGTCGCGTCGCGCGGCATCACCGTGAACTGCGTCGCGCCGGGCTTCATCACCACGGCGATGACCGACGCCTTGAATTCCGAGCAGAAGGACAAGCTGCTCACCGCCATTCCTTCCGGCCGCATGGGCGAGCCGGGGGAAATCGCCGCCGGAGTCGTGTACCTGGCGAGCGATGAGGCCGCCTATGTCACCGGCCAGACGCTGCACATCAACGGCGGCATGGCCATGATCTGAGGCGGATTCGCTGCCTGAACCACAGGTTCGGACCAGCTCCCGCGGGCGCTGGTCAAGGCTGTAAAAATGTGTTATCGGACGGGGCTTTTTGTGGCAGGAAGGCACGCAGCCGCGTGTTGAACCGGCCGAATTCGCCCGAGCGGTCTCAAGGATTGGAAGGTCTAAAAAAATGAGCGATGTCGCCGAGCGCGTTAAGAAGATCGTTGTGGACCACCTCGGGGTCGAGGAGTCGAAGGTGACGGAGAACGCCTCCTTCATCGACGATCTCGGCGCCGACAGCCTCGACACCGTCGAGCTGGTTATGGCTTTCGAGGAAGAGTTCGGCTGCGAGATTCCGGACGACGCCGCCGAGAAGATTCTGACGGTGAAGGACGCCATCGACTTCATCAAGGCGAACGCCGCCGCCTGATCAGGCGCTGGCGCAAGAGGGCCAGGCAGCTTTTCAAAGTGGCCTGGCCGTCGCTGAGTTTTCCGAGGAAAGGTCAAGGAATACCCCATGAGACGTGTCGTCGTTACCGGCCTTGGTCTGGTCACGCCGCTCGGTGTCGGCCACAAGCTCAACTGGGAGCGTTTGACCGCCAGCCAATCGGGCATCCGCGCCATCACGGGTTTTGACGCCTCCGATCTGGCCTCGAAAGTTGCCGGGCAGGTTCCGCGCGGGGATGGCGACGGGTTGTTCAACCCCGATGCCTTCGTTCCGCCGAAGGACCAGCGGAAGATGGATGATTTCATCATCTTCGCCATCGCCGCCGCCCACGAAGCGATCAAGGATTCCGGCTGGGTTCCCCAGACCGAGGAGGAGCGCGAACTCACCGGTGTCATGGTGGGCTCGGGCATCGGCGGTCTGCCGGGCATCGCCGAGGGTGCCGTCACCCTGGCCGAGAAGGGCCCGCGCCGCATCTCCCCCTTCTTCATTCCGGCCTGCCTCATCAATCTGGCGTCCGGCCACATCTCCATCCAGCACGGCTTCAAGGGTCCGAACCACGCGGTGGTCACGGCCTGCTCGACCGGCGCGCACGCCATCGGCGACGCCTCGCGCCTGATCATGCTGGGTGACGCGGACGTGATGGTCGCCGGCGGTACCGAAGCGGCGGTGAGCCGCCTGGGCGTCGGCGGTTTCGCCGCCATGCGCGCCCTGTCCACGAATTTCAACGACACGCCGGAAAAGGCGTCGCGCCCCTACGACAAGGACCGCGACGGCTTCGTGATCGGCGAGGGCGCCGGTGTCGTCGTCCTCGAAGAGTTGGAGCACGCCAAGAAGCGCGGCGCCCACATCTACGCCGAAGTGGTCGGCTATGGCATGTCGGGCGACGCCTACCACATCTCCGCCCCGGCGGAAGATGGCAACGGCGGCTTCCGCGCCATGCGCAACGCGCTGAAGCGGGCTGGGCTGGAGCCGTCGGACATCGACTACGTCAACGCGCACGGCACCTCGACGCCGCTGGGCGACGAGATCGAGCTCGGCGCGGTGAAGCGCCTGTTCGGCGCGGCGATGGACAACGTCGCCATGTCCTCCACCAAGTCGGCCATCGGCCATCTGCTGGGGGCCGCCGGTGCGGTCGAGGCGATCTACTCGATCAAGGCGATCAACCACAGCCTGGTTCCGCCGACGCTGAACCTCGAGAATCCCTCGGAGAGCTGCCTCGGCGTCAACCTCGTTCCGAAGGTCGCGCAGGAGCGCCGCGTGCGGGCCGCGCTGTCGAACTCGTTCGGCTTCGGCGGCACCAACGCCTCCCTGGTCTTCAAGGAATTCGCCTGAGCGGCGAAGCGTCGCGGAGACCGCCGATGGGCTGGGGCCTCCGAATCGCGGCGGGGGCGTTGACCGTCCTCACCGCGGGCAGCGGGTTGGTGTTCTGGGGTGCCCTCCGTGTGACGGCCCCCGGGCCGCTTGAACACGTCGAGACGGTGGTCATTCCGCGCGGAAGCGGGCTGGAAGCGATCGCATTGACCTTGGAAGACGCCGGGGTCGTCGAGTCTCCGATCCTCTTCCTATTCGCGGCAAAGCTCCAGGGACCGCTGAAGGCGGGTGAGTACGCGTTCCCGGCGGGCATCAGCGTCGAAGGCGTCCTGGAAATGCTGCGCCAGGGCAAGACCGTGGTCCGCCGCTTCACGGTGCCGGAGGGGCTGACCTCCGCCCAGGTGGTGGCCCTGCTCGACGCCGAGCCGGCGCTGAGCGGCGAGTTGAAGACGGTTCCGAAGAACGGGACCGTACTCCCTGAAACCTATCACTATTCTTATGGCGATTCGCGTTCGGCGCTGGTCGAGCGGATGCAGCACGCCATGACCCAAGCGCTGAACGACGCCTGGAAGAATCGCGGTCCGGACCTGCCCTACGAGACTCCGCAGCAGGCGCTGACCATGGCGTCCATCGTGGAGAAGGAGACCGGCGTCGCGGCGGAGCGCGCCAAGGTGGCGGGCGTCTTCGTCAACCGCCTGGAGACCGGCATGAAACTCCAGTCGGACCCGACGGTGATCTACGCGCTGACCGACGGCGGGGGAGAACTGGGGCGGGCCTTGACCCGCAATGACTGGAAATTCGAGTCGCCCTACAACACCTACGTCGCGGCGGGTCTTCCGCCGGGGCCGATCGCCAACCCGGGGCGGGCGTCCATCCAGGCGGCATTGCACCCGGAGAAACACGACTTTTTGTATTTCGTCGCCGATGGGACCGGCGGGCATGTCTTTGCGAAGACCTTGCCGGATCACAATCGGAACGTCGCCAAATGGCGCGAGGTGCAGCGCCGGCAGTCCGGCGGCGCGGGCAACGGGGACTCGCCGCAGGATTAGCGGTCCCCTGTTCCCGAGCGGAAGGCCTGCCTGAACGCAAAGCCCCTGATCAGGCGGCGTTCGACGCCACCACCTCCAGGGCAACGACACCGCCCAGAGCGCCGTAGCTCTTGCGGGCGGCGCGCATCTTCTCCAGCGATTCCATGAGGCTTTCCTCAGCGAAGCCAGGGGCGAGCTGCGCCAGCTCCTGTTCCGTCAAGGCGATGAAGGCGTCTAAAAGGCGCGCGTGGATGCGGCACGCCTGGCGGACTTCATCGGCGACCATCGGTGCTGGCATGGTAGGCTCCCAATCACGGAATAAAGAGAAACACGGTCCGTCCGTGCATGAGAATTCTGTCGGCTTGTGGTTAATAGAGGATTAAATGCAATTCATCTTCCGGGTAGGAAGAAGAGTTACCACTTCAGACGAAAACGCCAAAAATTGGACGATTTCGATTTTGGTATGTGACAGGGATGAGCCGGCTTTTGTGACTTTCGAATATTCGTCTTTGATCGATGCGACGGACCCTCGTCGGTTATGGGCGAGGGACCGTCGGGAATTCAGCGCCGGATCTCCTTGTCCAGATTCAGCTCCGCCTTGGCGCCCTGGATGCGCGCCCGGTAGACCAGCATGGCCTCCATGACCCGCTGGACGTAGTTGCGGGTTTCGTAGATCGGGATCAGTTCCAGCCAGTCCACGGCGTCGATGGCTTCGCCACGGGGGTCGCCGTAGGTGTCGATCCATTGGCGCACGCGGGTGGGGCCGGCGTTGTAGGCGGCGATGGCCATGATGTAGGAGCCGTTGAAGCGGTCGATCATGTCCGCGAGATAGGTCGAGCCGAGCCGCACGTTGTAGTCCGGGTCGCTGATCAGCTTGGCGGTGTCGTGCTTGACGCCCAGCTTGCCGGCGACCAGCTGCGCCGTCCCGGGCATGAGCTGCATCAGGCCGCGCGCCCCGGCCGACGACACCACGCGGGTGTTGAAAGTGCTCTCCTGCCGGATGATGGCATGCACCAGGGCGATTTCCGGAGCGGACGGGCGGCTCTCGATCATCGGGTATCCGGCTTCCACCAGGAACACGTCGTTCTGGGCGGCATCCTTCGCGGCGGCGACGGCGAGGTCGCGGCGCCCGACCTCGCGGGCCAGCTTGGCGGCCAGCACGTAATCCGCCGGCTCCTTGGCGTCGAGGCTGATGCGGCGCAGGAAGGCGGTCACCCGCTCGTCGGTGTTGCCCTCGATCTCCGCCAGCAGCTTGGTCACGCGCACCACCTCCCGCCGTTCGAAGGCGGTGGCGTCGGCGTTGGACACCCGCGGTTCGGCGGGCAGGGCGATGCGCCCGTTCCCGGTGTGGCGGGCGGCAAGCTGGCCGTAGAAGGTCGTGCCGAACTGGGCGGCCTTGGCGTACCAGTCCTTGGCCTGCGCCGTCTGGCCCAACGCCTCCGCGGCGCGCCCGCACCAGTAGGCGCCTCGTGCCTTGCTGATCGGCGCGCCGACCGAGCGGTAGAGCTTGTGGAAATGGTTGAAGGCGCTCGACGGGTCGTCGAGGAAGCGCAGCGCCAGGAAGCCGGCGAGGAATTCCGCCTCCGCGGCCCCGCTGCCCTCGGTCTGGCCGTGCGCCGTGACCAGCCGGTAGGCGAGATTGTGGTCGCCGTTCACCATGGCGCGGCGGGCCAGGATGTGGCGCTCCGTCCACCACGCCTGCGGGCGGCCCATGTCCTTGGGCGCCTGGGCGATGATCTCCAGCGCCCCCGCGTCGTCGCCCTTGCGGCGGCGGTAGCGGGCGCGGTCGAACAGCAAGCCGGGATCGTTGCGCAGGGAGGCGGGGACGCGCGCCAAGGCGGCGTCGGCGTTCTTGGCGTCGCTGTCCAGCGCGATCCGCGCCTCGATCAGCAGGTCGTAGGCCTCGTCGAAGAAGGGCAGCATGCGGCGCACCGCGGCTTCCTGCCGCTCCCACAGCAGGCGGTCGATGCGCGCCTTGTGCTCCTGCGGACGCAGGTGCGAGCGGTAGCGGGCCAGGAACTGCTCCTCGTCCGCCGAGGTGAAGTTCGCCTCCACCCAACGGTCGCGCACCATCCGCACCGCCCGCTCGGCGTTGCCGGTCGCCAGCAGCGTGTCGGCGTGGCGCATGAAGCCTTCGTTGGACAGGGGCGGGTACTGCTTGAACCAGGCGAGCACCCGGTCCTCGTCCAGGTCGATGGGCATCGCCTTTTCCGCCTGACGGCGGAGTTGCGCCTGGTTGGGCCAGTCGCCGTTCTCGCGGATGAAGGCGGCGATCTCGTCGAAGCTGCCGCCGCCGGGAGTCGCCAGGGCCATCCAGCGGATCACTTTCGCCGGCAGCTTGTTGGAGGCCTGGGCGGCGATGCGCAGCGCCTCGTCGTGGCGGTCGTTGTCGGCGGCCTTGAAGGCCTGCCGGTAGACGGCGAGGTCCTGCGCCGTCAGGCTGGCCGCGCCGGCGGGCTGGGACAGCACCATCAGCCCCAGCAGGGCGGCGGCAATGGCCGAACGGGCGGCGGAATGGGCGGCGGAACGGGTGGCATGTCGGATGATCATCCGGGCGCTCTTGCTCGGGGGAACGGGTGCGGCTAAGGTGCGCGACACTTTTCTTGTAGTCCGTCGGAGGTGGCAGGCATGTTGTACGGTTCCATCGTCGCTCTTTTGACCCCGTTTAAAAACGGGAAAGTGGACGAGGCCGCCTTCCAGTCCTTCGTCGAGTGGCAGGTTGCGCAGGGCACCCACGGTCTCGTCCCGTGCGGCACCACGGGCGAGTCGCCCACCCTCTCCCACGAGGAGCACAACCGGGTCGTCGAGCTGTGCATCGAGGCCGCGGGCGGGAAGGTTCCGGTCGTCGCCGGCACCGGGTCGAACTCCACCGAGGAGGCGATCTCGCTGACCCAGCACGCCAAGAAGGCCGGCGCCACCGCGGCGCTGGTCGTCACGCCCTATTACAACAAGCCGACGCAAGAAGGTCTGTACCAGCATTTCAAAGCGATCCATGACGCGGCGGATTTGCCGATCGTTATCTACAACATTCCCGGCCGCAGTGTCGTGGATATGTCGGTGGCAACGATGGCCCGCCTCGCCAAGCTGCCGAACATCGTCGGCGTGAAGGACGCCACGGCGGATCTGGCCCGTCCGGTCCGCCTGCTGCAGGAGGTCGGCCCCGACTTCATCCAGCTCTCGGGCGAGGATGCGACGGCGCTGGCCTTCAACGCGCAGGGCGGCGTCGGCTGCATCTCGGTGACGGCGAACATCGCGCCGGCCCAGTGCGCCGCGATGCAGGACGCCTGGCGGAAGGGCGATCTCGCCACCGCCTACAAGTACCGCGACCTGCTGACCCCGCTGCACGATTCCATGTTCGTGGAGACGAGCCCGGCGCCGGTGAAATACGCCGCCAGCCTGCTCGGCAAGTCCTCGGACGAGGTTCGCCTGCCGCTGGTCGCCGCGTCGGAAAGCACGCGGACCACGGTCCGCGACGCGATGAAGAAGGCCGGGCTGCTGTCCTAAGGGACGGCAGCACCCCGCCCCAGGGAAGGAGGATACGTGGCCGCCCGCGAGCCCGAACCAAGGCGCATCGCGGCACAGAACCGCCGCGCACGCTTCGACTATTTCATCGAAGACACCATGGAGGCCGGTCTGATCCTGACCGGCACCGAGGTGAAGTCGTTGCGCGGCGGCCGTGCCAGCATCAACGAGGCGTACGCCGGCCTCAAGAACGGGGAGCTGTACCTGTTCAACGCCTACATCCCGGAATACGGGCAGGCGGGACGCTGGCTTCAGCACGAGACCAAGCGGCCGCGCAAGCTGCTGGTGCATCGCCGCGAGCTGAGCAAGCTCATGGGCGCCATCAAGCAGAAAGGGATCACGCTGATCCCGATGTCCGTCTATTTCAACGACCGCGGCATCGCCAAGGTCGAGGTGGGCCTGGCCGCCGGCAAGAAGAAGCACGACAAGCGCGAGTCCGAGAAGGAACGGACGTGGCAGCGCGACAAGGCGCGCCTGATGCGCGACCGGGGATAAAAGGAAGACCCTAGTGAGCCGATTGTCCAACCGCGCGACCGACCGCGATTCCACCGTGGCCGGCGTCGCCGCGGAGGCCCTGGCCGAGCGCCGCCCGCAGGGCCGTATTCTGGTGGCCGGCGACACCGACGGCGCCATGGAGGAGGCCCTGACCGAGGGCGGGGCGGAGGTCGTCTCCTGGCACCGCCTGGGGCTGGACGGCAAGCCGGCCACCGCCTGGCCCGCCGACGGCGCCTTCGACGGCGCGGTGCTGCGCCTGCCGCGCGGCTGGGCCGCCTTCGAGATGGCGCTTCACGCCCTGGCCGCCCGCCTGCCGGCGGGGGCGCCGCTGTGGATCGCCGGCAGCAACGACGAGGGCATCACCTCCGCGCCGAAGCGCTTCGACGGTCTGGCGGAGGGGGTGGAGACGCTGACCATCAAGCGCCGCGCCCGCCTGCTGGAAACCCGCCGGACCAGCGATTCGGCCAAGGGCAATCTGGAGGATTGGCGGGAGACCGTCGCCCTGCCGTTGCCGGGGCGCGACGGGGCGCTCGATCTGGTGTCCTATCCCGGCCTGTTCGCCCATGGCCGGCTCGACCCCGGCACGGAATGCCTGCTCCAGGTCCTGCCGGAGATCGCGGCCGGGACCGCCGTCCTGGACTTCGGCTGCGGCGCCGGGGTGATCGCCCGGGCGGTGCGGGAGCGCACGCCGGACGCCCGGCTGACCCTGCTCGACATCGACGCGGTCGCTCTGCACGCCGCCCGCCAGAACGTGCCGGACGCCGAATGCGTGCTGAGCGACGGGCTGTCCGGTCTCGGCGCGCGGGAGCGCTTCGGGCTGATCGTCTCGAACCCGCCGCTCCACCGCGGCAAGGACGAGGATTTCGGGATGCTGGAGGCTCTGGTCGCCGGCACCAAGCAGTATCTGAAGCTGCGCGGCTCGCTGGTCGCGGTGACCCAGCGGACGGCGGGGGTGGGCAAGCTGTTCAAGACGGCCTTCGGCCACGCCGACCTGCTGCTGGAAACGCCGCAGTTCCAGGTGTGGAAGGGCACGCCGAAGTAACGGAAGAGCGAGCGGAGGCCGCGCCGCAGCGCGGCCCCGCGCGGAAGGGTCAGCCTTCCTGCAGCCGCCGCGCCGCGTCCACGGCGCCGTAGGTCAGGATCGCGTCGCAGCCGGCGCGCTTGAAGCCGGTCAGGGTCTCCAGCAGCGCCTTGTCGTAATCCAGCCAGCCGTTCTGCGCGGCGGCGCGCAGCATCGCGTACTCACCGGAGACGTGGTAGGCGAAGGTCGGGACGGCGAAGGTGTCCTTGACCCGGCGGATGACGTCCAGATAGGGCAGGCCAGGCTTCACCATCACCATGTCCGCCCCTTCCTGGAGGTCGAGGGCGACCTCGTGCAGGGCCTCGTCGGTGTTGGCGGGGTTCATCTGGTAGGTCTTCTTGTCGCCCTTCAGGAAGCCGCCGGAATTCACCGCGTCGCGGAACGGGCCGTAGAAGGCCGAGGCGTATTTGGCGGCGTAGGAGCACAGCCGCACCAGCTCATGCCCATGGCTGTCCAGCCGGTCGCGGATCAGGCCGATCCGGCCGTCCATCATGTCCGACGGGGCGACGATGTCCACGCCGGCGTCGGCCTGCGACAGCGCCTGCCGGGCCAGCACCTCGACCGTCTCGTCGTTCTGGATGTAGCCATCGCGCATCAGCCCGTCGTGGCCGTGGGTGGTGTAGGGGTCCAGCGCCACGTCGCCCAGGATGCCGACATGCGGCACCGCGGCCTTCAGCGCGCGGATGGCGCGGTTCATCAGGTTGTCGGGGCGGTAGGCCTCCGCCGCGTCCTCCGACTTGCCCTCGGCGCCCACGACCGGGAACAGGGCGACGCAGGGGATGCCGAGGTCGCCGGCCGCGGCCACCGCCTCGGTCAGCAGGTCGATGGTCAGCCGTTCCACGCCGGGCATGGAGGCCACGGGCACCCGCTGGTTCTGCCCCTCGATGACGAAGACCGGCCAGATCAGGTCGTCCACGGTCAGGCGGTTTTCGGCGACGAGGCGGCGGGTCCAGGCGTCGGCGCGGTTGCGGCGCAGCCGGGTGCGCGGGAAGGACGCCGGGGACCGGAAATGCGAAGCGGACATGCGGGGGACCTGATGTGCTCTTAAAACTTGCGGCGCGATCCTACGCCGCAAGGCCGCCGTGACTCAAGCCGCACCGCTCACAGGTCTGAATCCCGAGTCCTGCATCTCCATGACCCAGCGGTGCCCGTCCTTGCGCCATTGCGAGACGAGGCCGCCGGTGAAAGCCGCCCCCTCCCACGACCGCACCTCGAAGGTGACGCGCGGCGGCTCGATGGCGATGAGGTTGTAGGCGTTGGCCTCGTTGCGCAAGCGGGTGGAGGTCGCGGTGGAGGCCTGGGCGACCAGGATGGAGCGGGCCACCTGGGTGTGGTGGGTCATGATGTCGCCCGAATAGGCGCGGTGCAGGTGCCCGGCCAGCAGCAGGTCGACCCCGCAGCTTTCCAGCGCCGGCAGGGCCAGTTTGTGCCGCCCGACCAGCTTCGTCTTCGGCGCGTCGGGCGGCGGCAGGAAGGGGTGGTGGGTGAACAGCACCTTGAAGACGGTGTCCGGCACCTCGCAGAAGACTTCCCGCACACGCTTGATCTGCGCCTTGTTCATCCGCCCTTCGGAAAAATCCGTGATGACCGAGCGCGCCGTGTTGATCCCCAGCACGGCGATTTCCGAATCGATGTGGAAGGGGCTGAGGTCTTTGGTGATGTAGCGCTTGTAGTTTCCGAACGGATCGAGGAAGCGGCGCACCACGTTGTAGACCGGGATGTCATGGTTGCCCGGCACGACCAGATAGGGGAAGGGCAGCTTCTCCAGAAAGGCCCGCGCCTCCAGGAAATGGCGGGCCTTGGCGCGCTGGACCAGATCGCCCGAGATGACGATGAGGTCGGGCCGCGCCGCCGTCAGGTCGGCCAGCAGGCCGTCGACCACCAGCGGGTCGATCCGCCCGAAATGCAGGTCCGAGATGTGGGCGAGCTTCTTCACGACACCTCCTCGGCAGTCATTCCCGTCACGCACCGTCGCCTTCGGGGGCCGCCTTTGGCAGCAGGATCTTCAGCGCCTTGTGACGGATGCGGTAGTTCAGCGGCGGCTCCATCTGCAGGATTTCACCGTCGTTGACCATCTTCAGCCGCCGCCGCCGGCTGTGCACCGTCAGTTGCGTGGCCGTCAGCGTTTCCAACTCCTCATCATGCTGCCAGGTTCCGAGCATGGTGCGCCCCATCAGCCGCAACAGCCCCCAGGGATCGCGTTGGCGCGCCACGTAGACGCCAAGATTGCCGGAATCGAGCCGGTCGCGGCGCAGGAGCATGCTGCCCGCCTCGCCGTCGTACGGATTGTTGGAAACGACGAGAATTGGAGTGCGCACACGGCGTGGGCCATCCCCCAGGTCGATCCGTACGTCCAGCAGGGGCAGGCGGCGGAAGGTGCGGATCAGGGCGAGCGCCATCCCGGGCCATTTCAGCAGCCGGTGCTGCTTGCGCTTCTCCTCGCGCTCCTGGACCACCTGCGGATAGAAGCCGAGGACGGAGCTGTTCAGATAGACCTCGCCGTTCACCTCCGCCACGTCGATGCTGCTCACCTCGCCAGCGGCCAGGGCCTCGTACGCCTCGTCGAGGTCCAGCGGCGTCTTCAGGTCGCGCGCCAGCAGGTTCATGGTGCCGAGCGGCAGGATGCCCAGGATCTTGCCGGTGGGAAGGATCATGTTGACCGCGGTGTGGATGGTCCCGTCGCCGCCACCGACGATCACCAGCTCCGCGTCGGAGTCGATGGCCTTGCGGATTTCCGATTCGCAGTCGGCCGGCTCCACCGCGGTCAGCGACACCTCCGCCCCGTGCCGCTCGAAGGCGCTGCGGATCGCCGCCACCGTATCGTCGATCGGCTGTCCGGCCAGCGTTCCCGCGGACCGGTTGAGGACGATGGCCGTCTTGCGGCCCGCTCCCTCCTGACGTGACGCTTGCGCTGCTGAGGCTGCCATCATGGAACTGTCCCGCTCATGACTGTGGGTGCGGCAACGGCTGAGGCCGGGGTGGTGTTCCGCGACGCTGCGCTGCGAAACCGCGGTTTGACACGCCGCCCGCCGCCCGTATCATCGCCCGAAACCGATCAATTCGCCCCACAAACGAACAAATGGAAACGACCGGAACCATGAGCGACCCCGCCGACACTCAGTTCGCCGAGATCCTGTTCGAACGCCGCGGCTCCATCGGGCTGGTGACGCTGAACCGCCCGAAGGCGCTGAACGCCCTGACGCTGGGCATGATCCGCCTGTTCGATCCGCAGCTGCGCGCCTGGATCGCCGATCCGGAGATCAAGGCCATCGTCGTGCAGGGCGCCGGGGAGAAGGCCTTCTGCGCCGGCGGCGACGTGGTGAACCTGTACGAGACGGGCAAGGCCGCCAAGGCGGGGCAGGACGACGGCGCGTCCATCCGCGCCTTCTTCAGCGAGGAATACATCCTCAACCGGCTGATCCACACCTGCCCGAAGCCCTATGTGGCGCTGATCGACGGCATCAGCATGGGCGGCGGCGTCGGCCTGTCGGTGCACGGGTCGCACCGGATCGTGACCGAGCGGACGATGTTCGCCATGCCGGAGACGGGCATCGGGCTCTATCCGGACGTCGGCGGCACCTATTTCCTGCCGCGCCTGCCCGGACAGGTCGGCATCTGGCTGGGCCTGACCGGCGACCGTCTGAAGGCGGCCGACATGATCGAGGTCGGCGCCGCCGACGCCTTCGTGCCCAGCGCCAAGCTGGAGTCCCTGATCGCCGAGCTGGCCGACGGCGTGCCGGCTGACGAGGCGGTTGCCCGCCATCGCGAGGAAGCCGGCGAGCCGCCGGTCGCCGCCAACCGCGCGGCGATCGATCGCTGCTACGCCCACAACGAGGTGGAGGCCATCGTCGCCGCCTTGGAGGCCGAGGGCACGGAGTGGGCCGCCGGCCAGCTCGCCACGCTGAAGCGGGTGTCGCCGACCAGCCTGAAGGTGACGCTGGAGGCGCTGCGCCGCGGCGCCAAGCTGGACTTCGACGGCTGCATGATCCAGGAACTTCGCCTCAGCCTCGCCTTCCTCGCCCGTCACGATGTCTACGAAGGCATCCGCGCGGCGCTGGTGGACAAGGACCGGAACCCGCGCTGGTCGCCGGCCTCTCTGGCCGAAGTGACGACTGAGGAGGTGGCCGGTTACTTCACCGAACCCGTTGGCGGGGATTTGCGCTTTACCGAATGAAGAGGCCTGCTCTCCTTTATTGCACTCAGAACGTGCACGGATGCCGGCACATTCCGCGCGTTTCTGCGTTAGTATTGGGGAAATCCTTGCGGGACTTGTCTCAAACCTGACCGTTGTTGTGGCCTGACGGTTGTTGTCGGGGGTCGGATGGGACGGGTCGGCTTGCCGCCCGCTTCGCCGGGCGGGAACGCCGCCGGGGTGCCTGGATTCCAGGCACCTCCCGGCACGCGATGGGGCTTGGCACGGCCGGACGGGGGTATTCCGCAGGGCCAGGCTGTTCTACAACCCGGGCTGTGCTTTTGGGGCATTATTGAGGTGATTGCCGGACAATGATCGGTTAATCTCCCCTTAAGGACCCCGGAAAGGCCACAGGTCGGCCCATGTCCGGTACGAGCCAAAGGAGACCGCGGTGCGCAAACCCTATTATGAAAGCATCCTCTTGATCGAACGGCTTCACCGCCACTTTCTCGAGGTGCTGAAGACCGAGCTTGACCGGCTCGGTATCCAGGACATCAACAACGTTCAGAGCCTGATCCTCTACAACATCGGCGAAGACGAGATGACCGTCGGCGAACTGACGGCGCGCGGCTATTATCTCGGCTCCAACGTGTCCTACAACGTGAAGAAGATGGTCGAGAACGGCTATCTCGGGCAGGAGCGTTCGCCGCACGACCGCCGGTCGGTGCGCGTCCGCCTGTCGGAGAAGGGTCTCGATCTTCGCGAGAAGATCAGCCGCATGTTCGAGCGCCACCTGACGGCGCTGGAGAAGGCCGGTTTCAGCGACGAGGAGCTGGTCAAGGCGAACGAGACCCTGCGCAAGCTCGAACGCTTCTGGTCCGCGTCGCTCGACTACAGCGGCTTTCCGTTGACTTCGGCGGCCTGATCCGCGGCCGCCTGAGTCGTATCGGTTCCGCGGTTTCCGGCTCCTGCGTCGAAAGAAAAAGGCACGTCTCCGGCCTCGCGTTCGGGGGCGTGCCGCGAGTCGGTGTGCGGCCCTGCGTGGCCGCTTTTTTCATGCCCGCCTTCCGGCCTCCCGCACAGCCTTTTCCCCACCGGAGCCGCCATCCGGCAGCGCATTGTTGCGCCGTAAGTGCTTCCGGATGGACGGGATTAAGTTCTTTCCGTAAGCTGTGCGTGTGACAGATTGCTGATAACCTGAACCAAACAACAGGCGGTCCCGCGGCAGGCAGTCCGGGGAGACTCGCTGAAAAACAGGGAATGGGGAGGATATGGCAAGTGACGTCATTCTGGAGACGCGCGGACTGACCAAGGAATTCCGGGGCTTCGTCGCCGTCCGCGACGTCAGCCTGCGGGTGAAACGGGGGTCCATCCATGCGCTGATCGGTCCCAACGGGGCCGGCAAAACGACCGTTTTCAATCTGCTCACCAAATTCCTTCAGCCCAGCAACGGAAACATCCTGTTCAACGGGCGCGACATCACCGCGGTGAAGCCGGCGGATGTGGCGCGGCTGGGCATCATCCGCTCCTTCCAGATCTCGGCGGTGTTCCCGCATCTGTCGGTTCTGGAGAATGTGCGCGTCGGGCTGCAACGGCCGCTCGGCAACTCCTTCCACTTCTGGAAATCGGAATCGGTGCTCGACCGGCTGAACGGGCGGGCAATGGAACTGCTGGAGGATGTCGGGCTCGCCGTCTACGCCCATCTGCCGGCGGCGGAATTGCCCTACGGCCGCAAGCGTGCGCTGGAGATCGCCACGACGCTGGCCCTGGAGCCGGAGATGCTGCTGCTGGACGAGCCGATGGCCGGCATGGGGCACGAGGACATCGACCGCATCGCGGCGCTGATCAAGAGGGTCTCGGCCAACCGCACGATCCTGATGGTGGAGCACAACCTGTCCGTCGTCGCCAACCTGTCGGACTGGATCACCGTCCTGGCCCGCGGCGAGGTTCTGGCCGAAGGCCCCTACGCCGAGGTGTCGCGCCATCCGAAGGTCCGGGAAGCCTATATGGGGAGTGGCCATGCCTGACGGCGCAACGGTGAGGACCGCGATGCTGGAGGTCTCCGATCTCCACGCCTTCTACGGGGAAAGCCACGTCCTGCATGGCGTCAACCTGGAGGTCCGCCAGGGCGAGGTGGTGACCCTGCTGGGCCGCAACGGCGCCGGCAAGACGACCACCATGCGCTCCATCATGGGCATCGTCGGCAAGCGCACCGGCGCCATCCGCTTCCAGGGGCAGGAGCTGATCGGCATGGCGCCGCACAGGATTCCGCGCCTCGGCATCGGCTATGTGCCGGAGGAACGGGGCATCTTCTCCTCGCTCAACGTCGAGGAAAACCTGACGCTGCCGCCCGTGGTGAAGGACGGCGGCATGACCGTCCAGCAGATCCACGAGTTGTTCCCCAACCTCCAGGGCCGTGGCTCGACCCAGGGTACACGCCTGTCGGGCGGCGAGCAGCAGATGCTGGCCATCGCGCGCATCCTGCGCACCGGCGCCACCATGATCCTGCTCGACGAGCCGACGGAGGGGCTGGCCCCGGTGATCATCGAGCAGATCGGGGTGGCCATCCGCAAGCTGAAGCAACGCGGTTTCACCATCCTGCTGGTGGAGCAGAACTTCCGCTTCGCCGCCACCATCGCCGACCGCCATTACATGATGGAGGAAGGTCACGTGGTGGACATGATCCCGAACAACCAGCTCGCCGCCAACATGGAGAAACTGCACACGTATCTGGGTGTCTGAATCAACAAGCAGAAACGTTCGAATTCGAACCGGGAGGAATGGAATGATTGCACGTCTGCTTGCCGGAGCGGCGCTTGCCGCGCTGGCCGTCGGTTCCGCGCAGGCCCAGCAGGGCAAGATCTCCGGCGACGTCGTGAAGATTGGCGTCCTCAACGACCGCTCCGGCCTCTACGCCGACCTCGGCGGCGAGGGCTCGGCGGTCGCCGTCCGCATGGCGGTGGAGGAGGTAGGCGGCAAGATTCTCGGCAAACCCATCGAGGTCGTCTCGGCCGACCACCAGAACAAGCCTGACATCGGCTCCAACCTGTCCCGCGAATGGATCGACCGCGACGGGGTGGACGTCATCGTCGACGTGCCGAATTCCGGCGTCGCCCTGGCGGTGCAGGAGGTGACGCGCGAGAAGAAGAAGATCTTCCTGATGCAGGGGCCGGCGACCTCGCGCCTGACCGGCGACGCCTGCTCGCCCACCGGCTTCCATTGGGCCTACGACACCCGCGCGCTGGCCGTCGGCACCGGGCAGGCCATCGTGAAGGAGGGCGGCAAGAGCTGGTTCTTCCTGACCGCCGACTACGCCTTCGGCCACCAGCTCGAAACCGACACGGCGGCCCAGGTGAAGAAGGCCGGCGGGTCGGTCGTCGGCGCGGTGCGCGCACCGTTGAACACCGCGGACTTCTCCTCCTTCCTGCTGCAGGCGCAGTCGTCGGGCGCGCAGGTCATCGGCCTCGCCAACGCCGGCGGCGACACCATCACCTCGATCAAGCAGGCGTCGGAGTTCGGCCTGACCCAGAGCGGGCAGCAGAAGCTGGCCGGGCTGCTGATCTTCCTGTCGGACGTGCACGCGCTGGGGCTCCAGGTCGCCCAGGACCTCGTCCTGACCACCGGCTTCTACTGGGACATGGACGACGAGAAGCGTGCCTGGTCGGAGAAGTTCAAGGCGAAGACCGGCAAGATGCCGACCATGGTGCAGGCCGGCAGCTACTCCTCGGTCAAGCATTACCTGAAGGCCATCGAGGCGGCGGGCACCGACGATGGGCCGACCGTCGCCGCCAAGATGAAGGAGATGCCGGTCAACGACATGTTCGCGAAGAACGGCAAGATCCTGCCCAACGGGCGCATGGTCCACGACATGTATCTGGCCCGCGTGAAGAAGCCCAGCGAGTCCAAGGGGCCGTGGGACTATTACCAGATCATCCGCACCATCCCCGGCGACGAGGCCTTCGCCACCATGGCGGAAAGCGGCTGCAAGCTGCCGGGTTGATCCCCGCCCGCCCCGGCGCCGGCCTGCCACCGCGCGGGCCGGCTGCCGGGGCGATCACCCGCCGCGCAGAACGGTCGGAGAACGGCCGGAGAAGAACCGCACATGTCCACCATCTTCGGCATCCCGCCCCAGGCGCTGTTCGGGCAGCTTCTTCTGGGGCTGATCAACGGGTCCTTCTACGCGCTGCTCAGCCTCGGGCTGGCGGTCATCTTCGGCATGCTCAACGTCATCAACTTCGCCCACGGCGCCCTTTACATGCTGGGCGCCTTCGTGGCGTGGCTGCTGCTGACCACGGCGGGGATCGGCTACTGGTGGGCGCTGCTGCTGGCGCCGCTGGTCGTCGGCGCCTTCGGCGTGGCGCTGGAAAAGACGCTGCTCAGCCGCCTCTACAAGCTCGACCATCTCTACGGGCTGCTGTTGACCTTCGGCCTCGCGCTGATCGTGGAGGGGGCGTTCCGCCATTTCTACGGCGTGTCCGGCCAGCCCTATCCCATTCCCGACCTGCTGCGCGGCGGGCAGAATCTCGGCTTCATGTTCCTGCCCAACTACCGCGGCTGGGTCGTCGTCGCCTCGCTGGTCGTCTGCCTCGCCACCTGGTACGCCATCGAGCGGACGAAGCTCGGTGCCTACCTGCGCGCCGCCACGGAAAACCCGGTGCTGGTCCAGGCCTTCGGCATCAATGTGCCGCTGATGATCACGGCCACCTACGGGTTCGGCGTGGCGTTGGCCGGGCTGGCCGGCGTGCTGGCCGCCCCGATCTATCAGGTATCCCCGCTGATGGGCTCCAACCTGATCATTGTCGTCTTTGCCGTGGTGGTGATCGGCGGCATGGGGTCGATTCTGGGGGCGGTGCTGACCGGATACGGTCTGGGGCTGTTGGAGGGTTTGACGAAGGTGTTCTATCCGGAGGCGTCCAACATCGTCGTCTTCGTCATCATGGCCGTGGTGCTGCTGATCAAGCCGGCCGGCCTGTTCGGGCGGGAGAGGTGACCCATGGCGACCGAAATCCACGCCGTCCGCCGCGACACCGCGGCCTCTGCCACGGGACGGCCGGCCATGCCGGGCCTGCTGGCGCTCGCCGTGCTGCTGCTCGTGCTGATCGCCGCGCCGTACGTGCTGTACCCCGTCTTCGTGATGAAGGTTCTGTGCTTCGCGCTGTTCGCCTGCGCCTTCAACCTGCTGATCGGCTTCGCCGGTCTGCTGAGCTTCGGCCACGCCGCCTTCTTCGGCGGGGCCGCCTACATCACCGCCCACACGGTGAAGGTCTGGGGGCTGCCGCCGGAACTGGGCATCCTGCTGGGCACCGCCTTCTCGGCGACGCTCGGGCTGGCCTTCGGCGCGCTGGCGATCCGGCGGCAGGGCATCTACTTCGCCATGATCACGCTGGCCCTGTCGCAAATGGTCTTCTTCATGGCGCTTCAGCTCAAGTTCACCGGTGGTGAGGACGGCATCCAGGCGGTGCCGCGCGGCCATCTGTTCGGGGTGATCGACCTCAGCCAGCCGATGGCGATGTACTACACGGTGCTGGCGGTCTTCCTGTTCGGCTTCGTGGTGATCTGGCGCACCGTCCATTCGCCCTTCGGCCAAGTCCTGAAGGCGATTCGCGAGAACGAGCCGCGCGCCATCTCGCTCGGCTACCGCACCGACCATTACAAGCTGATGGCCTTCGTCCTGTCCGCCGCGCTGGCCGGTCTGGCGGGGGGCACCAAGGCGATCGTATTCCAGCTCGCCACCCTGACCGACGTGCAGTGGCAAATGTCCGGCGCGGTGGTGCTGATGACCCTGCTCGGCGGCATCGGGACGCTGTTCGGGCCGGTGGTCGGGGCGGCGCTGGTGGTGACGCTGGAGAATTATCTGGCGGCGAGCAACCTGCCGGTGCCGGTGGTGATCGGCGTCATCTTCGTCGCCTGCGTGCTGCTGTTCCGCCGCGGCATCGTCGGGGAGATCGCCGCCCGGTTGGGTGGCAAGCGCCCGTGAGCCGGTCGCGCCCGACCGGTCGCCATTGAATGTGGGAGATACCGCATGGCCGGAACCATCCATCCCTTCTACGAGGATCATCGCAGCACGATGGAGGCCGCCATGCGCCATCGCCTCGATCTTGCCGAAGCGATGTTGGGCGAGCACCTTCATCCCTCCAGCATTGATGGGATCAAGTGGGAGGTGATGGACGAGTTCGCCATCGTGCTCACGCAAATGCCCTATGTCGGAGGCGCGGAGAGTCGCATGAGCGACTTCTTCATGCGTCTCCTGGGCTTCATGGCGATCAGCCGGGTGCTAAGGCGGCATGGCGTACCGCTGTCCGCGATCGGCGACATCGAGCGGGACGCCTACAAGGCGCAACTGCTCACCGTGCCCGAAGCGGAACGCCTCGCCTCGGGGCGACATTTCCTGTCGCCGGAGAATCAGGCGTTTCTGCGTGAGCAGGCGGAGAAAAGCCGTCAGGAGCAGTTTCCCGAGGATTTCGTCTACGACTTCGTCGAGCCCGGCCCAGGAGACAGTTTCGAGTTCGGCATCAACTACAAAGCCTGCGGTTTCTGCAAATTCGCAGCCCGCCATGGCGACAAGGACATTCTGCCGAACATCTGCGGTCTTGATTTCGACGCCTACGCGACACGCGGCATCCATCTGGAGCGAACGCAAACCCTGGCCGGCGCCGCCAGCCACTGCGATTTCCGATTCTCGCGGCTCCGGTCGGCCTGAGGGACCGCTTTCGAAGGGGAGCGATCGCCGCCGCCCCCCTCCGGGAACGAAATTCAAAGTCGCAGGGCCTCCTCAGCCGGCTGGTAATTCAGCCCCTGGGCGTCGGCCACCGCCTTGCAGGTGATCGCCCCGGCGTGGATGTTCAGCCCGGCCCGCAGGTGGGGGTCGCGCGCCAGCGCCGCACGGTACCCATGGTCGGCGAGCGCCAGCGTGAAGGGCAGGGTGGCGTTGTTCAGCGCGAAGGTCGAGGTGCGCGCGACCGCACCCGGCATGTTGGCGACGCAGTAGTGGACCACCCCGTCCACCAGATAGGTCGGCTCGGCGTGGGTGGTGGGGTGGGAGGTCTCGAAGCAGCCGCCCTGGTCGATGGCGACGTCCACCACCACGGCGCCCCGCCGCATCCGCTCCACCATCGCCCTGGTCACCAGCTTCGGCGCCTCGGCGCCCGGCACGAGGACCGCGCCGATGACGAGGTCGGCGTCGAGCACATGCTCCTCGATCGTGTCGACCGTCGAATAGAGCGTCTGGAGCTTGGCGCCGAATTGCAGGTCCAGTTCCTTCAGGCGGGGCAGGGATTTGTCGATGACGATCACCTTCGCCTCCAGCCCCATGGCCATGCGGGCGGCGTTGGTCCCGACCACGCCGCCGCCCAGCACCACCACCTTGGCCGCCGGAACGCCGGGCACGCCGCCGAGCAGGACGCCGCGCCCACCCTGCGCCTTCTCAAGGCAATGGGCGCCGGCCTGCACCGACATGCGGCCGGCCACCTCGCTCATCGGCGCCAGGAGCGGCAGGCCGCCGCGGGAATCCGTCACCGTCTCGTAGGCGATGGCGACGGCGCCGGAGTCCAGCAACTGCCTGGTCTGCTTCGGGTCGGGGGCGAGGTGCAGATAGGTGAACAGGATCTGCCCCCGGCGCAGCATCGCGCATTCCTGCGGCTGGGGCTCCTTCACCTTCACCACCATCTCCGCGCGGGCGAAGACGGTTGCGGCGTCCGGCACGATCGCCGCCCCGGCGGCTTCATAGTGCCCATCGTCCAGCCCGATGGCGGCGCCGGCTCCCGCCTGCACCAGCACGCTGTGTCCGTGATGCGTCAGTTCACGGACGGAGGCCGGGGTCAGCCCGACGCGGTATTCATGGTTTTTGATTTCCGTCGGCACGCCGATGAGCATGGGCATCCTCCGCGGGTGGGCCGGTGCCGGACCAGGACGGACAGCGTGCCGGCTCAGAGTTTCTTACCTCAGAATTTGGGGTGTGCTCCGGCCATCCGCATCTCTCTTACTGCGCAGCTTGGTGATTTTCTTTGGATCAATTAAAACACTCCATGAAATTTTATACGAAACTCTACTCAATAAATCCTGGTGGAGACTTCTCTGTATCCGCAAAAAAGTAGGTAAGGTTAGTTTTTAGAGTTGTGGAACTATTCTTCGCCACCATGGTATATGGATGCTTGTGTCGCACTGCACAAAAAATCGCGACACTCAAAAAAATGGGGGGAGCGTCCGATTCGGACGGAACGAAACCAGGAGCAAGGCAGATGGCTTCAGAGAAGGACGCGCAGACCATCGCGCGCGACACCGCCGCCAAAGGCCGGAATGTTGCCGAGGACACCACCCGCCGCATGGCGGAAACTGCCGCGGAAACGACCCAGCGCGGCGCCGATACGGCCAGCGACATGATGGGAAAGGCGACCCAGATGGCCGGCCAGGTTGCCGGCCAGACCTCCGATCAACTCAACCGCATGATGGGCCTGTCCGCGGAAGCCCAGGGCGAGGTCGCCCAGCAGACGCGTGAGAACATGGACGTCATGACGCAGTGCGGATCCGTGCTGATGGACGGCATGCAGTCGATCATGCGCGAATGGATGGGCTTCGCCCAGGAGGCCATGGCCCGCAACGCGGAAGGCATCAACGCGATGATGCGCAGCCGGTCCGTCCAGGACCTCTACGCTGCGCAGAGCAGCATGGTCAAAGACGAGATGGAACTTCTGCTGAACCGCAGCGTCAAGGTGTCGGAGCTGTCGGCGAAAACCGCAAACGACGCGGTGCGGCGGCTGAACGCGCGGGCCGAAGGGGCCGCGCGCCACGTGCGCCGCAGCGCCTGACGCTTCACCAACGATCCATCCTGGCCTTGCGCCCCCGGACCTGCCGGTCCAGGGGCGTTCTTTTTTGCGCGCGCTCCGGTCACTTCGCGACGATGCGGCCTTCGACCTTCGGGGCGACCGTCTTCTTCGCCTCCACGTAATCCATGACCATCGTCGCCATCAGCACGGCGCCGGAGGCGTCCACCACCGTCCGGCCACGGGTCAGCGCAGCGTAGCCGTCGCCGCCCTTCAGCATGTAGTCGTTGGTCGCCACGCGGTAGGTCCGGGCGGGGTCGAGCGGCTGGCCGCCCACCGTCACGCCGGTCACGCGGGTGCCGGACGGCAGCTTCGGATCGTAGGTGAAGGTCAGGCCCGACACCTGGGGGAAGCGCCCGGCCTTGTCCTCGACCTTCGACACGCCATGCTCCAGCGCGGCCAGAATATCGGCGCCGGACAGCAGCGTCAGCACGGCAACGTTGCCGAAGGGCATTTCCGCGAAGATGTCCTTGCGGGTCAGCGAACTGCCCGCCGGGTGCAGCGTGTCGGCGCGGATGCCGCCGCCGTTGGTGATGGCGGCGTCGGCCTTCAGCCCGTCGCGCAGCGCGTCGGCGATCAGGTTGCCCATCGTCGTCTCCTGCGAGCGGACGACGTCCTTGCGGCTGTCCAGGTCGGTTTCCGTCCGTCCGATCACCCCGGCCAGCGTGGCGTCGAGCTGGTCGTTGTAGCGCTTGACCAAGGCCCCGACCTCCGCGTCCGGGGCCACCCCGGCGGTGCTGACGAAGCGCCAGCCGGCGGGAGCGACGGTGGTCGCCGCCCCTTTTTCGGTCGCTTTGGTGCTGACCGCCAGATCGATGACGCCGAGATAATGGCCGTCCGCCCCGGCCTTCAGGATCAGGGTCGATCCTTCGTAGACGCTGATCGGGTCGTGGTCATGGCCGCCCAGCAGGAGGTCGATGCCCTTCACCTTGACGGCCAGATCACGGTCCTCGGTGATGGTCTGGTGGGTCAGCGCCACGACAACGTTCGCCCCCTCGTCGCGCAACGCCTTCACCGCCAGGGCCGCGGCGGCCTGCACGTTGGTGAATGTGGCCTCCGCCCCGCCGCTGGACAGATGCGCGGTCTCCGGAGTCAGAACGCCCAGGAAGCCGACCTTGATGTCGCCAACCGTCTTCGTCCAGGTGGCGACCGAGCCGGGGAGCGGCTGGCCGTCCGGCCCGGTGATGTTGGTGCCGACCCAGGGGAATTTCGATTCGGCGATGCGGGCCTTCAACACTTCGGTGCCGAAGTCGAACTCGTGATTTCCGAAGCTGACGATGTCCACGCCCATGGCGTTGAAAAGGTCGGGCATCTGCGCGCCCTGCGTTGTTCCGGAGAGCAGGGAGGGAGAGAGGAAATCGCCGCCGACCGTGGTCAGCGCGCCGGCGCTGCGCTCCCGCTCCGCCTTCAGCACCGTCATCAGCGGGGCGAAGCCGCCGCGGCCCTTCACTGGGGAAATCTCGTAGATGTCGTTGAAGTGCAGGAAGGTCACCGTGCCGTTCTGCGCGGCGGCGGAGGTTGGGTACAGCAGGGTCGAGGGGAAAAGCAGGGCACCGGCAAGGGCGGCTGCCCCCGCCAGCGTGCGAATCCGGGTCAGCATCGATCTCGTCTCCCTGGGGAAGTTGAAAGGCTTCCTTCGCGTCTTCGCACTGTACGCCGTCCCGCGGCGCGGCGCATAGCCGCCTTGCACCGCTTGATTTCGCCGCCTCTGCCGCTCATGAACGGGGCATCCGCTTTCACCGACGTGGCCCCTCCATGCGCATCCTGGTCGTTCAGAACAACCGAAACGCCCCCGCCGGACTCGTCGGGGACGCGCTGGCCGAGTTCGGCGCGACTCTGGTCACCGTCGCCGCCGACGAAGGGGAGGCGCTGCCCGCCACGCCGGAGGGCTATCACGGGCTGCTGGTCCTCGGCGGACCGCAGGACGCCTGGAACGACGCGCAGGGGCCGCATTTTCCGCAGGTCATGGGGTTGATCCGCGCCTTTGCGGCGGAGGAGCGCCCGGTAATGGGCATCTGCCTGGGCGCGCAGTTGGCCGCCCGCGCTTTCGGCGCCCGCGTCTATCGCCATTCGGTGGCGGAAATCGGCGTGGGCGCGGTCCGGCTGTTCAACGCCGCCTCGGGCGATCCGCTGCTCGGCGGGTTGGCGCCGGAACTGCACTTGGTGCAGTGGCACTACGACACCTTCGAATTTCCCGAGGGCGCCGTGCCGCTGGCCTGGAGCGAAGCCTGCATGCGTCAGGCCTTCCGGCTCGGCCGCAACCTCTACGCCTTCCAGTTCCACCCGGAGGCCGACGCCGCCATCGTCCGCGGCTGGGCGGATAAGTTCGGCGTCGACTCGCGGGAGCGCAACCGGGCCGTTCTCGACGGGCTGGACGCGGCGCTGGAGCGGCATCTGCCCGCCGCCGAAGCGGTGGCCCGGACGATCTCCCGCCGCTGGCTGGATCTGGTGATCGAACGGGCTGCCTGAGCCTTACCCGCGCAGTTCCGCCAGCAGGTCCGGCGTGTCCACGTCGTAGAGGATGCCGCCGTCCTCAACCGGCACTTCGATCACCTGATCGGCGTGGGTGGCCAGCAGGGTCTTGGCCCCGGCGTCGCCGGAGAGTTTCGCCATCTCCGTGAAGAAGCCGCGGTCCCACAGGACCGGGTTGCCGCGCTTGCCATGGACGGTCGGGACGCAGACGGTCCGGCCCTCCAGCGGGTTGTAGGCGGCGATAAGCCGGTCGATGGCCTGCGGCGTGACACGCGGCATATCGCCGAGGCACACCACCACCCCGTCGACATCCGCCGGCAGGGCGGCCAGCCCGGCGCGCAGCGAGGCGCTGAGCCCGTCGGCGAAGGACGGGTTGTGGACGATGGTCAGCGGGCGCCCGGTCAGCGGCGCGGACACCGCCTCGGCCATGTGGCCGGTCACCACCACCACCGGCTTGGCCTGCGAGGCCAGCACCGATTCGACCGTGCGGACGACCAGCGGCTCCCCGCCGACGTCGGCGAGCAGCTTGTTGCTGCCGCCCATCCGGCTCGACCGTCCGGCGGCCAGAACCAGCGCGGCGATGCGCGGCGCGCGCGGCGGCTCCACCGCGACGGCGCCGGCGCGGGGCAGGGGCCGGCTGGGGATCTCGGCCAACAGACCACCCACCCCCATGCGCATGACATCGGCCCGCGTCACCGGAATGCCCGCGGCAATGCGTTGGAGCACCCAGTCGAAGCCGTTCAGCTTGGGCGACCGCGCGCAGCCGGGCAGGCCGAGCACCGGGGTTTCCCCGATATGCGCGATCAGCAGCAGGTTGCCGGGGTCGACCGGCATGCCGAAATGCTCGATCACGCCACCCGCCCGCTCGATGCCCGCCGGCAGCACGTCGCGCCGGTCGGTGATGGCCGAGGCCCCGGCGATCAGCAGCAGGTCGACGCGCCCCGCCGCGGCGATGGCGTCGGCCAGCGCCGCCTCGCCGTGGTAGCAGCGCGAATCGCGGACCAGTCGCCCGCCCATCGCCTCCAGACGTTGCCGCGTCACGGTCACGGTCTTGTCGAGGACGCTGTCCTTCACGCCGGGCAGGCGGGTCTGGATCAGCGCGGCGGTCAGCGGACGGAAGGGTGCGACGCGCAGCGCCGGCATCCCGGCGGACGCCTCGACCTCCGCCCCGTCCACGGCGCCGCGGGGGGCGGCGAAGGGGATGATCTTGACCGTGGCGACCATCTGGCCGGGCTCGACCGGCGCGAAGGCGGGGAGGGTGGCGACCGTTACGCTTTCGTCGATGAGGTTCAGCGCATTGATCCGTTCGACATCCGGAACGAACAGGCCGCGCGATTCGGCGAACAGGTTGACGCGCCCGGTGAAGGCGGCGCCGACGGTGATCTCCTGCCCCTTCAGAGCGGCGGCGATGCGGGCCGCCGCCGCGTCCTCGCCCACATCGTCAGGACCGGGCTTGGCGACGGTCACCGTGGTGAGGCCGGCGTCGCGCAGCGCCGTCACGTCCTCGGCGCTGAGGACGCGGCCCTTCTTGAAGCTGACGGAGCCGCGGCGGACCGAATGCGCCAGGATGGCGCCCTCCAGCTCCCGCAGGGGCAGCGGGCCGAAAAACATGGTGATGAACTCCTGTCAGGCCGCGCCGGCCTTGCGCCGTACGGCGGTGATCTGGGCCATGACCGACAGGGCGATCTCCGCCGGGGTCACGGCGCCGATGTCCAGCCCGACCGGGGCGTGGATGCGCGCCAGCTCCGCGTCGGTCACGCCCTGCTCCTTCAACCGCTCCAGCCGCTTGGCGTGGGTGCGCTTGCTGCCGAGCGAGCCGACGTAGAAGGCCGGGGAGCGCAGCGCCACCAGCAGCGCCGGGTCGTCCAGCTTGGGGTCGTGGGTCAGGGTCACCACGGCGGTGCGGTTGTCGATCGTCAGGGCGGACAGCGCCTCGTCCGGCCAGGAATCGTGCAGGGAAATTCCGGGGAAACGCGATTCCGTGGCGAAGGAACCGCGCGGGTCGATCACCGTGACGGCGTAGCCGGTCAACGCGGCAAGGGGGGCCAGCGCCTGGGCGATGTGCACGGCGCCGACCACCAGCAGGCGAAGCGGCGGGTTGTGGGTCTGGACGAACAGCTGGATGCCGTCCTCCTCGTCCTCCGGATCGCCGACGAGGCCGGAACGATCCTGGCGCAGCCTGTCCCGCACCTCCTCCAGAAGGTCGTCCTCCAGCCCGAAACCGCCGTGGACGGCGTCCTCGTAGACCAGAGTCTGCAGACCGGTGCCGAGGTCGGTTACCAGGGCCACGGGACGCCCGGCCTTGCGGGCGGCCAGCAGCCGTTCGGTGATGTCGCGCTTCATTCCACGGCCTCGACATAGACCTGCACCCGGCCGCCGCAGGCCAGACCGACCTCCCAGGCCATCTCGTTGCTGACCCCGAAGGAGATCATCCGGGGCTCACCATCCTCCATGGTCTTGCGCGCCTCATGGACCACGGCCCCCTCAATGCAGCCGCCGGAGACGGAGCCGATCATCGAACCGGCGTCGTCCACCGCCATCTGGCTGCCCACCGGGCGGGGGGAGGACCCCCAGGTGGCGACGACCGTCGCCAGCGCGACCTTGCGGCCCTCCGCGCGCCAGCCCGCGGCCTGCTCCAGAATATCGTGCTTCATGCGGCCTCCTTCAGCCACTTGCGCAGGCTCTCGGCCCGTCGCGGCCCGTCGCGGTTCAGCGCGTCGGCGAGCCCGGCCAGACTGTTCAGGTTGTGGACCGGGCGGAAGTCGTCCACATGCGGCAACAAGGCCCGGATACCGCTGGATTTTGGTGCGAACCCCTCCCACCGCAAGAGCGGGTTCAGCCAGACCAGACGGCGGCAGCTCTTGTGCAGCCGTTCGGCCTCCGCCGCAAGCCCCTCGCCGGCATCCCGGTCCAGCCCGTCGGTGATGAGCAGAACCACCGCCCCCTGGCCGAGGACCCGGCGCGCCCAGGTCCGGTTGAAGGCGTGCAGCGCCGTCCCGATGCGCGTCCCCCCCGACCAGTCGGCCACCGCCGCCGACACGGCGTCCAGCGCCACGTCCACGTCCTTGTGCCGCAGATGGCGGGTGATGTTGGTCAGGCGGGTGCCGAAGACGAAGCTGTGCACCCGGTCGCGGTCGTTGCTGACCGCGTGCATGAAATGCAGCAGCATCCGCGAATAGCGCGTCATCGAACCGGAGATGTCGCACAGCACCACCAGCGGCGGCGGCCGCGTGCGGCGGCTGCGCCGCGCCAGATCGGCGAGATCGGCGCCGGAGCGCAGCATCCGCCGCAGCGTCGCCCGAGGGTCCACGCGCGGCCCCTGCGGGTCGGGGCGGTGGCGGCGGGTCGTCACCTCGGCGACCGGCAGGGCGATGCGGGCAAGCATCCGCTTCGCCTCGGCCATCTCCGCTGCCGACATTTTCTCGAAATCCTTCTCCTGCAACCGTTCCTGGGCCGAAACGGTGAAGGCGGCGTCCACCTCGATCTCCGACTTTTCCGGCCCCTCGGCCTCCGGCGCGGTGCCGCGCAGCGCGTCGGCGACGCGGCGGGACAGCGGGTCCTGGGCGTCCGGGGACTCCGTGCGGATGGTCGGCAGCATCAGCCCCATCATCCGCTTCAGGATGTCGGGGTTGCGCCAGAAGACGTGGAAGGCTTGGTCGAAGACCTCGCGCTGGTCGCGTCGGTTCACGAAGACGGCGTGCAGCGCCCAGTAGAAGTCCACCCGGTTGCCGATCCCCACCGCCTCCACCGCCTCGACGGCCTGGAGCAGCTTGCCCGGCCCGACCGGCAGCCCGGCAGCCCGCAGCGCGCGGGCGAAATGCATCAGGTTGATGGCGAGACCGCCTTGCATCGTCTTTTACCGCGCCGTGCTGGCGGCGAGTTCCGTCTTGACCTGGGCCAGGATGCGCGCGGCCTCGCTGCCCTGGATGCGGGCGATGTCGTCCTGGTACTTCAGCAGCGTGCCCAGCGTGTCGTTGATGACCGAGGGTTCCAACTCCAGCTGGTTGAGTTCCACGAGCGCCTGCGCCCAGTCCAGAGTCTCCGTAACGCCCGGCGCCTTGTAGAGGTCCATCCCGCGCAGGCTTTGGACGAATCCGACAACCTGGGCGGCCAGCCGCGCGTCGGCGTTCGGCGCCTTCACCGCCAGGATCGCGCGCTCGCGCTCGGCGTTTGGGTAATCGACCCAGTGGTAGAAGCAGCGCCGCTTCAGCGCGTCGTGAATCTCGCGGGTGCGGTTGGAGGTCAGGATGACGATGGGCGGCTCCGGTGCCGTGACCGTGCCGAACTCCGGGATCGAAACCTGGAAGTCGGAGAGGATTTCGAGCAGATAGGCTTCGAACGGCTCGTCGGTGCGGTCCAGCTCGTCGATCAGCAGGACGGGAGGACCGGCCAAGTCGGGTTCCAGCGCCTGGAGCAGCGGGCGCTTGATGAGGAAGCGTTCGGAAAAGAGGTCGGCGGCGAGCGCGTCGCGGTCGCGGTCGCCCGACGCCTCGGCCAGCCGGATTTCCATCATCTGCCGGGCGTAGTTCCACTCGTAGACCGCCGCGGCGACGTCCAGCCCCTCGTAGCATTGCAGCCGCAGCAGGCGCCGGCCGAGCGTGGCGGACAGCACCTTGGCGATCTCGGTCTTGCCGACCCCGGCCTCGCCCTCCAGGAACAGCGGACGCCGCAGCTTTAGCGCGAGGTACAGCGCCGTCGCCAGCGAGCGGTCGGCGACGTAGTTGCCCCGCCGCAGCAGGTCCAGCGTGTCATCGACGGAGGCGGGGAGGGTGTTGGGCATGACAATCCGTCATCCAGCGGGAATACTTCCTCTCCCACCCCGGGAGAGGGAAGGGGCCCACGACGTGGGAAGGGTGAGGGTGCCGACCATAATGCGGCACCGATCCTCGACGGTACCCTCACCCGGCGCTTCGCGCCACCCTCTCCCGGGGCGGGAGAGGGATGACGATCACCCGCACGCCTCGACCGCGCGCCGCGCCATCACCCGCACCAGATGGGCGCGGTAGTCGGCGCTGGCGTGGATGTCGGCGTTCAGCCCGTCCGCCGACACCGACGCGCCGTTCAGGGCGTCGGCGCGGAAGTCCTGGGCCAGCGCCGCCTCCATGTCGTCCGCCCGGAAGACGGAGGGACCGGCGCCGGTCACCGCGACCCGCACCTCGCTCCCGAACACGGCGACGAAGACGCCGACGATGGCGTAGCGGCTGGCCGGGTTGCGGAACTTGGCGTAGGCGGCCTTGTCCGGCGTCTGGAAATGCACGGCGGTGACGATCTCGCCGGGCTCCAGCGCCGTTTCGAACATGCCGGTGAAGAAGTCATCGCCGGCGATCTCCCGCCGGTCGGTCCGCACCGTGGCCTTCAGCGCGACGACCGCGGCCGGGTAGTCGGCGGAGGGGTCGGCGTTGCAGATCGACCCGCCGAGCGTGCCCATGTTGCGCACCTGCCGGTCGCCGATTCCCTCGGCAAGGCTGGCCAGCGCCGGGATGACGCGCTTCACGACGTCGGAATGGGCGACCTGGGCGTGGCGGGTGAAGGCGCCGACGGTCAGGCCGCCGGCCTCCTCCCGGATGCCCTGAAGCTCCGGAATCTGGCCGAGGTCGATCAGATCGCTCGGCCGGGCGAGGCGCTGCTTGAGCGTCGGCAGGAGCGTCTGCCCGCCGCCCAGCAGTTTCGGGTCCTCGAACTGGCCGAGCAGGGTGACGGCGTCGGCGACGCTCTTGGGGCGGTGATAGGTGAAGGCGTACATGATGTCTCCTCCCTCTTACTCGGCCGCCTGGGCGGGGGTGTGGCGCCGGATCGCCTGCCAGACCCGCTCCGGGGTCGCCGGCATGTCGAGATGCGTGACGCCGTACTCGGACAGGGCGTGCACCACCGCGTTCATCACGGCGGCCGACGCGCCGATGGTCCCGGCCTCGCCGCAGCCCTTCACGCCCAGCGGGTTGTGGGTGCAGGGCTGGTCCTCGTGGTAGCGCACCGTGAAGGACGGCACGTCGTCCGCCCGCGGCATGCAGTAGTCCATGTAGGAGCCGGTGATGAGCTGCCCGGACTCCTCGTCGTAGACGCAGTTCTCGTAGAGCGCCTGCCCAATGCCCTGGACCAGCCCGCCATGGACCTGCCCCTCGACGATCAGCGGGTTGATGACCCGCCCGAAATCGTCCACCGCGGCGAAGCTCGCCACCTGGACCACGCCGGTGTCGGGGTCGATCTCCACCTCGCAGACGTGGCAGCCGTTGGGGTAGGTGAAGTTCTTCGGATCGTAGAAGGCCTGCTCGTCCAGCCCCGGCTCCAACTCGTCGAGCGGGAAGTTGTGCGGGACATAGGCCTGCAGGGCGATGTCGCCGATGGTCAGCGCCTTGTCGGTGCCCGCCACGACGAAGCGCCCATCCTTCACCTCGATGTCGGCCTCCGCGGCCTCCAGCATGTGGGCGGCGATCTTCTTGGCCTTGCGCTCCACCTTGTCCATCGCCTTGACGATGGCCGACCCGCCGACCGCCAGGGAGCGGGAGCCGTAGGTGCCCATGCCGAAGGGAATCTTGCTGGTGTCGCCGTGAACGATCTCGACATTCTCGATGGGCACGCCGAAGCGCTCGGAGACGAGCTGCGCGAAGGTCGTCTCGTGCCCCTGCCCATGGCTGTGCGAGCCGGTGAAGACCGTCACCGAACCGGTGGGGTGGAAGCGCACCTCCGCCGATTCGTACAGACCGGCCCGCGCGCCCAGCGCGCCCGCGACGTTGCTCGGTGCAATGCCGCAAGCCTCGATGTAGGTGGCGAAGCCAATGCCGCGCAGCTTGCCGCGCCGGGCGGATTCGGCCTTGCGCGCGGCGAAGCCGTCGTAATCGACCAAGGGCAGGGCGATGTCGAGATTCTTGGCGAAGTCGCCGGTGTCGTACTGGAGCGCCACCGGGGTCTGGTAGGGCATGGCGCTGGCCGGCACGAAGTTGCGGCGGCGCAACTCCGCCTTGTCGATTCCCGTCTCGGCGGCGGCGACCTCGACCAGCCGCTCGATCAGGTAGCAGGCCTCCGGACGTCCGGCGCCGCGGTAGGCGTCCACCGGCACGGTGTTGGTGAAGACCGCCTTCACCTCGGCGTAGATCGCCGGGGTCTTGTACTGGCCCGCCAGCAGCGTCGCGTAGAGATAGGTCGGGATCGACGGCGCGAAGGTCGACAGGTAGGCGCCCATGTTGGCGATGGTCGCGACGCGTAGCGCCAGGAAATTGCCGTCCTTGTCCATCGCCAGCTCGGCGTGGCTGACATGGTCGCGGCCGTGGGCGTCGGTCAGGAAGCTCTCGGAGCGCTCGGCGGTCCACTTGACGGGGCGCCCGACCTTCTTCGCCGCCCAGGTGACAACGGCCTCCTCGCCGTAATGGAAGATCTTGGAGCCGAAGCCGCCGCCGACGTCGGGGGCGACGACGCGCAGCTTGTGCTCCGGGATGCCCAGAACGAAGGCGCCCATCAGCAGGCGGATGACGTGCGGATTCTGGCTGGTCGTGGTCAGCGTGTGCTCGCCGGTCGCCCGGTCGTACTCGCCGAGCGCCGCCCGCGGCTCCATGGCGTTGGGGACGAGCCGCTGGTTGACCAGATCGAGCTTGGCGACATGGGCCGCCTGCGCAAAGGCCGCGTCCACCGCCGCCGCGTCCCCGAGATGCCAGTCGAAGCAGAGGTTGCCGCCGACGTCGTCATGGACCAGCGGCGCGCCACCCTCCAGCGCCTTCAGCGAAGTCACCGCCGCCGGCAGCTCCTCGTAATCGACCATGACCAGCTCGGCGGCGTCCTTCGCCTGCTCGCGCGTCTCGGCGATCACCACGGCGACGGCGTCGCCGACATAGCGCGCCCGGTCGCGGGCGATGGGGAAGTGCGGCGGCTCCTTCATCGGGGAACCGTCCTTGGAATGGATCTGCCAACCGCAGGGCAGGCTCCCGACCTTGTCGGCCTCCATGTCGGCGCCGGTCAGCACGGCGATGACGCCGGGGGCCTGCATGGCTTCGGCCGCGTCGATGCCGGCGATGCGGGCGTGGGCGTAGGGGGACCGCACGAAGACCGCGTGGGTCTGGCTGGGCCGGTTGATGTCGTCGGTGTAGGTGCCGCGCCCGGTCAGGAAGCGCGCGTCCTCGCGCCGGCGCACGGAAGCGCCGATGCCGGTGGGGTTCGCCATCTTCTTGTTCCTCCCATGAGAGCCTTTGCCCGTTGTTATTCGGCGGCGGCCTTCATCGTGCCGCCCTGCATCGCCTCCGCCCCGGCCATCACCGCCTTGACGATGTTGTGGTAGCCGGTGCAGCGACAGATGTTGCCCTCCAGCCCTTCGCGGACCTCGTGCTCGCTGGGGGAGGGGTTGGCCGTCACCAGATCGACGGCGCTCATCACCATGCCCGGCGTGCAGAATCCGCATTGCAGGCCGTGATGCTCGCGGAAGGCCGCCTGCATCGGGTGCAGCGTGCCGTCCGCCGCCGCCAGCCCCTCGATGGTGGTGACCGCGGCGCCGTCGGCCTGGGCCGCCAGCATGGTGCAGGATTTCACCGACCGCCCGTCGATGTGGACGACGCAGGCGCCGCACTGGCTGGTGTCGCAGCCGACATGGGTGCCGGTCAGGCCGAGCTGGTCACGGAGGAAGGTGACCAGCAGGGTCCGCTCCTCCACCTCGCGCGAGACCGCCTTTCCGTTGACGGTCATGGAAACGGTACACGGCATCCGCTGTCCTCCCATTGTTGGTGACGTTCTGTTGCCCCGACCTTCGCGACGCTTCTTTCGACGGTTCTTCCAGATCTGCGGGATAAAGTGTGGCGCAGGACCAACCGGAACAAGGATAGGGGGGCGCCGTCCTATCCGGTCAAGACGCCGTTCGGCCTCCTCCGAAGGGAGAGGGCTTGTGCCGAACCGCCGCGCGTCTATCGGTTCCTACGGACTGGCGGACCCACCGCCCACAAGTTAGGATACCCAACAATCCGACGCAAACCAACGCGTCTTACGAACGATCCGCTACGGACAGTCTCTCGGGAGGATAGAAGAATGAAGCGTTTCCTGGCCGCGGTCGGCGTTTGCATGTTCACCGCGCTGCCGGCCCAGGCCGAGCAGTTCGTCACCGTCCTGACCGGCGGCACCAGTGGCGTCTATTACCCGCTGGGCGTGGCGCTGTCCGGGATCTACGGCAAGGCCATTCCGGGGGCGAAGGTCACGGTCCAGGCGACCAAGGCGTCGGTGGAGAACCTGAACCTCCTCCAGTCGGAGCGCGGCGAGATCGCCTTCTCG
The DNA here is from genome assembly GCF_013340925.1 of Azospirillum formosense. Taxonomy (GTDB): domain Bacteria; phylum Pseudomonadota; class Alphaproteobacteria; order Azospirillales; family Azospirillaceae; genus Azospirillum; species Azospirillum formosense. Next base: position 55,375 of record NZ_WHOR01000002.1, read on the forward strand.
CTCGGCGATTCGCTGAGCGGCGCCTGGAAGGGCGACGAGGAGGCCGGCTTCAAGACCAAGCTGACCAAGCTGCGCACCGTGGCCGCCATCTACCCCAACTACATCCAGATCGTCGCCAGCCGGGATTCCGGCGTGAAGACTCTGGCCGACCTGAAGGGCAAGCGCGTGTCGGTCGGCGCGCCGAAGTCGGGGACGGAGCTGAACGCCCGCGCGATCTTCGCCGCCGCCGGGCTGGGCTACAAGGATTTCGCCAAGACCGAGTATCTGCCCTTCGCCGAATCGGTGGACCTGATCAAGAACCGGCAGCTCGACGCGACCCTGATCTCCGCCGGCCTCGGCGTGGCGGCGATCAAGGATCTGGCCACCTCGCAGGAGATCACCATCGTGTCGATCCCGGCGGACGTGGTCCAGAAGGTGGGCGACTCCGCCTACATCGCGGAAACCATTCCGGCCAACAGCTACAGCGGACAGAGCGAGCCGGTGCCGACCGCGGCGGTGCGCAACCTGCTGGTCACCCACTCCGGCGTGTCGGACGACGCGGTTTACGCCATGACCAAGGCGATGTTCGAGAATCTCGACGCCATGGCCGCCGCCCACGCCGCCGCCAAGCAGATCAAGCTGGACGCCGGCGCGACCCAATCCCCGGTGCCGCTGCATCCGGGGGCGGAGAAGTTCTACAAGGAAAAGGGCCTGATGTAAGCGCGCCCCGTCGTCCCGGAACCCCCGTGCGATGAGCGCATCCTCCCAAGACGCGGACAACAGGATCCGCCAGGCCATCGACCGCGAGAATCCCTCGACGGTCGTGGCCTTCGAAGGCGTCGCCGGAAAGGCGGTCTTCGCCATCGCCGTCGCCTTCTCGCTGTTCCAGATCTGGACGGCGGCGTTCAACCCGCTGTCCAGCATGGTCGTCCGGTCGGTCCATGTCGGCTTCCTGCTGCTGATGACCTTCACCCTGTTCGGCTTCCGTTCGCACGGGGACCGGCGCAGCGTGCCCTGGTACGATTGGCTGCTGGGCCTGGGCGCCTTCGCACTCGGCCTCTACCATTACGTGTTCGAGGTCGATCTCATCCAGCGGGCGGGTGATCCGAACACCACGGATTTGATCGTCGGCGCGATCACCATCGCCCTGGTGTTCGAGGGCGCCCGGCGGATCATGGGATGGGCGCTGCCGATCATCTGCGGCGTCTTCATCCCCTACGCGCTGTTCGGGCGGCATCTGCCCTTCGGGCTGGCCCACCGCGGCTACGACATCGACCAGGTCATCGACAACCTGTACCTCTCGACCGAGGGCATCTACGGCACGCCGACCTTCGTCTCGGCGACCTTCATCTTCCTGTTCATCCTGTTCGGCGCCTTCCTGGAGCGCGCCGGCATGATCAAGCTGTTCAACGACGTGTCGCTGGGCCTCGTCGGCCATGCCAAGGGCGGGCCGGCGAAGGTGGCGGTCATCTCCTCCGGTTTCATGGGGACGATCAACGGCTCGGGTGTGGCGAACGTGCTGACCACCGGCCAGTTCACCATCCCCCTGATGATGCGCTTCGGCTACCGGCCGGCCTTCGCCGGGGCGGTCGAGGCCACGGCCAGCATGGGCGGCCAGCTCATGCCGCCGGTCATGGGGGCGGCGGCCTTCATCATGGCCGAGACCATCGGCGTCCCCTTCAGCGACATCGCCATCGCCGCGGCGATTCCGGCGATCCTCTATTTCGGCAGCGCCTTCTGGATGGTCCATCTGGAGGCGGGCAAGCGCAACCTCGTCGGTTTGCCGAAGGACCAGTGCCCCAGCGTGTCGCGCGCGCTGATCGAGGGCTGGTACCTGATCCTGCCGCTGGCGGCGCTGGTCTACCTGCTGTTCTCCGGCTTCACGCCGCTGTTCGCCGGGGTGATCGGCATCGCGTCGACCATCGCGCTGATCCTCGGCACGAAGATCGTCAGCTCCATCGGGCCGATGGCCCTGCGCGTCGCCTTCTGGGTCGTGCTGGGCCTCGTCGCGGCGGCGCTGTGGCGGATGGGCTGGCGGACGGAGCATCTGGCCTTCGCCATCGTCGGACTGCTGATCATTCCCTGCCTGATCATCAAAGGCGGGCGTGAGACGCTGGCCATGCTGGTGAACAGCCTCGCCGACGGCGCCAAGAACGCGGTCGGCGTGGGCGTGGCCTGTGCGCTGGTCGGCGTGCTGATCGGGATCCTGACGCTGACCGGTCTGGCCTCCAGCTTCGCCGGAACGATCGTCCAGCTTGCCGGCGGCAACCTGCTGGTCGCGCTGATCCTCACGATGCTGGCCTGCATCCTGCTGGGGACCGGACTGCCGACGACGGCCAACTACATCGTCACCGCGGCCATCGCGGCGCCGGCCCTGCTGCAGATGGGCGTTCCGCTGATCGTCTCGCACATGTTCGTCTTCTATTTCGGCATCATGGCCGACCTGACTCCGCCGGTGGCGCTGGCGGCGCTGGCCGCCTCGTCGATCTGCCGGGCCGGGCACATGGAGGTCGGCTGGATCGCCACGCGAATCGCCATGGCCGGCTATGTCGTGCCCTTCATGGCGGTCTATTCGCCCGCTCTGATGCTTCAGACCACGGACCCGCTGGCGGTGGTGTACGTCCTGTTCAAGGCGCTGATCGCCATCGGCCTGTGGGGAGCGGCGACGATAGGATTCTTCTGGACGCCGCTGAAGGTGGTGGAGCGGGTGTTCGCGGCGGCGGCGGCCTTCCTGTTCGTCCTGGCGCTTCCGGTGACCGACGAGGCCGGGTTCGTTATGACGGCCGCCTTCCTGCTGTGGCAGCGCCACCGCCTGCGCCGCCTGGGGCGGAGCAGCGCCCCGGCATGAGTGTGGCGTTGTGCCTGTCGGCGCTCGGCGGGGCGGTTCTGGCCGCCCTGCCGGGTTCCGCCTTCTCCCTGTCCTGGACCCATTCGGTCGAGAAAACCGAATGGCGGGAGGAGTGGCGCATCGAGAACGGGCGCCTCGCCCTGACCGAAGCCCGCGTGAAGGGCAGCGGTGCCGGGATGGAGCCGCCGGCGGGTGCCCGCTTGGCCGATGGCTGGTGGGTCTGGACACCGGCGGTGCCGGCGCTGGAACGGGTGATTCTGGCCGCCTCGTCCTTTACGCCTGACCACACGCTGTGCGTGGGCGGAGTGTGCCACCCACTTCACGGCTGGATCGGTGGGCCGGTCCCGAGTCCCCTCGAACTCAAGCCCTGCCGTTAGAGACACGTTATTCACGCACGGCCGATAAGGGGTTTCCGAAGCGGCGTTCCGGCTTGGCTTAGCCCTTTCGGAGACGCATACTTCAGTAACTGATATTACAGATGAATGCGTGTGATGACCGACGCCCGACCCACCCGACATCGCCTCTCCCGTTCACTTGCCGCTCCCCTGGCCGCTCTGGCGGGCCTCGCCGCCGCCGGACTGCCAGGGCTGGCCCTGGCGGCGGAAGCGGCGGGGGCTCCGCATCTCGACGGGCGTGACCTGAATGTTTTCTGGGTGATTCCCTTCGCCGGGATTCTGCTGTCCATCGCGCTGATGCCGCTGCTGGCGCCGTCCTTCTGGCACCATCATTTCGGCAAGGTTGCCGCAGGCTGGGCCGTCGCCTTCCTGCTCCCCTTCGCGCTGACCTTTGGGGCTGATCTCGCCACCTACGAGCTGCTGCACACCCTGCTTCTCGAATACATCCCCTTCATCGTGCTGTTGACCGCCCTTTTCACGGTGGCGGGCGGTGTTCGGATCTGTGGAACGCTGGTGGGGACGCCGTTGGCGAACACATTGGGGCTTGGGCTTGGGACGCTGCTGGCCAGCCTGATGGGGACCACCGGCGCCTCGATGCTGCTGATCCGTCCGCTGATCCGCGCCAACGAGCACCGGCGGCACAAGGTGCACACCATCGTCTTCTTCATCTTCCTGGTGTCGAACGTCGGCGGCTCCCTGACGCCGCTGGGCGATCCGCCGCTCTTCCTGGGCTTCCTGAAGGGAGTCGGCTTCTTCTGGCCGACGGTCCATCTGTTCTGGCCGATGACGCTGGTGGCCGGCTGCCTGCTGGTGATCTACTTCCTCGTCGACCTCTATCTCCACACCAAGGACCCCGGCAAGCACCCGCTGATCGAGGGCGTTCATGAACGGGAGCCGGTGCGGATCGAAGGGGCGGTGAACCTGCTCCTGCTCGTCGCCGTCGTCGGCGCGGTTCTGCTGAGCGGCGTCTGGCATCCGGGGGTGGGGGTGGAGATCTATCACATCCACGTGCCGCTGGAGACGATCGTCAGCAACCTGCTGCTTCTGGGAATCACCGGCCTGTCGCTGAAGCTGACCAGCGCGCGCAGCCGCCGCCTGAACGCCTTCACCTGGGGACCGATCCTGGAGGTGGCGAAACTGTTCGCCGCGATCTTCCTGACCATCATTCCGGCCATCGCCATCCTGCGGGCGGGCACCGACGGGGCGCTGGGCGCCATCATCGCGGCGGTGAACCAGGACGGCCAGCCGGTTCCGGCGGCCTATTTCTGGGCGGCCGGTCTGCTGTCCAGCTTCCTCGACAACGCACCGACCTACCTGATCTTCTTCAACACCGCGGGGGGCGACGCGCAGGTTCTGATGACCGACCTCGCCGTGACCCTGGCGGCCATTTCGGCGGGTGCGGTGTTCATGGGCGCCAACACCTACATCGGCAACGCGCCGAACTTCATGGTCAAGGCCATCGCGGAGGAGCGCGGCGTGGCGATGCCGAGCTTCTTCGGCTACATGCTGTGGTCCTTCGGCATCCTGGTGCCGCTGTTCGTCCTGGTGACCTGGGTGTTCTTCCTCTAGGCCAGCCTTGCGAGGCCGGCGGCCGGCGGAAGCGCCGCCCGCCGGCGCGTGAGCCCTCAATGCGACATCAGGACCGGGGTGGTGAGGTTGGACAGCACCGTGCGCGTCGCCCCGCCCAGCACCAACTCCCGCAAGCGGGAATGGCCGTAGGAACCCATCACCAGCAGATCCCCGCCCAGGCTGCGATGGCTGTCCAGAATGATCTCCCCGACGTCGCCACCCTGGAAGATGCTGGCCTGATGCTGGCTGCGGACACCGTGGCGCTCCAGCCAGATCATCAGATCGCGGCCGCCGTCCAACGCATGGCCCGGCGGGTCGATGGTGACCACCGTAACCCGTTCCGCCTCCTTCAGGAATGGCATGGCGTTGCGCACGGCGCGCCCGGCTTCCCGCGTGTTCTTCCAGGCCACCACCACATGGCGGCCGATCTCCGTCCGGGGCGGAAAATTGAAAGGGAGAACGAGGGTCGGGCACGAGCTGGTCAACGGAAGCCGGTCCGGCACCTGGAGCATCACCCGGTCGGCGAGGTCGTCCCCGTGGCTCTGGGTCACGATGGCCAAGTCGGCATAGGCGGCGCGGGCGGCCAGCAGCTCCACATGGTCCCCTTCGTCGACCGTCCAGGAATAGGAGCAGTCCTTCAACGCCGACCGGACCTCCTGTTCGATCAGTCCGGCCTTCTCGTGGGCGATGGCCGTGGCCTCGGCGATGTAGGCGTAGGAGGCGGCACGCCCGGTCACCGCGGGAGGCATCGACACCGGCGTGGCGACGAACAGCACCTCGACAAAGGCCGAGAAGCGCTTGGCGAGACCGACCGCGACCTCAAGCCGTTGGGTGTGGCGGTCGTCGTTCGACATGTGCAGCAGGATCGTCTTGATCGGCATGGTCTCGCTCGCGGGTTTCGAACCGGATGACCGGGACTCCATTGGTAACGTTTGCCGGGCCGTTCTGGCAACGGCGCGGCTAGCGGCTGGCGAGGCCGGTGGGGCTGCCCCCGCCGGGGTCGGGAGGCAGACCGGAGATTTCCAGGAGCAGCTTGCTGAGAATGGCGTCGGCGAAGGCTTCGAAGCTGACGGCGGGCACCAGGAAGGCACCGGGTCCGCCGATCACATGCTCCTCGTAATAGCCGTCGAGATTCGTCGGAGCCGCCCCGCCCCAGGGATTGGGCCGGTCGTTCAGGATCGGCAGGCCGTTGATGGTGATCCCGGCGGCCACCGCCTCGTCGCGCGCCCATTGCACGGGACGGCCGCGGTTGTTGATCCCGTCGCCCGACACGTCGATCACCCGCCGCGTCCCCTCGAAGCCGTTGTCGTTGAACAGGCGGACGCTGAAGTCGATGGCCGCGCTGATCGAGGTCCACTGCGCGCTGAGCGTGGGCGATTCGGCGAGCGATGAGGCGAAGGCTTCGGCGCTGCCGTGATCGCTCAGCAGGGTCCAGGGCACTGTGATGCGCTGGAAGCTGTCGCCGGCCCATTCGACGTAGGTGACGGCGATGCGCCCGAAGGGACCGCCGCGAATCGCCGCTTGGACCTTCGGGTCGGTGAGGGCGGCGACGTAGCCTTCGCGCTGAAGGCGGCCTTCCTCCGCGTCCACGCTGCCGGATACGTCCACGGCCAGCACCAGCTCCAGATCGACCGGCGTGTCGGCAAAGGCCGGCGTCCCCAATCCGCCGGCAACAAGAACCGCGGCGGCTACCCCCGCCAGACGCCACGCACCGTCCATGCCGTGCCTCCCCCGCGGATGTTCCAGCCCCCTCAAGAAAAGAGATCGCCACGTGGCCACGACAAGGGGCGCTGTGCACGAGACGTTGACGGACGGGACTTGCCGCTCCACCTCTCCACCCCATGCCGACCGATTTTCCCAACGAATTTCCGCCAACGTTTCCCGTCCGCCCGCTGTTTCTCGGCAGCGAGATCTACCGGGGCTCCAGCTACGGCGCGAAGCACCCGCTGGCCATCCCGCGGGTGTCCACCGCCATCGACCTCAGCCGCGCCATGGGCTGGCTGCCCGACGCGGCCTACCGCGACAGCCCGCTCGCAACGCCCGAGGAACTGGCCCGTTTCCACGCTCCGGACTACATCGCCGTCCTGCACCGCGCCGAGGCCGACCAGCGCGTGGATGCCGCGACGGGGGAGCGCTACAACCTCGGCCGGTTGGAGAATCCCGTCTTTCCGGAGATGTACCGCCGCCCCGCCATCAGCACCGGCGCCGCCATCCTGGCCGGGCGCCTGCTGGCCGAAGTGCCCGCCGGCATCGTCTACAGTCCGGCCAGCGGCACCCATCACGCCCGTCCGGGACGGGCCAGCGGCTTCTGCTACCTCAACGCTCCGGTTCTGGGCATCCTGGCCCTGCTCGATTCCGGGGTCGACCGGGTGCTCTATGTGGATCTCGACGCCCACCACGGCGACGGGGTGGAGGACGCCTTCGCCGACAATGACCGCGTGCTGACCCTGTCGGTCCATGAGGACGGGCGTTGGCCCTTCACCGGCAAGGCGGAGGACCGCCCTGGCGCAATGGCCGTCAACCTGCCGGTTCCTCCGGAGTTCAACGACACCGAGATGGATTACTTGCTGGAGACGGTGATCCTGCCGTTGGGGCAAGCGTTCCGCCCACAGGCGCTGGTCATCCAGACCGGGGCCGACGCGCTCGCCGAAGACCCGTTGAGCCGGCTGGAGCTGTCGAACGGCGCGCTGTGGCGGGCGGTTCGAGCGCTGATGGGGCTGGCGCCGCGCCTGATGGTCGTCGGGGGCGGCGGCTACAATCCCTGGTCCGTCGGGCGCTGCTGGGCGGGAATTTGGGCCGTGCTGAACGGCATCGACCCGGTGGTGCCGCCGACGCCGGAGGCAGAGAGGGTGCTGCGGGCGCTGTCCTGGTCGCGCGCCGCCGGGCGCAACCCGCCGGAGCATTGGTTCACGACGCTTGCCGACGCGCCGCGCCCCGGCCCGCTGCGCGACGAGGTGCGTCGCGTTGCCGCTGCGGCAATGGCGAAGATGGTCCGTACTGGATAATCTTTGGAAAGTTTTTCATTCCCGTATGTCACGCAGTTGACGTAATGGGACGAATCGGACAGCCTGATCCGCGCGACTTGCGCTGTCCGCTGGCCATTCCGATGAATCGCGCCATGCCGGGAGCCGGAGAGGGAGAAGGGCAGGCCGCCGATGTCCAACACCACCTTGCTCCTGCTGACCATCGCCGCGATGATGCTGGCTGCCGTACCGGTCGCCATGATGCTGAAGCGTTTCCTGCCTGACTTTCTTCATCGCTCGGCAGGCATCGACCAGCTTGAGAACCGCATCTACGTCCTGCATTCGGAGATCCACGAGCTTCAGGACCGGGTGAACGGCAAGGTGCAGCGGCGCAACCAAGCGTCCGCCGAGAAGCACCGCGCCGAAACCGAAAACCGCAAGCTGGAGCGGGCGATTGCGGAAATCGCGCTCCAGCCGCCCATGTTCGTGCACGAGGTGGGCGATCCCCAGGCAGGACTGTCGAAGTTCCTGGTGAACGTCGCCCAGGAGAAGGCCTCTTCCGGCGGCGACAAGTCCCAGGTCAACCCGATCTGGCGCTGCGCCAACGTGGCGGAGGTCTGGGCGTCCAACGCGGAGGAAGCCAAGCAGCTCGTCGAGGTGGCGTTCCCCTTCAAGATGGGCTTCACCAAGACGTTCCAGAAGACCCAGGGCCGCCTCAACCCTGCCCGCATCAAGGCGCCCGCGTCATGATGATCAATTTCCTCATCATATTGGGGATCATCGCCATCGGCGCATGGCTGGGCAACGTGCTGCTGGCGGTCGATTCGCAGGTGGTGCAGAGCCGAAGCCGGATGCGCGCCGCCAAGGACACCATCGGCAAGCTGGAGGCAACGATCCGTCGGCTCCAGAACGAGGAACAGCATCTCGCCAAGGAAACCGAGGAGTGCATGGCCGACATGGTCGAGGCGAGGCGCAAGCAGTCCGACATCCAGCGACGCCTGTCCGAGGCGCAGACCAAGCAACGTCCCCAGCTCCTGATCCTGACCGACCGGCGCAATCCGAACGACAAGGAATGGCTGGTGACCGTCGTCAACACCCAGATCGGCGAGATCGACGCCTTGCACCCGCTGGCCGTCGAATGGGCACGCGGGCGCGATTACCTCGTCTGGGCCGAGAGCGACCGGGAGGCCGGAGAGCGTGCCATCCGCCGCTTCAGCGCCCGCCCCGGCTATCAGATCAAGCAGGTCAAGCCGCTGACCAAGGACATCTACACCACCGCCAGCGATCGTACGGCGGCGTAACGCCGCCGGAGAGACGCCTCTGGACAGGCGTGCTCCGCGGCGGCATCGTCCAGTCGCTGAAAATCTCAAGGGATGGTTGGTCGCGATGATCGGACGGGCTGTGCGCGGAATTCTGAGTGGGATTTTGGTGGGTTTTGCGATTCTGCTGTCGGCCCTGCCGGCGGTCGCGCTGGAGAGCTTCGCACGCTCTTCCCTGACCGTCGAGACGTCGGGCGGCGGCAAGTACCGCTTCGACGTGGAACTGGCGGAAACCCCGGCGCAGCAGGCTCAGGGGCTGATGTTCCGCGAGACGATGGCCGCCGACGCCGGAATGCTGTTCACCTACAACCGTCCGCAGCCGGCCAGCTTTTGGATGAAGAACACGCTGATCCCGCTCGACATGATCTTCATCGGATCGGATGGCCGCATCGTGAACATCCATGCCAACGCCGTGCCCCAGTCGCTGGACGCGGTGAACTCCGCCGGTCCGGTGAAGGGCATCCTGGAGATCAACGGCGGCATGAGCGCGCGGCTGGGCATCCGCCCGGGCGACCGCGTGGTGCACCCGGTCTTCGGCACCGCAAAGTGACGCCGCCGCGGTTCTAACAAATCACATCGGGAAACCCGAAGGCGGTCAGGATGAACCGGGCCGCCTCCTCAGGCTCCGTCGCACCGCTCACCACAGCGGCGGCGCGCGGGTGCAGCCACCGCCGCAAAGCTCTCCTTAGCCCGCCGTCGGACAGCGGCGAATCCTCCAGCACCGCCACGGGCGTGCCCTGCCGCGCCAGCCGGACGGCGCCAAGGGCGACGAGCCCGGCGTCCTCTCCCACCCCGATGAGCCCGGCCGGCCGCCGCTCCGCGACGATCCGCGCGAGAGCGAGGACGGAAGTGCCGGTGTGGCGCTTGGCGAGGTCGATCTGGCCGATGCAGGGGTGCAGCACTGCCCGCAATGATCCTCCCCCCATCGGGGCCATGACGTCGAGCCCATACCCCCGCCGGCGCAGGGCACCGGCCAATCCCACAGCGGCGCGTCCGGCCGGAGTGTCGTCCAGCCCGGACACGAAGACGGCGAGACGTGGCGGGGGGTGG